>JACDCD010000048.1 GCA_013694625.1 Actinomycetota bacterium | reverse complement strand
GATGAGCGCGCCGGCTCCAACACCGGGGCCGGCCAGTGGTAGCACCACCCGGAAGGCGGCCTGCAGTCGGTTGGCGCCGTCGACCCACGCGGCCTCTTCGATCTCTATCGGTACGGTGTCGAAGAAGCCTTTCATTATCCACAGGGCCAGAGGCGCCTCGATAGCGGCAAGTATCAGAATGACGCCATGGTAGGTGTTGAGAAAGCCGAGATCGGTCGCGATAACGTACAAAGGAGCGATGGTCGCAGTCGGAGGGATGACACGAGTGAGAAGAATCCCGAGCATCAGCACGCGGCGACCGCGAAAGTCATACCGCGACAACGCGTACCCGGCCAAGGTGGTGACTACCACGAGGATGATGGTCGCTCCACCAGCGTAGATCAAACTATTGGCCATTAGTCGCAAGCCGTCTTCGTTGGCGAACAGGTTGGTGAAGTTCCCGAGTGTCCAAGCCTTGGGCACCTGGACGGAGATCGATGCATCGCTATCGAAGGCCGCAAGCAACAGCCAGGAGAAGGGAATCAGGGCAAAGAGGGCGAGCGCGCTTAGCAGGAGGTAGGCCCCGATCTTGCCGGTGCTGTGGCGGCTCGACGACCCCTTCATGTCCGAAGGCGATCGCCCGACGCGACCTTTTGTTCGGAGTTGACATCGACGCTCATACCTGGTCCCTCATCAACCGCACGTAGTAGGTGCCCAGGCCGAGGAGAATGGCCAGTAGCAGGACGCCCGCGGCGCTCCCGTAGCCAATCTCGAAGAACTGAAACGCCTGGTTGTAGATGTAGATGCCGACGATCTCCGTGGCGTTGCCGGGCCCGCCGCGCGTGAGGAAGTAAACGAGGCCGAAGATCCCGAAGGTTGTAATCGTTGTGAGCATCAAGAAGGTGAGGATCTGCGGTCTGAGAAGCGGGATGGTTACACGACGGAGTTGTTGCCATGCGCTGGCCCCGTCCACCATGGCCGCCTCGAGCACGTCGCGCGGCACTCCCTCCAGCGCCGCGATGAACAGAACCATTGCGAACGATAATCCGCGCCAGATGTTCACGATGGTGACCGTCTCCATGGCGTAGTCTTGAAGCCACTGGATGGGACCGGCTCCGAGGATTCCAATCATGCGGTTGATGAGTCCGGATTCGGTTCCATTGACCATGCTCGCCCAGGTCAACGCGGCGACGGTCTCTGGCACTGCGAGGGGCAGCACGAAGATGACCGCGAATATTGGCACGGCGCGCAGCCTCCATCCAGGTCGATTGGCCATCAGATAGGCGATCAGGAACGCGAAAAGTGTTTGGCCGACGATCGCCGAGAAGAATACGAACGTGACGGTGCGCAATAGTGAGGCGTAGAAATCTCCGTCGGCCAACAAGCGCGTGTAATTATCGAGTCCGACGAACGAGGGATTCATGGCGGTAAGCCCGATTAGCGCTCTGTTTGTAAAGCTCTGGTAGAGCGCCCAGAGAGCAGGCCACACCAGAAAGACCCCTATGAGTATCAGCGCGGGCGCGAGAAAGGCCATGACGGTCAACCGGTCCCGCCAGCCGTCAACCCGCCTCATGATCCCTCCCTTCGGATTATCGCTTCAGACGGGTTGAAGCCTCCGAACGACACCCAACGCTGCGCGCTAAAGAGACTTGACGTTTTCTTCTCCGAGAAGCTCGGTGGCCCGTTCAGCGAGGAACTCCGCTGCTTCTTCGCCGCTCATCCGGCCGGTGATGACCTCCTCGGTCGCCTCACCAACGGCTTGTACGATTTTGTCCGTACCAGGTAGCGCAACGAACGAACGTGCCTTGGGGAGCTGGCGTTCGGCATCGATCAAGAAGTCATAGTCGCTGTAGGGTGGCACGTTTCTGAGGTCGTCGCGCGGTGACGCAGCGCCAACGGTCACCGCGTTCTGAGCCATGAAGTCGCCGCTCGCCAGCCACTTGACCAGCTCCCACGCCTCCTCGGGGTTCTCCGTGTCGGCGGAGATGGCCCACACCCACCCGCTCGAACCCCACACAAAGGTGTCGTCGCCGTTTTCCGTCGGGAACTCCCAAGTCGAGACCTTCTTGAACAGGCCGTCGATTGGAGCTGCGCCCTCGGGTCCCCAGTCGAAGATCCAGCACCACGTACCGCAGGTTGTCGCCACCAAGTCTCCCTTGGGGAAGGCCTCGTACTTGGTCGGCACCCACGGTTCCGGGTTCAGCAGCGGATCGACCGGCATGACGCCGGCTTCGGTGAGCGACTCGTAGTAGCTGAGAACGTCTGTTAGGCCCGGGCTCGCGACGATCCACTTGGACTCCTCAGCGTCGTAAAGCGAACTATCAGTCCCCAGCATCAGGTGTATGAAGCCCTCGAAAAACGTCCCGCCGCCCCAAGCCTCACCGGCGGGGAAGAGCAGTGATGGCTCACCAGATTTGCGTGTCACCTGCGTCATGCGATCGAGTAGGTCGTCCCAGCTCTGCGGTTGTGCGGTGGAGATGCCGTCCGATTGCAGCACGTCCTTGCGGTAGAAGAGCTGAACGATCTGAGCCTCACGTGGGACTGCGTAGGTCTTGCCATCTGGCTGCACCAACTCTTCCCGTAGCTGCTCGTAGAAGTGTTCGTCCCAGTCGGTCCACTCCTCGGTCATCGGAGTAAGGTCGAGCAGAAAACCGCTGGTTGCGAAATCCACTGTGCTGCTATTGCCGAATGATGCGACGTCGGGCGCGTTGCCAGAGTTGTAGTCGAGGGTCAGCTTGGTGGCGAACTGCGTATCTTCGGCCGGCCCCTCGAGCAGCTTGACCGAGATACTCTTGCCTTGCTCTTCCATGTCTTGCTCGAACTGAGGAAGAAGTTTCTTCAGCAGCTCGACGCGCGGCTCTTGATGATCGAGTAACGTGATTTCGACTGGTCCTCCGCCGCCGCCTCCGGAGTCGGCCGTGCATGCCGCCGTCACTGCTATTACAGCTAGCGCTATGGCAAGTGTAAGGGCGGGCCTGCGAAGATGCCTTTTTGAGGTGGAAGCCATCCTATCAATCCCCTCTTCCCCGTGACTTGGTACCAGGCCCCAGCAATTCGGCAACTCTCTGGTTGTTGACGAAGTATAGCCTTCCAGAAACCCCGGTTCGTCCGGCGCAGGTTAGCCCCTTGGGTAGAGCGAGCGCTCGCCTCGGAGGAGCGGGCTTGGCACGAGCCCACAGAATCGCGGCTTCTTCGATAACGGCGTGGGGTTGGAAGAGAGTGCAAGAGAAGCGCCGACTTATTTCGGCGCGCCGTACAGCTCTTCCTCTGTGATAACGGGAGATTCCTCGGCCTCGCCCTGGCGCCGCAGGCGTCGGCGCGCCGAGAACATCGTGCCCTTAGTGGGAACTGTCGGCGCGAACTTGGTCATGCCCATCCCGTCCATGTCGAGGAAGGTACCCTCCATCTCACCGTTGCGGCTGTAGAGCTCGTGCCAGAAACCCGTGCCCCCGGAGTTGCGAACGAAGGACCGCCACCACTCCTTGTGGGCCCCGGAGCGCGTCCATCGTTCAAGCGACTCGTAGTCGCGCCAGTACTGTCGCATCCCGACATGAAGAGGCCAGAGCGAAAAGATCATGTTCTCGTGAAGCAGCAGGCCGTCCGGGCGATCGGCGACGGACTTGTTGATTTTCGGACCAAAACTCAGCAGCGTCTTTATCCCACGGGGTTCCTTCACTTTCATTCCGAGGTAGACGACGGTCAGATCGGGCCAATTGGATAGATCGGGCGTCCAGCGATCTACCGGCCTGGGCCGTCCGCTGTGTTGCTCGTCCATGATTCCCCCTGTCTTACCGCAGGCGATTTACGCGCTTCGAGAGGAGGATATCAAGGCATGCGGTGTGGGCCGGATTTGCGCTTCTCCAGCAATCGTCGTGAAGATGGCCCCGGGCAGATTCAGTCTTGGGCGGCGGCGAAGGCTCGCCACCCTTTTCTGTAGGAGATCGTCGAATCCACAGGCAGGCCGGTACACTTTCGGAGCGGGAGTAGGAGCTTGCGCTCTTCTGCGTTCACCTTGTGGCGGAAATTGAATGCATTGAACATGCTGCTGGACTGGCGGTCTCGCCGGGTCAACTGCTCGAGACCGAAGATGTCTTCGATGAAGCGAACCACCGACGACAGCTCGTAGGTTGTGTGGTCGATGTATCCCGCTTTTGCGAAAGGGGAGATGATCAGCATCGGGACGCGGGGGCCGAGACCCATGACGTCGTAGTGCGGGGGAGGAACATGATCGAAGAACCCCCCGAAGTCGTCCCACGACATGAAGATGGCGGTGCTCTTCCAGTACTTCGAGCGCATGATGGCGTTGATGTATCGGACGGCCCAGTTCTCGCTCTTGCAGACGCTCGTCCCCGCTCCCGGATGGTCGTTGAAGCCCGTCGGTGGAATCACCCAGGAAACCTCCTTCAGCCGCTGTTGTCTTACATCTTCGGTGGCCTGCTGAGGCGTAACGACGTTAGGTCCCCAGTACTTCGAGTACCTGATGTGTTTGATCGCATGCAATGCGTTTCGCCAATCACCCGGCGTGGCGTAGTAGCGCCACGAGATCCCGGCGTCATTGAGCTCGTCCGGCAGAACTCTGAAGTCGAAGCAGGGCTGCACGACCTCGTAGTACTCCTCGATTCGGTCGAGGTCGGTGGTTTCCTCCGCGTCCATTACGATCTTGCGCTCCGTGGGCGATAGCCTTCTGAAGCGATTGATGGTCTCGCCTCGGTCGGAGCAGTAGGCGCCGACGCGGCCGTTCTTTTCTCTCGAGAAGAGCCCTCGGTTCAGTTTGTTACCGGTCACCCTGCCGGCCTGCGCGCCAACCGTGTATAGATGCGCCGGGAAGGTCGGGCCGTACATCGGGGAGAAGGTTCGATCCCCGAGCACGAAGTTGTCGGCGTAGGCCCAGTAATTCGGTATCCCTTCCCTCGTGAACGACGTGTATCCGTCGAGCGAAGCACCACCGATCGGGATGAGGTCGAACCCATCCATCCGTCCCCCATTGATTGCCCGGACTCCATCGAGGAACTCGTGTCCGAG
>JACDCD010000015.1 GCA_013694625.1 Actinomycetota bacterium | reverse complement strand
GTTCTGGTTCGCTACAAGTTTCCCGGCAGAGGACTGTTGAGCACCCTCGCCGATCTGCCGCTCGCGATTCCCACCCTGGTTACCGGAGTGATGCTGGCGGCGCTCTACGGGCCCGTGTCGCCTCTGGGCAGCACCCTGGAGAGCGCCGGGATCAGGCTGATCTTCGCCTGGCCGGGGATCATGCTGGCCCTGTTGTTCATCACGCTGCCGTTTGTTCTCCGTACCGTCCAGCCCGTCCTGCTGGAATTGGACGCCGGTGAGGAGGAGGCCTCCTATCTCTTGGGAGCAAACGGCTGGACGACCTTTCGGCGGGTGATTCTGCCGGCGTTGACCCCCGCTATCGGGGGGGGCGCAATGTTGACCTTCGCCCGCGCCGTCGGCGAGTTCGGCTCGGTCGCCATCGTCTCCGGAAACCTGCCCAAGACGACCACCGCTCCACTTCTTATCTTCCAATTGACCAGTCAGCTCCGCTATGAAGAGGCGGCTGCCATTGCGGTCTTCCTCTTCACAGTGTCCTTTGTCCTCGTGCTGCTCACCCAGAGGCTGCTCAACAGGGCGAGCGAAGTCTGATGGCCACTACATCAGGCGCCATTCTCGCCGGGCAAAGACGCCGGAAGAGGGTGCGCGCGGCGCTGCTGGGCCTGGCGGTGTTCTATGTCGCCGTCCTGTTGCTGGCACCCCTCGTGGGCATTGCCTACGTCGCACTCCGTCCCGGACTCGGCATCTTCTCCGAGACGTTCTCAGACGCCCGGGTGCAGCACGCCTTTCTGCTCACCGGCATCATCACGATCTGCACTCTCGTTGTGACGACACTCTTCGGAGTTGTTGTGGCCTGGACCCTCTCCCGCGACGACTTCCGGGGCAAGAAGTTGATGAACGCGCTCGCCGACCTCCCCTTCGCGGTCTCGCCCGTGACCGTAGGTGTCATGGTGGTCTTGCTGTTCGGACCTGCCGGCTGGTTCGAATCCTGGGTGAGCGCAACCGGTATACAGGTTCTGTTCGCTCTGCCGTCGATGGTCTTGGTGACGATCTTCATTTCAATCCCTTTTGTGATCCGGGGTGTGGTGCCGGTCCTGCAGGAGCTGGGACAGGACGAAGAGGAGGCCGCCCACACGTTGGGGGCGTCGCCACTGCAGTCGTTCTTCAAAGTGACGCTGCCGAATATCAAATGGGGGCTTGCATACGGAGTGGCGCTGACGACCTCACGGGCGCTTGGAGAAGTAGGCGCTGTTTTGATCGTGAGCGGCGCAATTCAGAATCAGACAGAGACCGCGACGACGTTTGTGCTCTTTGCGCTCGAGGAACGGCTCGACTCACAGGCATACCTCGTGGCCCTCACACTCGCCGCGGTCTCGGTGGTGCTGTTGACGGGGATAGAGATAGCCAAACACAGAGGAACGAGGGAACAAACACGATGAGAGCAGCCGTTGAAGTCGCAGGTCTCACCAAACGCTTCGGATCATTCGAAGCGGCAAAAGACGTCAGCTTCGAAGCGGCAGAAGGAAAGATAACCTCGCTGCTGGGTCCGAGCGGTTCGGGCAAGAGCACGGTGCTACGCCTCATAGCGGGACTCGAACGGCCCGACGAAGGACAAGTCCGCTTATCCGATGTTGATCAGACCTGGACCAGCGTGCAGGAGCGACATGTGGGCTTCGTCTTCCAGCACTATGCGTTGTTCCGTCACATGACGGTCCGCGACAATGTCGCCTTCGGGCTTTCGGTACGCAAGGAATCCAAGGCCGCCCAGGAAAAGAGGGTCGACGAGCTGCTCGAGCTCGTGCAGCTGTCGCACTTCGCCCACCGTTATCCGGCACAGCTCTCGGGGGGACAACGCCAGCGGGTTGCCCTCGCCCGGTCGCTTGCGCCGAGACCCCAGATTCTCCTTCTCGATGAGCCCTTCGGGGCGCTCGACGCGCGTGTCCGCCAGGATCTCCGGCGGTGGCTCGACGATCTTCACCGCGAGCTCGGCGTGACGAGCCTTTTGGTGACTCACGATCAAGAGGAGGCGCTGGAGCTTTCACATCAGGTCGTCGTCATGAACGACGGCAAAGTCGAGCAAGTGGGGACGCCGAGCCAAATCTACAACGAGCCCGAGACGCCGTTTGTCGCCAACTTCGTCGGATCGGCGAACGTCATTCACGGGCTGGTCGTGAACGGGCGCGTGCAGTTCGGCCAGAACCATGTGGGCGGGGCCGCCCATCTCGCCGACGGGATTATGGCTCATGCGTACGTCCGTCCCCACAACGTGAGTTTCACCAGGGAATCGGCCAACGGCCTCTCCTGTCCTGCGAACGTGGAGCGCGTCGTGGATCTGGGTTGGGGCTCGAGGATCTACCTGCGCCTCGAGGACGGTCAGATCATCGTGGCGCAGGTGGACAACAACGACCTCGGGGATCTCGGAGTCGGGCTCTCCGTAAACGTCAATCTGGACAAGGCGCACGTCTTCGCCCCCGAAGGAAACGGCAGCCGAACCCCGGACGAGCTGGCGGTTACCTAACGGCTCCCTCTTAGCTCGATGGCCTCACAAACGTGCGGATACACTGAGAGATGTGAGGCCACGGCGGTGGCCGACAGAGGAGGGTGGAACCGAGCATGTCGTCCGAGCCCGGAGGGGTGATCGCAGCGGCGCGCGATCCCGAGCACGACCGCGCCGAGCTGCTCGCCGAGATCGGCGAGCTCTACTATCTGCACGGGCGCGACCAGAGCTCGATCGCCGAGGAGGTCGGCACCTCGCGGTCCAACGTCTCCCGCCTGCTCACCGAGGCAAGACGCCGGGGAATCGTCGATATCCGCATCAACCATCCACTCGGCCGGGCCCTCGAGCTCGAGCGACGCCTTACCACCGAGTTCGGCCTCGACGAGGCGCGGGTGCTCGCCACCCGGCCGAGAAGGGCCTCTGGAGGTGGGGGCGAGGCCCGCGATTCGCTCACCAGAGTGGGCCGTCTGGGCGCCGGCTATCTGCTCGAGGTTCTCAGCGATGGCCGCACCATCGGTGTTTCGTGGGGCACTTCACTCGAGGCGCTGGTCAATGCGGTTGCGCCCACCCGGGCGCGTGCGGTCGAGGTCGTGCAGCTACTCGGCGGCCTTTCCTGGGTGTCGCAATCGCTCAGCGGACACGAGCTCGGACGCCGGCTTGCCGACCGGCTCGGCGGCCGTTTCGCCTACCTCCACGCTCCGGCCATCATCGACTCGACCGAGGCTCGCGAGCTGCTGCTTCGTCAGGAAGGTATCGCCGACGTCCTCGCCAAGGGAAGAAAGGCCGATCTTGCGATCCTCGGTATCGGATCGCTGGGCAGGGGATCATCCCGGGCGCTGTTCTCCCGCCCGGAGCTGTCTTCGGCCGAGCGCCGGGAAATCCAATCGGGTGAAGCTGTGGGAGACATCTGTGCCCGTCTATTCGACCGGGACGGGCGGCCGTGTGATGTTGCGGCGAATCTGCACGTTGTAGGCCTCGAACTCGAAGACCTGGTGGCGATTCCCCACCGCATAGGGATCGCATGCGGGCTGGAGAAGGTGGCCGGGATTACGGGCGCGCTGCGTGGCCGGTTGGTGAACGTGCTGATCACCGACGAGGCGACGGCAGTTCAGGTGCTCGCCGGGCGCTGAGTCATCGGCGGTGCTTCGACCAGTCCTACCGTCCCTCGAGTCGGCGCCGTACAAGACAACTGCCAGGTAAAAAACAATCAAGGTTGCGGCAGTCCATGCGACTTCAATCATTGGGTTGACTCCTTCCCTTGGTCTCAGTCCGGGGTGCTGTTCAGCGGAGGTCCGTGGTGTCTTCGACCCTGACCCAATGCCCGCTCGGCATCCTCACCGTGTAGAAGGAGTCCGCAGAACCGGCTCCGACAGTCCATGGAGCAGCCGCCTGCCCACTGCCGTCAGAGGTTCGCTCCGGGCTCTGTCGGACGGGGGCATGGACCCCCCGGGAGATTGCCGGACAATCCTCCCCTGTCCAGCTTCACGCGGTTGACCCCTGTCCTCCTCACCTGCCGAACGTGCCCAGGGGATCTCGTGCATGCCTCACCTCCTGCTAGGGCGTCGTGTGAGACGCGCGGCCTCGGCCTTGCGAGTGAGCTCGGCAGCTCGCTCCCGTGCGATGAGACCCGAGATCAATGGATTCACTGCATTCACCTCCGTAATGTCCTATACTGCTTACGGTCATTACCGTACCCGAACGGGGGTAAGAAGTCAAATGGATTTCACCCATTACTCCGACGAAGCGGCCACGATCGCAGCGGACCTCGTCAACAGCCGTGGATCGTGGTCGGGCTTCGAGTACCTGCCCGACGCAGAGGCTGTGGCCGCCTTCATGCAGGATCACGGTCTGTCCCCCCCACCATCCATCGGCAAGAAGGAGATCGAGAACATCCATGCCCTTCGCGAGCGTCTCGCCGCCGCATTCATGGCCCCGGACGAAAGGACTTCGGTGGCCATCCTCAATGAGCTCCTGGACGAGGTTGGAACACACCCGCAACTCACGGACCACGACGGCGGGAATTGGCATCTTCATTACGTGCCCGCAGGAGAGGCCGTCTCACAGCAGTTAACGACGGTCGCCGCTATGGGGTTGGCGACGGTCATCGCCGAGCACGGGTTCGAGCGAATCGGCGTCTGCTCCGCCGACGAGTGCCGAGACGTCTTCATCGACACATCGCGTAACAAGTCGCGCCGCTACTGCGACGATTCCTGTTCGAGCCGGGTGAATGTAGCGGCCTACCGGGCGCGCCAGAAACAGGACACCGCTTAGCGCCCCTCTGGGACACCTCCCCGTTTCGCCGTGGGCCAAGTCGGCGCGATCCGGGTGGTTCGGCGCGCCGAGAACAGAACTGGTGCGAGGGACCACACCATGATGTGGTTGAGCGCCCGAGGAGGCTTTTGCGTGCCACCAGCCACACATGGTCGGTGCGGATGGGAGTGCAGTGGGGAGGGGCTCGCCGAAATCTCCGGACTGAAGGATGGCGAGGCGGGGAGCCGCGTCGAAAACCTCGAACCGAATGGGGCAGAGGGTGCGCCTGCGATTCGAGCGCATAAGATCGGCGCGCCATGGTGAGGATTATGGGATTACCGCACGTGGGGCGTTACCCGGTTGCGGCGGTGGCCCGGCGTGAAGACCGATTCGAGATCGTCTTCACCGGAGCTGACGGTGATCGGACGATTGACGTTCCTTTTCGGCTGCTCGGCGCGCCGGACGACCTCGAGTCTGTCGAGCTACGCCTCCTGGCCGATCTGCAGAAGATGGGCTACGACGTGACCAGGGTCCCCCCTTCTTGAGCATCGGTCGCGTGCCCGCCTCTCGTGTGGTTCGGCGGCCGTGTGGTTCGGCGCGCCGTGTGGTTCGGCGGCCGTGTGGTTCGGCGGCCGTGTGGTTCGGCGGCCGTGTGGTTCGGCGCGCCGAGAACGGAAACTTGTGCCTGAGACCACACCATGATGTGGTTGAACGCCGGAGAAGACTTTTGTGTGCGCCCAGCCACATGGCGGTCTGGGTCTGGGCGCGCCGGTCAGACCGGTGCGCTCGTTTGTCCCACCCACGCGCTTTACTGAGCGCATGGAGAACTGGGCATACCGCTAACAGGCGTCGATCAGACACTCTTGGACCTCGGCGGAGTAATCGAGTCACATCACCTCGAGGTCGCCCTTGACGATGCTCTGAATCGACGGCTCACGACGCTGCCCTCCCCTCGAGCGACGACCCCATCAACTCGTTCATGAGGTGAGGCAGATACTGTCTTTATCCGGAGCCGGTTAGATATGCAACATCGGCGCGCCGGGGAATAGGTCCTGGCTTCCGCACCGGGAGGCGCCGG
>JACDCD010000014.1 GCA_013694625.1 Actinomycetota bacterium | reverse complement strand
TTCGCCGCTTTCTGGCGGTTTACGGACCTGCATCACGCGCCGAGGTGGCACGCTGGTGGGGCGTGCGGGTGCCCGAAGCAGGACGCGTGCTCAAGCTGATGGAACAGGACCTCGCAGAAGTCGAATGCGGCGGCTCGAAACGGTGGGTGTTGAAGAGCGACCTGCCATCGTTGAGGAGCGCTCGAGTCGTCGAGGGCGTCCGGCTGCTCCCATCGTTCGACCAGCTCCTTGTGATGAGCGCGCCCCACTCCGAAGCGATTGTCGACGACGCCTTCAAAGAACGTATCTACCGAGCTCGCATAGCCGTCTGGTCGCTTCCATCGGTTCTTGTCAATGGGCGCGTGCGAGCGGCGTGGAAGCTCCAACGGAAGCCGGGGCGCGCCGTCATCCAGGTCCAGCCGTTCAAACCACTGACCCGCCGGGCGCGGTCGGGGCTGGAGGAAGAGGCCACCAGAGTGGGGGCGCTGCTTGATGCCGAGGCTCAGCTCGAAGTTCATCTCGCCTGATAGCCGGGATGCATTTTAGCCACCCGCCCGCTGGTCCTACCTGTCCAGAAGCGGCTCAGGACAAGCCCTCCTGAAAGGATGGCGCCCGACTTTGAGCGAACGAGCCCCCTTTGTTATTGACATGCGGGCCGAGAGGACTAGCATGTCAGTCGTCAGACCAGTGCAGGCCCGAAGGGGGAGGTGGCTGAAGTGTCGACCGTTCAAAGAGGCACCAGGCGACAGATCACCGGAGGGGGCGGGGCGAAAATCGGCGGCGCGCCCATCTCCTATGTCGCGGTGTTCACCGCCATCGTCGCAGCCCTAGCTTTCATCCCCGCTTCAATCGTCATCGGCAGCGCCGGTGGAGGATGGCCGCTCCACGATGCGATCCACCCACTGGTGGGGCTTGTCCTCGGCCCGATCGCGGGTCCGATCGCCTCCATCGTTGGAATCCTCATCGGTAACGCCATAGCCCCCTACACCTCATTGGGCCCGTGGAGCTTTGTGATGGGAGGCATGTCGGCCTTCGCAGTAGCAATGGTCACCCAGAAGAACAGGAGCGCGTGGCTCCTACCTTGGGTAATCGTTGCAGCCCTGCACGTCGTCTACTACTTCCAGGCGACGAATTTCGGCATAAGCCCTGGAATGTGGTTTTCGAATGCGTTCGCGGTGACTTTGGGGCTGATCCTTATCGCCATCCCAACCGTCCGCAAGTTCTACACAACCCATCTGCGCGACCAAAGCCTCGGATGGCGTCTTGGAGTCGCCCTCTACATACCGTTCTTCTTCGGATCGGTAGCCGGCATGCAGGCTCTTTGGGTTCCTAGTTTTGCAACCAACCCTTGGCCCGCCGAGGTCTGGCCGGTGTTGGTCCCGATCATTCTCCTGGAGCGCACGATTTTCCCCCTGATAGGGACGCTCATTGCTCTGGGGGTTATTGCGGGGTTGAGGCGATCCTCCATAGCCAAACCAGACATGGCCAGCTACTGACGGCAAGCGCCAGGCGTTCGTCAACACATTGAGCAAGCAGATTCTCAGCATCGAGGATCTCTCATACCGTTATCCCAAGACAGCGGAATTCTCCCTCCATGACGTGAGCTTGAGGATATCCGAGGGCGAGTTCGTCGCCGTCATGGGCTCGACGGGCGCAGGGAAGACGACACTGTGTCTCGCCCTGAACGGGATCGTCCCCCACTTCTACGGTGGAGACTTCTTCGGCTCCGTTCGCGTCGGGGCGATGGACACAGTCGACCATCCAACACACGAGCTGGCGCGCCAGGTCGGCATGGTGTTTCAGGACATTGACATGCAGTTGACCGCGCCCACGGTAGCCAGCGAGGTCGCCTTTCCGCTCGAGAATCTTTGCTTCCCGGTGGATGAAATCAACAGGAGAGTTTCTGCAGCGCTCGAAGCTTTGAGATTGAAGGGCCTCGAGGAAAAACATCCTCACCAACTGTCCGGCGGTCAGAAGCAGCGGTTGGCTATAGCCGCAGCACTCGCGATTCGCCCAACTCTGTTAGTCCTCGATGAACCCACCTCGCAACTCGATCCGGTAGGGGCAGAGGAGGTCTTCCGGGTCACGCGCCGGCTGAACCAAGATCACGGCATCACGGTAATTATGGTGAGCCACGCAAGCGAGGAGCTGGCCGAGTATGCGGACCGGATCGTTCTCTTGAGCCGAGGCCGCCTGGAAGCTGACAAACCCCCCAGTGACTTTTTCCAAGACATTGATTTTCTGCTCGAACACGGGGTCCGCCCCCCCGCTGTAACCGCCGCTTTCTCCTGCGCGTTTCGTGGATCGAGCTTTCCGGGCAGATATCCGGTGACTCTCGCAGAGGCTCTCGAGCAACGCGCATCAGTCCTTTCAAAGCTTGAGGCAGGCAGCACCTCTGCGTCGATTGCCGACGGCCCCGTTCATTCCGATGAGATCGTGATACGCACCCGCGATCTGCATTTCTCCTACGAGGACGGAACCGAAGCATTGCGGGGCCTGTCCGTCGATATAAGGCGCGGGGATTACGTCGCAATCGTCGGTCAGAACGGAGCAGGCAAGTCGACCTTGATTCGTCACTTCGTGGGCCTGTTGAACCCTTCCTCTGGAGCGGTGGAAGTCTTCGATCGAAATACCCAGGACTATGACGTTAGTACCATCGCCCAGCGAGTCGGCTACGTGTCGCAAAACCCCGACAATCAGATTTTCACCGATTCCGTCAGGTCCGAAGTGGGTTATGCGTTGCTCAGGCTCGGCATGCCCAAGGATCAGGTAGCCGCTCGAGTCGAGCAATCACTAGAGGAACTCGACCTCGGAGATGTGGCCGGCATGCATCCCGTCACGCTAAGCAAAGCGGACAGAAGCCGCGTGGTCATAGCGGCCATCCTCGCCATGAAGCCCGAGATCCTCATCTTCGATGAGCCGACGACAGGGCAGGACTACCAGGGCTCCAAGGCGATCCTCGAGCTAACCCGAGAGCTCTGGAGGGCGGGGAAGACCATCATCGTAGTTACCCATCATCTCTACCTCCTACCGGGATTCGCAGAACGCCTCTTGGTTATGGGCAAAGGCCGTCTGCTATCGGACTCGAATCTTAGGAGCGGGCTCTATGCGACGGCCACCCTCGAGGAGACTTACCTCAACCCACCCCAACTCGTTCGCTTCGTGGAGAGCTTTGGAGACGAGGCCCTCGAGAAGTCCCAGCCGTTGACGCCGGACGAGCTGGCTCTGACCATGGCTGCGGACTAGAGGCTCCCATGCCTTCCATGTACATTGAACGGATCTCTCGGCCATCTCTCTTCAGTCGCCTCGACGTTCGCGTCAAGCTCTTCATCATGTTCCTCGCCAGCACCCTGATCTTCGTGTGGGAGAGCGTCATCTATCAGTGCGCGATGTTCCTGGTCGCCCTCGGGTTGGCGCTTTCCGCTCATATCGGGCCTCGCTACATTCGGCGCCTCGTCATTACGATGATTCCCTTCATGCTGCTAGTCCTTCTCATTCATGGTCTCTTCAATCCCCAAGGGCAAAGAGTTATTGCGTCGGTCCCGGAGTGGGTTCCGCTTCTGGGGGGGCGAGTCTCTCTCTACTGGGAGGGGCTGGTATTCGGCGGCATGGTGCTATTCAGGATCCTCACGCCCCTTCTCGTATTACCGCTCGTCGTCATGACCACCGATGTCAACGATCTCATGCTGGGGCTGGTAAAAATTCGAGTGCCCTACAAGGTCGCCTACGTATTCTCGGTTGGCCTCCGCTTCGTGCCCTTCATATTCAGCGAGATCAGCACCATCACGGAAGCACAGCGTCTAAGGGGTCTGGCGATCGAGAAGATGGGGTTCATCAAACGCATCCCCGTATTCGCCAGTCTCGCTGTTCCTCTCATTCTCGGCGCCCTTGTGAAGGCCCAAACCCTGGAGATCGCACTCCAGTCGAAAGCGTTTTCCGGCAGTGCCCAGCGCACGTTTACCAACGACTTCCGCATGCGGCGAATCGACTATCTGGCCCTCGCTAGTGGAGTCGTGCTCTTCTTCGGCGCAATCTTGACGCGCGTCCTTCTCAACTGGGGAGCTTTCGTTTCGTGAGCCCGGTTTCTTCTCGGGCATATCCCGATCGGTGACACAGAAAGGCAGCGCATATAGATGGCAAATCACGAGCACATCGAGAGGCTTGTCCGTCGTCAGGCACGCGCATGGGAAATCAACGACTTCGACCTGGCTGCCGAAGACTGGCTGCCCGACGGAGAGTTAATCGCACCCGGTGGTCGATGGACACTGCCGGAGTTGCGCTCGGAAATGGAGGGCTTCCATGCCGGCTACTCTGATCTAAAGGTCACGGTGGCAAACGTATTCTGCTCTCGCGACGGGACCCAGGTCGCAATCGAATGGCTTTGGGAGGTGACGCGCAGGTCCGACGGCGAAAGGAGCACCACTCACGACGCCATCATCGTCGACCTGGCGGAGGGCCAAATCAAGTCCTGGCGCGAGTACTTCGACCCCACTTCATCAGTAGAGGCGCCTAGTTAGCTCCGGCGCGGCAAGGTTCACACCTCCAAGGGCATCGCAGGCTTCGTCGATGAATGCCTCAAGCGGATCCCGAAAGGGACTGAGGTCCGCGCACGTTTCGACTCCGGTTTCTATTCCAAGGATCTGTTCGCCAAGCTAGAAGACAAGGGCATCACATACCTCTGTGGGGCTGTGAACTCGGCCCGTCTGACCGGCATCATCAGAGATATCCCCGATTCCTGCTGGACCCCGTGCGCAGACAAAGATGAAGGTGAGGTGGCCGAGTTTGGTTATCGCATCCGCGACGACAGGGTCTTTCGTCGTTACGTCGTCAAACGCATCCGGGCCAACGTCGGCGAACAGATGGAGATCGAGACCGCCGGCTATCACCACTGCTGGTCAGAGCTTCTCGGATGTCTTGATGAAGACGGACATGCGCGCCAAGAGGCTCCGTTATCGCTATTTCAACATCCCGGCTCTGCTCATTCGCTCCGGCGTCGACTTGTCCTCAAGCTGCAGCGCGACTATCCGTTGCTCGACCGTTTCGTCGGGGCGTTGGCGCGGCTGAACTCGAAGTCATCGCTCAGGGCTAATCTCGACGTCCTTCTGGACTTACCGATGGATTTGGGTAGTTAGTCGCCCGCCAGTGGGTGAGAGATGTGAACTACGCGCACTCACCACCCACTCGGCGCCGATTAGTCAGAACAGATAGCGAGATCTCAGGAACAGATGATTGTCTGCTCGGCGCAGGCCGACGATGCGTGACTGCGGAGCTCTGCCGGGTGCGAACCGCACGCCCTCGACCAAACTGGGACAATGCGGTCCGTCGGGGCTGTCTCCGATCATGATCGGGCACAAGGCGATGAACTCATCATCCACCTGACCGGCTGCCAGAAGCGATCCGTAGACGCGAGGACCACCTTCACAAAGCAGACGCTCGACGCCGTAATCGCTCCTCAGCATCGTCATCAGGCGAACGATATCGACCCCGTCGTCCCCGAGCTCTAAGACGTCCACCTGGGCGGTCGCCGATTTGAGTTTATGAGCCGTCTCGGCCCCCAGATGGGTGGTGGCGATCACGACCTCGACGTCCTCACCGAAGACTGCCGCGTCAGAGGGGATGTCTCCTTTCAGGGAGAGGAAGACCAGGAGTGTGGGACTGCGTCGTTTCTCGGCAGCGTGCAGCTCATTGAAGGCGTCTTCGTCTTCGGGGAAGATATGGCCCGGCGTCCACAGGTGCTCGGGCTCCGTCCGGAGCGTGTTGTCCCCCATCAGAATTGCATCCGCCCGGGCGCGCAGGAGCCCCATCAGCCAGCGGTCGTGGGCGTTGAATCCGGTGACATCACCTCCACCGGAATGGCCCGGCATGGAGAATGACACCCGCCCGTCCCGAGAGGTTGCAAAGTTGATGTACACGTACGGCCGATCTCCCCCCGCAGGCGGAATAGTCCAGGGTCCTCCGAAGATCGCTTTGAACTCGGGAGGGAGCGCAGCGCCGGCCTCCGGCGGAGTCTCGATCAAGCTTTCGAACGGCGCGCCGGGGCCGGCCGGGTCGAGTGTCATGGTTGTCTCCTCAAGTAAAAGCTCCGTTGCACTCGGGAGCTCGCTTCCCGGGCTCGGAAGTGCAATGAACAAGCTCGCACGTCCCGGGGCGCGTTACAGGCCGATGCTCTGGTCGATGAACTCGTTTGTCACGATGTCCTCCACGGTTACCTCTGGATCCCAGGTACGGACACCCTTTTCCTCGAAGATCGGGTTGAGCAGGTCGACGATCTTCTGGGTCCGCTCCATGTCGAAGTCACCCAGGGTTTCGTTAGGTCCATTGGATACGACCTCGAGCTTCTTCATCTGTGCGACTGCGAACTTGTTGCCGCCTTCACTGAGCGTCCAGAAGGTGTCTAGCTCCTCGACAATCTTCAGGAGCTCCTCGTTGACCGGTCCAGGATCCTTGATGTAATCCACTTGCGCTTGCTGCATGAGGGGCACCAGCTGCTCAAGGCAGTCGCGCTCCGACTCGAGGACATCCGGCTTCACGCTGATCGTCTGCGTGTAGAACTCGTAGCCGGAGTCGTGGATCAAGAGATAGTCAACCGGCCGGCCCCACTCTTTGATGTCGTTCTCGTACTTGTAGGGCTCGTTGGTCGCAAAACCCTGCTGGACGATATCACCTTCACTGACGAAACGTGCGGGCGACCCATCATAGGAACCGTCGATCTGCTCCTCACGGATGAATCCGGCCCCGGTTAGGTAGTCAATGAAAACGCCGCCCTCGAAGTACAGCACGGTCGCGTCCGACTCGCCGATGTCTTCGAACGAGCTGAAGTCGTACTGCTGGGGATCCCACATGAGTATCTGAGGGCTTATTTCGAGGGGTGCGAGGACCGCCTTGGTTGGAAGACGAGCCGAGTTCTGCACTCCCTCATCTGTGTTCACGTAGCCCAAGAGGATCTCTTCGTCCTGGTACATCTGCGCGCTGTCCTGCTGAAAGCCGATGAAGGGGCCCCCGGACCGTATCTCGAGGTCCACGCCCGTGTCCCCTATCTCCCCGGTGTAGGTGCCCTTTTCCTCGTCGATCTCTCCCCCGGCACCTATCAGTTGGTAGGCGCCGCCATGCTCGGGCTCCGGGAACCAGTCGGTTTGAAGCACGACTGGGTCCGGGCACACCCCGGCAAGCCCTTCCTTCGCCGATCCCCCCTGAGCCGCAGGAGCGGATTCCTCCTCACCTCCTCCGCAAGCAGCGAGCAACAATATCCCCGCAAGCAGCGTCGCGGCCAGTTTCATCCCTCTCTTGTGCACGTGCTCTCCTTTCGCGCCCCCGTGGAGCTTGCGTCGGTGTTTCGCTCGCCAGTTCAAACCTGCTGGCCGGCGGTGTCGCGCCAGTGCCGGGTCAGAAGGTGTCCGATCAAACCGAAGAACCAAAAGACCCCCAGTCCCAACAACGATGAGAAGAACAGAGCAGCGAACAGTTGCTCCGATTGCAGACCAGCACGATAGACGTCCAGCAGCCGGCCAATTCCCGGCTCGCCTTGGCGGAAGAAGAAATCGCCGACAATGGCGCCAATCACCGAGAGTCCGGCAGAAATCCGGAAGCCGGCGAAAATCGCAGGAAGCGCATGCGGCAGTTGAAGCTTGAGCAAACGGGTCCAGCGGCTCGCCTTGTGCAGCGTGAAGAGATCGTGCATCTGCTGGTCGACCGATTGAAGACCGAACAGGGTGTTCGTGATGATCGGAAAGAGGGCGATGATCACGCACACGATGACCCGGCTTCTGAAGTTGAAATCGAACCAGAAACCAATGAGAGGAACGATGGCGAGGATGGGCACCGTCTGAAGGATCACCGCATAGGGGTAGAGAGAGCGTTCGACCCATTTGCCGAGACTCATCAACACCGCAAAAGAAACACCGATCACTATTGCGATGGCGAGCCCCACAAGCGCGACCTGGGTTGTGGAAAAGAGCGCGTTGAGGATCTCGGTCAGATTCACCGTGTCGAGGAAGGACACGATGAAAACCTCGTGCGGGGGCGGCAGAAGGAATCGTTGCGTCTCTTCAAGGAAGAGATAGCTGACTGCGTACCAGAACGCTATGAACGCAATGAAAACAACCAGTGGCGGCGCCACGGTGCTCATCAGACCGGCAACACGCGAGCGACGCGCCGGCTTCTCGGGCCCGGGTCCGTTAACCGTGCCGGCATCCGATCGAGTCGGATCCAGACCGGCCTCTCTTCGGGCTTCGATGCTCATGTGAGCTCGGACCTCAGCGCATGCGAGATCTCTCCGGACAGCCGGGCGAAATCCGGCTCGAAGCGAAGCTCTGCCGACCTCGGAAAATCGAAGGGAACATTGAACTCTCCGATTAAACGCCCGGGGCGGGGCGACATGACAAGCACCCGATTGGACAGATAGACCGCCTCGTTAACGGAGTGGGTGATGAAGATGGCCGCGAAATCCTCTATAGCGAACAGCTTCAGCAGCTCGTCGTTCAGCCGTTCCCGCGTAATCTCGTCAAGGGCGCCGAAGGGTTCGTCGAATAGGAACAACGGCGGCTTCATCGTCAGGGAGCGTGCGAGCGATACCCGCATCTTCATTCCGCCCGATAGCGCCTTCGGATAGTGCCGCTCGAAACCCTTGAGGCCAACCAGGTCGATGACCTCCTGCGCCTGTCTAGCTCGCTCCTCCTTCGGCGTCCCCCGCAACTCACCAAATAACTCGACGTTGCGCTGGACGTTGCGCCATGGCAGCAGGGTCGCGTCCTGAAAGACGTATCCAAGCCGCTCGTGGGAGCATTCGACCTCACCGCTGGTCGCAGGGCTCAACTCCGAGGCCATGCGAAGCAGAGTGGATTTGCCGCATCCCGATGGGCCCACGATGGCGACGATCTCCTCCGGTCCCACCTGGAAGGAGACGTCTTCCACCGCGTGTGTGCCGTCGTCGAAAACCTTGCCTGCGTGGCGAAACTCGATCACCGGCGCCTTCACGGCAACGCCCCTAGATTCGACGACGACGGCCGCGCCCGCGTGGCGGGCATAGGCGCGTTCTCTTGCTCCAACTCCCCCTCCAGAACCTTTTACGTCGGTAACCCGAGTGGTAGGACCACCGCCATGTTCCCCGACGTGCCCGCCCGTGTCAAGGCAACGTCGTGACTGGGAAGATCACCGACATTATTCGGTAGCACTGGGGAGTCTCCCACTTGACAGGGGTAGCGCCGAGTCACTACATTGCGCTGGTCAGACGTGTTACCAAAGCCGAGGAGACGCTTGATCCCTCCCGAGACAACCACCGGCATCGTCCTGTGAGTCGCGGCCGCGACTCCCTCCAGACGATCGCCCGGGTGCCGCGCTCGCAGCTTGTTCGTGATCAATTGCAGAAAGCCATCGATAGCGGCGACTTCGGGCCCGGCGAGGCCCTCCCCTCGGAACGCGAGCTGGTCGAGGCCTTTCAGGTCAGCCGCGTCAGCGTGCGCGAGGCGATCCGGTCGCTCGAGGCGATCGGCTACGTCGAGGTCCACCAGGGCCGTGGCTCCTTCGTCACCAAAGGCCCGAATGACGGCTACGTCAGCGCCTTCGCCCGTTGGCTGGCCCTGCACAAAGAAGAGGTCATGGATCTGCTGAAGGTACGGGGGGCGCTCGACGAGCTTGCCGCGGAGGGTGCCGCACAAGGAGCCGATGAGTCCGCAATAAAGCGCATACAAGGGGCGCACGACGCGTTCTTCTCCCTTGCGCAGGAGCCGGATGCAAAGCTCGATCGTCTCGTGCAACTGGACATCGCCTTCCATCAAGCAATCGCCGAAGCGAGCGGCAGCTCGTTGCTCATGCACCTGCTCCAGGACCTCAACCAACATCTCGGCGAGTCCCGGAAGATAACCCTGGCGCCGAGCGGCCGCCCCGCCAAGTCCGCCGCCGAGCACACCGCCATCGTCCAGGCGATCAACGGACGCCGCCCGGCGGAAGCGAAGCAAGCTGTGGCCACCCACCTGGCTGCGGTGAGAACTTCCGTGAGCGACTTCGAGGCAATGAAATCGGCCGTGGCCGTCCCGCCGGCCGATCCGGTGCACTGAAAGAGGGAGGAGCGTCATGTCCACAGGACTCACAACCGAAACCGGGAGAACTGCGTGGACAACATTGACGCTGCCGGCCACTGCGCAATCGTTCGTGAAGGCGAGCGACGATCCATTGGAAAGCCGCGACCCGGCAACGGGAGAGCTCGTGGCCACGGTACGGGTCTCGACGGCCGAGGACGTGGCCACGGCAGTGGAACACGCACGCGCAGCCTGGAGCCGCGGCGGTTGGAGGAGCGATGGAGCGCAGAGGGCACGAGTGCTTTACGGGTTCGCCCAGACCTTGAGGGCGAACCAGGAGCACCTCGCCGAGCTCCTGACCCGCGAACAGGGCAAAACCATTCACGAGGCGCGACTTGAAATCGCCGGCTCAGCCGAGATGACCGAGTACTACGCCGGCCTGGCCCGCGCCGTGTACGGCCGTTCGATGGTCCTCAAGGATGATGTTCAGTCTGTCGTTCTGCGAGAGCCGATGGGCGTTGTAGCAGTGATAACGCCCTGGAACTGGCCTCTGACCCTCCTGATACGTTCGCTCGCCCCTGCCCTGGCGGCGGGCAACGCGTGCATCGTCAAGCCCGCCAGTCTTACGCCTGCCATCACGGTGGAAGCATTGGGGCTCCTCGACGGACAGCCCGACATGCCGCCCGACATTCTGTCGTGTGTCATAGGTTCCGGCTCTGAGGTCGGAGATGCGCTGGTCGGCAGCAACGGTGTCGATATGATCGCCTTCACCGGCGAAACACAGACCGGGATCAACGTGATGAAGCGGGCCGCAGAAGGGCTGCGCAAGGTCGCCCTCGAGCTCGGCGGCAAGTCGCCCAACATCGTTTTTGCCGACGCGGATATGGACAAGGCGCTGGCGGGCACCGAAAACGCCATCTTCACGACTTGTGGTCAGATCTGCACCGCGGGGAGCCGCCTCCTGGTCGAAGAAGGTGCATACTATGAATTCATCGACCGGCTCGCAGAGATGACCCGGAACCTGCGTGTCGGCGACGGCCTGGCCGAATCTAACCAGTTGGGAGCCGTCGTTTCGGCCGGCCAGCAGGCCACGATCCTCGACTATGTTGCGGCCGGCAAGAAGGAAGGAACACTGGTGGCCGGCGGGAACGCGTTGACCGGTGATCCTTATGTCGGGGGTAACTTCGTCGCCCCGGCGGTATTCACCGATCTTCCTCCGCGATCTCGTCTCATTCGGGAAGAGATATTCGGGCCCGTTCTGACCGTTCAGCGATTCAGCGACGACGACGAGGCCATCGCTCTGGCAAACAGCACCGACTACGGGTTGGCGGCTGGGATCTGGACGCAGAATCTGCATCGGGCGTGGCGGGTGGCCCGCGCCATCGATGCCGGAACGGTTTGGGTCAACACCTACCACCACTTCTACAGTGAAGCGGAAGTGGGCGGCTACAAGCACTCTGGAATCGGCCGCCAGCAAGGGGTCGAGGGGATTCATGAATTTACCGAGACCAAGCACATCAACTTCGACGGCAGCCCCACCCTGTGGTAGCTGAAGAGGCTCCTGAACTCACCGGCCGGCCTTTGGCCGGTAACGTCGCGGTGGTCACGGGCGCTGCGCGAGCGATCGGGCAGGAGATCGCAATCACACTGGCGGAGCGAGGCGCAACTGTGGTTTCGATGGACATTGCGGCCGCAACCGATACCGTGTCATCGGTGGAGGCACTGGGCGGCGAGGCGATCAGCCTAACCGCCGACGTCGCCGACGAGGGCTCGGTGCAACAAGCTTTCGATGAAGCCGGCAGCCGCTTCGGACGCATCGATATTCTTGTAAATAACGCCGGACTGTTCGCGGGTCTCGAGCGACGCCCCTTCTGGGACATGGATACGGCCGAATGGGATCGTGTCACAACGATCAACATTCGGTCGGTCTGGCTATGCACTCGAGCGGCATCGCCCGCCATGCGGGCAGCGGGCAAGGGGCGCGTCGTGAATCTGTCATCCAACACCGTCACCTTCGGCATGCCCAACCTGCTGCATTACGTCGCGTCCAAGGCGGCGGTGATCGGCATGACCCGCAGCATGGCCCACGAGTTGGGACCTTACGGCGTCACCGTGAACGCGGTCGCTCCCGGCCTCGTCACGACCGAGATAACCAAAGAGTGGGTTTCCGAGGACTACCGCCGGCAGGTCGCCGAAGGACAATGCATCAACAACCCTATCCTTCCCGCAGACATCGCAAGAACCGTCGCCTTCCTATGCGGGCCCGATGCCCGGATGATCACGGGGCAAACCATCCTGGTGAACGGCGGCGCCACCATGGGCCCTGCATGAAGCACTCCATCTCCCTCAAGTTCATGTGGGGTGATCGGGAGCTCCCCGACAGAGCCAAACGGGCAGCCGAGCACAACTTCGACCTCGTCGAGCTGTGGGACTGGCGCGATGAGCCGATCGACGACCTCGCTACGGTCTGCCGCGAAGCGGGCATTGTGATTGCAGGCTTCTTCGGACACTCCCATGGAGGACTGCGTGATCCCGCACAACGCGATGACGTGTTGACTTCGCTCGCTGAATCGGTAGAGATCGCCGAACGCGTCGGCGCTACGCAACTGCACATGTTCTCCGACGACATCGGCTCCGACTCGGTCATCAGCAAGCCCCCCTCCCTCCCATGGGAATCTCAGTGGCGATCGTGCCTGGAAGGGCTGAGGGAATCCGTGGCACTGGTCGAGGGGAAGGGCATCAACCTCGTTCTCGAGTCCATCAACACCGTCTTCGTCCCCGGTTACTTCCTCGATCACGCGGGCCGATCGCTTGCGCTGTGCCGGGCAATCGATCATCCACAGGTCACCATGTTCTTTGACTGTTTCCATCAACAGCTCGTCGCCGGACGGCTCATCGAAAACCTGATCGAAGCCCTCCCATGGACGCAAGCGGTTCACATCGCCGACGTCCCCGGCCGCCATCAGCCCGGCACCGGTGAGATCAACTTCCATGGCATCAAGAGGGTTCTCGAGGAGCAGGGCTACGATCGGCAGCTGACCTTCGAAACAGTGCCCAAGGACGGCGACAGCGAGGCAGCCGTAACCGCGATCAAAGACGTGTGGGCGTTCTAGATGCGCGGGCTTGAAGGGATGTCCGTGCTCGTTACCGGCGCCGGGCGGGGCATCGGGATGGCGGTAGCAGAGCGGCTGGTCGAGGAAGGTGCTCTGGTGGCCGCGGCCGACCTCAGAGAACCGGTTGAATGCGCAGGTGCTAAGGCTCGGTTGAGCGGTGACGTGACCTCCGAAGAGGATGTTGATCGCATCTTCGAAGAGGCCTGGGATGAATTGGGGGGCGTCGATGCACTCGTTCTGTGCGCCGGCATCCACTGGGTAGGGCCTACACATGAGATGCGCCCCGAAGACTTCGATCGCGTTTTGGCGGTAAGTGCGCGCGGGACGTTTCTATGCTGCCGCGCCGCCCTTCCCCGCATGGTCGAGCGCCAATCCGGGCACATCCTTACCTTCGGTTCGACAGCCGCAGTTGCCGGCGCTCCCGGCCTCACGGCCTACGCGGCCGCCAAGGGAGCGGTGCTGCAGATCACCCGCTCGATCGCTGCGGAGTATGCCCACATCGGAATCCGCGCAAATTGCCTATGCCCCGGAGCCACAAACACTCCGTTGTTGCGCGAGCTCATGGCCGACCGCGCAGATCCCCAAGGGTTCAGGGACGCTCATCCGATCGGCCGGTTCGCGGAACCTGCGGAGATAGCGGGTGCCGCGGCTTGGTTGCTCAGTGACGACGCCTCCTACATGGTCGGAGCCGCTGTGATGTGCGACGGGGGGTTCACGACCGTATGAGCCACACATCGCTAGTCACGGGCGGCGCGCAGGGCATCGGTGCAGCGGTGGCGCGCCGCCTGGCGCGCCGGGGTGACGAAGTCTGGCTTGCGGACCTCGAAGACAAGCGCGCAGAAGGCGAAGATCTCGCCGGAGACCTGGGTGGGGGGTTCATCGTAATCGATGTGTCCGAGCCGTCCAGCGTGGATCAGGCGATTAAAGGATGCGAAGGGTTGGATGTGCTCGTCAACTGCGCCGGCGTAACCATCCCGGGCGAACCCGTCGATGAGGTGCCTACCGAGCACTGGAACGCTCAGATAGCCGTGAATCTGACCGGGACATGGCTCTGCCTCCGGGCGGCTGCCGGCTCTATGCGCGCCCGTGGGTGGGGGCGTATCGTCAACCTCGCGTCTGGTCTTGCCACGCGCGGGATGCCGGGCAGCGCAGCCTATGCTGCCTCGAAGGCCGGAGTCACCGGCCTGACCCGCGCGGCAGCGGCGGATCTGGCGCCGCACGGCATCACCGTCAACGGCGTCTCCCCCGGATACGTAGACACGCCCATGACCCGGGACTTCCCCGATGCTTTGCGAGCGGCCCGCCTCGCCGAGATAGGAATGGGGCGTTTTGCCGACCCGGATGAGATTGCGGCGGTGGTCGAATTCCTCTCCTCCGATGACGCCGCATACCTCACCGGCGAGATCGTCGACGTGACTGGTGGTTACCGAATTTGTTAGCGATGACCTTTCAACCTCGAGGAGCGCCATGAGTCTGCCCGTTGCCAAGCTTGAAGAAGAGAAGCTTCTCGAGCTCTATCGCAAGATGGTCCTGATCCGGCGTTTCGAGGAGAAGGCCTCCGAGCTGAGACAGGCAGGCTTCATCCCAGGTTTTCTTCACCCATACATCGGCCAAGAGGCCGTTGCGGTCGGCACTTGTGCGGCCCTCGAAGCTTCGGACGTAATCACGAGCACACATCGAGGGCACGGGCACATGCTGGCTCGCGGCGCCGATCCAAAGCGGATGTACGCAGAGCTTTATGGCCGGCAGGATGGCTACAACCGTGCCAAAGGTGGCTCCCTGCACATGATCGACACAGAGCTCGGATTCCTGGGCGCGAACGGCATCGTCGGTGGAGGCATCCCCCTTGCCACGGGGGCCGCCCTGCAACTAAAGCTCAAGGGCTCGAAGGGAGTCGCCGTGAGCTTCTTCGGTGACGGTGCTACCAATCAGGGAAGTTTTCACGAATCCCTGAACCTTGCGTCGCTGTGGAAGCTTCCTGTGATCTTCGTGTGCGAGAACAACCTCTACGGTGAGTTCACGCCGCAGGACAAGCATCAACCCATACGTGATATCGCCCGACGCGCGGATTCCTACGCGATGACAGGGGTGATCGCCGACGGCAACGACGCCCTCGATATGCTCCGCGTCACGTCAGAGGCCGCCGGCAGGGCTCGCTCAGGTGAGGGACCGACGCTTGTCGAAGCCAAGACCTACAGGCACCGCGGCCACTACGAGGGTGACATGGGGCGCTACCGCTCTGCACATGAAGTCGAGGAGTGGATGGCGAAGGATCCAATCCTTAATCTCGAGACCGAGCTTCTGCAGGACTCTCGCGTCGCGCAGCAAGACCTCGACGGCATCCGCAACGACATCGAGGAGCAACTTGATGCGGCGGCCGCTTTCGCTGAAGGTAGCCCTCATCCCGACCCCGGCGAGGCGCTCGAGGATGTCTTCGCCGGACCCAATGGAGCGTCATCGGCATGACGACGATGACCTACGCACAGGCTATTCGTGAGGGCCTCGACGAGGCTATGGCCGCCGACAACGAGGTGTTTCTGATCGGCGAGGACATCGGCGAGGCCGGCGGTGTCTTCGGCGTGACCAAAGGTTTATGGAGCAAGTATGAGAACAGGGTGCTCGACACGCCCATCTCCGAAGAAGCGCTCGTGGGGGCCGCGGCCGGGGCGGCGCTTCTGGGCGGACGCCCGGTCGCCGAGATCATGTTCAGTGATTTTTCGACCTTGGCCATGGACATGCTGGTCAACCAAGCCGCAAAGACCAGTTACATGACCGGAGGGCGGCTGACTTGCCCGATCACCGTGCGCATGGTGACCGGAACCGCCGGTGCCACCGCGGCTCAGCATTCCCAGAGTCTCGAAGCGTGGTTTACCCATACCCCGGGACTCAAGTGTGTCGCACCCTCCACCCCCGCCGACGCCAAGGCCTTGATCCGGACCGCCATCCAGGATGCGGATCCGGTGCTGTTCTTTGAGCACAAGATGCTCTACAACCTCAAGGGGGAAGTCCCCGCCGAACTCGACGATCTGCCCTTGGGCAAAGGAAAGGTCGTGCGCTCTGGATCTGATGTAACCATCGTCTCCTATCTCAAGACGCTCCATGAGGCCGTGAGGGCTGCCGACCACCTCGAACGAGACGGCATCTCGGCCGAGGTCTTCGATCCCAGAAGCCTGGTTCCCTTCGATAGGGATGGCCTCGGCGCGTCGCTCGAGCGCACCGGTCGTCTGGTCATCGCCCACGAGGCGCCCACTACGAACGGATTCGGTGCGGAGATCGCAGCGATCGCGAGCGAGAGCTTCTGGGATTTGCTGAAAGGCCCGATCGTACGTGTATGCGGACGAGACACGCCGGTCCCCTATGCGCCGGAGCTCGAAGGTTTCGTGCTGCCGGACGCGCAACGCATCACACAAAGCGTACAAGAGATGATGAAGCAGGAGGTGGCAAGAGCATGACGCCTAACAGAGAAGCCCATGGCTGAGGTCGTCAAGCTGCCGAAGTTCGGGCTCACGATGGAGGAGGCCTCGGTATCTGAATGGTCCGTGGATGTGGGCGAAGCAATCTCGAAAGGCCAGGTCCTCGCCATCATCGAAAGCGAGAAGGTCGAGATGGAGCTTCCCTCGCCGGCATCAGGCATCGTCGCCAAACACCTCGTGGCCAAGGGGGTCACAGTGGCAGTAGGGGAAGATGTGGCCATTATCGCTGCCGACAAAGAAGAGCTGTCAAGCATCAGCGACGAATAAGGGGGCGCAATGCCGGTAGTCACCGTCCAGCTGTGGGAGGGCCGAACCCCAGAACAGAAGCGCAAGCTCATGCGCGCCCTGACTGAGGCCATGGTGGAGCATGCCGGCACCCGTCCCGAAGGGCTGCATATAGTCCTTCAGGAGATCCCCAAGGAGAACTGGGGAAGCGTCAGCACGCTGGGGGGAGTTGACCGGACGGAACCATGACCGTCGACCTCCTCGATCCGGCCACGACCGCCCTGCTTGTAATCGACATGCAGAACGCCTTCTGCCACCCCGACGGCACTCTGGGTGTCTCCGGTGTGCCCGTCCAACCGGCGCAGCGAATCATTCCACCTGTGCGCAGGCTCATCGAGAGCTGCCGGACGGCCGGAGTCCCCACTTTGTGGACTCTCCAGGAGCACTTTGCAACGGATCACAGCCGCGCACAAAAACGGTTGGCGGCACACACGTCGAAGCGCAAGCAGGTCTCTGCCCTAGCGGGGACCTGGGACGCCGAGATCGTCGCCGAGTTGGCGCCGTTGGCCGCAGATCCGGCCTTGGTTATCAGGAAGCATCGCTTCGGCGCCTTCTACGGGACGCGCCTCGAAAAGGTGCTCGACATGATGGGCGTCGAAGCCCTGCTGATCGTGGGAGCGACCACGAACGCCTGCGTCGAAACATCGATCCGCGAGGCCTACCTGCGTGATTACGACATCGTGGCGGTGACCGACTGCATAGCAGGAGTGAGGGAGGAATGGGTTCCAACTGCGCATGCGGTTTGGGGACAGTACTTCTGCGAGCTGGCGACATCGACGGAAGTGGAGGGTTGGCTCGTGAGCTCGGCGCGCCCGCGGGCCGTTGCCCTGGGCCATCTTCTTCTGCAGGTAACCAATCTGGACGCAGCCGAGCGCTTCTACCTCGAACTCCTCGGACTAACGGTCAAGAAGCGGGAGAAGTTCCGCGACGGGCGTCCGCTGCTCGTGACCAATGAGGGCCTGGGACTGACCGATGGTGGACCGGGCCGGCCCGGCCCGGTCGAGCACATAGCCTTCCGCGGGCGCGACATCCCCGGTATGGCGGAGCGGGCGCGCGACGCAGGGGTCACAATCATTCGAGGTCCCGAGCCGAGCACTTACGGTCTGTCGTTGTACCTCGCCGACCCCGATGGCAATCGGGTCGAGGTATTCGGCGCGCCGGAAAGCGAACTGTGAGCGTGGGCTTCGAACCCCAGGCGAAGGCCGGGCTCGCAGAGGAGATAGTTCGCAAGATGCGAGACGCCATGGGCGCCGAAAACCTTGATGCCCTCCTACCCATGTCCCCGGACAATCTCGCCTACACCGCCGGCACTGTTCCTCCCTCCCTGAGGACTGTCCGTTTGCGGCTCGCAGCCTGCGTCATCCCATACGAGGGAGAGACCGAAGCCGTGGTTGTGGCCCTAGAAGGGCCCTTGATGGCAACGCAATCGCGGATGGCCAAAACGACCACCTATCGCGAATTCGCCGAGAACGCCGTCGAAAAAGTGGCCAGCTCCTTGAAGCAGCGGGGACTGGATGGTGGCCGAATCGGGATCGAGGCCACCTACCTGCCGGTTGCCTTCCATTCCACGCTGCAGAACTGTCTTCCCGGGGCAGAATTAGTCCCTGCGGACGAGCTTTTGTCGGAGATCAGATCGCTAAAATCGGCCCGCGAAATAGAGATGATCCGGGACATCGGAACCGCGGCGCAGCGCATTGCCGAGGAGTGCGCCGCCCGGATACAATCCGGCGCCACCGAACAGGACCTCGGTGGCTTGATCGCCGAGGAGTACGCCGCGGCGGGCGGAGATGAGCTCACGATGCTTGTCGTCGGTTCTGGCGAGCGGTCGGCTCATCCCAACGCGCCGCCAACCGACAGGGTCATGGTGTCAGGTGAGATCGTCCGCCTTGACATCATCGGCACCAAACACAACTATTACTCTGACGTCGCACGCACTGCCGTCGTTGGCGAGCCGTCTCGGGAGCAGCAGGAGATCTATGACCTCTTGATGCGAGTCCATGAGCAATCGCTCGAGGCGCTTCGGCCGGGCGTCCAAACCTCGGACGTTTACCGGATCTACAAAGAGTCGATGGAGCGAGCGGGGCTCCCGCCGTACCATTTCGTGGGCCACGGCCTCGGTGTGACTTTGCACGAAGAGCCTTTCATCAATGAATTCAAGTCGGTCCAGATCAGAGAGAACATGGTGCTCTGCATCGAGCCTCTGACAATGCTCGAGGACCGCTTCGGCATGCAGATCGAAGATGAGGTCGTCATTACCTCGGATGGCTACGAGCCCATCACCCGCGCCGGCGCAATGCTCCAGATAGACGGTTAACTCGTGCAGATCACCGGCTGTGAGGTATTTATGGTCGGCCTCCCTTCGCGCCGCGAGCACACATGGGCGAGCAAGATGACCACTCCTATCGGCCACCACGCGATTGTCCGTGTAGATACCGACGAGGGCATCAGTGGATGGGGAGAGGCACCCGCCATCGCAACGTGGGGCGGCTCGTCGATGCGATATTACGGCGAGACCCCTGAAACGGTGCGTCACATCGTTTGCGAATATCTGATACCCCGCCTCACCGGAGCCGACCCCATGCACATAGGGCCTGCTCACGGGCTCATGGATGGAGTGGTCAAGGGCCATCCCTATGCGAAGGCCGCGATCGACGTCGCGCTTCACGACATCACGGGTAGAGCCCTGGACGTACCCGTGTATGTACTGCTCGGCGGCGCCCAGCGCGACCGGGTGGAGGTCGCCCATTCACTCGGAATCATGGAAGTAGACCGCTGTATTGCGGAGGCCGAGCAAGCCGTTGCCGAGGGCGCTACCACGATCAAGTGCAAGACGGGGCTTGACGCGCACCGCGACCTCGAGCTTGTCCATCGGCTCAGGGACACGGTGGGCCCCGAAGTCGCCATCCGTGTGGACGCCAACGAGGGTTACAAGACGGTCGATGAGGCCGTGTCTGTCGGGCGCGCCCACGAGCACGACGACATCTTCGTATATGAACAGCCTGTGGCCGGGGCCCGAGCCCTCGCGCAGGTGGCAGCCCGGGTCACAACTCCCATCATGGCGGACGAGTCGGCGTGGACGGCGGAGGACATCGTCGAGTTGGCGGAGCTCGGCGCGGCCGCTTGCTTCTCCTGCTACGTGACAAAACCGGGCGGGTTGTACCACGCACGGCGTCAGGCAGAGATTGCGGCAACGCTGGGTCTGTACTGCGACATAGGTGGTTCGATCGAGATGGGAATCGGCAATGCAGCCAACCTGCATCTGGGCGCGGCTCTCTGCAATGCGGTACTCCCCAGCGTCTGTCCTGTGACCAAACCACTCGGCGAGCCTGGTCCAGAGGTGGCAGGGATTTATTACACCGACGACATCGTCTGCGACTCGTTCGTTTTTACAGGCGGGTGTGTGCTCGTCCCGCAGGGTCCGGGGCTTGGAGTCGAGGTCGACCAAGAGAAGCTTGAACACTACGCGCTATGACTTGCGTAGCGGTCTTGGGAGCGGGAGCAGGAGGGACGGCAGCAGCGGTGGATCTCACCCTGCGAGGCCACGATGTTCGCCTGTGGAACAGATCCAAGGCGACGCTCGAACCACTAAAGGTCGCCGGAAAAATCGACTATGAAGGGGCCCTCGGCGACGGCGCGGTCGAGATCGCCGGGATGGACCACGATCTCGTCGGCACGATCACCGGTGCCGATGTCGTGGTCGTGACCCTGCCCGCGCCGGCGCATGAGCACCTGGCGGGTGCACTGGCCGAGTTGGGCTGCACGATTCCGGTGGTGTTGGATCCCGGTCACACCGGAGGCGCTCTGCACTGGCGCAATGTCTTTGCACGAACCGGCACGGCGCCTCCTCCGATCGCAGAGTTGTCCACGCTGACCTACGTCGCGCGCAAGCAAACGCCTTCGTCGGTCACGATCTCGGGCATAGCGGGCAGAGTGCATGCGGCCTGCCTCCCCGGTGACGGGCACGCGCTGGAGTCCGCCCGCGCGCTGTGGCCGTCGGCAACGCCGGCGCAAGACGTCCTGGCAACGGGGCTGGCAAACGTAAACATGGTCCTCCACCCGCCGGGTGCGGTTCTGTCCGCAGCGTGGGTCGAGGCAACACGGGGCCATTTCCTTTTCTACGTCGATGCCATGACCCCCGGGGTTGTTCGCACAATCGAGCTGCTCGATGCCGAACGCCTGGAGGTGGCGAGCGCCTTCGGGCACGTTCTCCCCTCTTTGATCGAGGAGATGGCAGCCGTCGGCACGGTCGACCCGTCCGACGCCGAAGCCGGAGACCCAGGCTCGGCCATCGCACACGGGCAGGCAAATCGCCGTATAAGGGCCCCCGAGTCCTTAAGCCATCGCTACTACAGAGAGGACTTCGGCTACGGGTTGGTCCCTATGATGGCCCTTGCCCGGATAGCCGGCGTCGACGTGAACATCGCCGCTGCACTGCTGCGCATTGCCGAGGCCGCCACCGGCGAAGAGCTCGGCGCTCGCGGACTGACCGCAAACCGTCTAGGTATCGAGAACCTGGACGTGGACGGGTTGGTGGCGCTGGTAAGGGGTCACGGATGAGCGGCAATGCATCCGTTGACTGGAGCTCCCTGATCATCGCCGTTGTCGCCGGCGACGAACGCGAGCAGGAGATCGCCCGCCTCGCCGCCGGGACCGGAGCCCAGGTGCGCGTCTTCGGGTTTCCCTTTCCCGGGGAGAGCGTCCCGGGCCTGCTCGAATGCGATGACGCGGCCCATGCTCTGAGAGGGGCCGGCTACGCCTTGTTCCCCATCCCGGGCACCGGCGCGGACGGCAGTCTCTATGCGCTCGGGGTTCCGGGGATCGTTCCCGATGAAGCGCTGCTGGGCGAGATGGCCGAGGGCGCGCACATCATCCTTGGGCGCGCCGATGATCGCCTCAGGGCAGCAGCCCTGGCCTCGGACGTAGCCTTGCACGAGTACGAGGCGGACGCCGAGCTCATGCTCCTGCGGGCGCCTGCCATCGTCGAGGGAGCATTGCAGAAGGCAATCGAGAACACCGAGATCACGATTCACTCGGCGGCGGTAGCCGTCGTTGGTCAAGGAACCATCGGCTCGGCTCTCACCAGAACGTTGATTCTTCTCGGCGCCCGGGTGTACGCAGCAGCCCGAAACCCCGTCCAGAGAGCCGGCGCCTACGCGGCCGGGGCAACCCCGTTGCCACTGAAAGACCTGGGCGCGCTGGCGCCTCGCCTCAACATGCTCTTTTCGACCGTGCCGGCGCCGATTGTGGGACGGGATCTCCTCGAGAAGCTGCCCGGCGGCTGTCTGGTGATGGATCTCGCAGCGCCTCCGGGTGGAGTCGATCTCGCCGCCGCAGAAAAGCTTGGACTAACGGCCGTGTGGGCGAGAGGGTTGGGGAGGCGGGCCCCGATCACGGTCGGGCGCAGCCAGTGGGCCGGAATCAGGAAGCTGATCGAAGAGATCGAGAGGAAACGCGCATGAAAGCGAACCTGGTGATCAAGAATGCGCACGTCGTCACCCATGCGGGGGAATTTCGCGGGGGAGTCGCGTCGCTCGACGGCAGCATCGTCGCCGTTGGAGCCGATGACTCTCTGCCGGCCGCCGAACGCGTGATCGACGCCGGCGGCCGCACCCTCATGCCCGGTGTGATCGATCCCCACTGTCACCTCGGCGTCAACTATCCATACGACGAGGACATGCGCACCGAGACGGCGGCAGCCGCACGCGGCGGACTGACCACGATTCTGCTGTACATCCGCACTAAGGAGCCCTCGTACATTCCCTTCTACCGCGAGCGATCTAAGGTAGGCGCCGACAATGCGCACATCGACTTCGGCTTCCACTTCGGGATTCAGCGCGAAGAGCACATCCACGAGATCCCCGACATCGTCCGGGAAACAGGGATACATTCTTTCAAGCTGTACTTCGGCTACGAACCCGACAACCCCATCGGCATCGTCCCCGCCACGGACGGCTGGGTTTACGCGACGATGCGCGCGGCCGCCGCCATCGAGGGCGGGGTGGTGTCCGTACACTGCGAGAACACCGGCGTCGCCACCTGGCTGAAGGACGAGATCAAAGCCACCGGCCGTCAGGACCTGGCGGCATACTCGGAGTCCCGTCCACCATTCTGCGAGGTCGAGACGGTGGCCCGCATGATCTTTCTCGCCGAGCTCACAGGATGTCCTCTCTACGTGGTGCACACCACCGCAGGCGAGAGCCCCGTTATCGCGGAGGCAGCGCGCGCTCGGGGCGTGGATGTGACCATCGAAACCTGCCCCCATTACCTCACACGGACCGCGTACGACGACGACCTCGACATGAGCGCAAAAATTTCACCTCCCCTGCGCGACCGGGCCGAGGTCGAGGGCTTGTGGCGCGGCATCTTCGACGGGAAGGTCCGCAGCCTCGGATCGGATCACGTTCCCTTCTTCCCCAAGGCAGGCAAGGATCTGTGGTCCGAGAAGCCTGGCATCGTCTCGTTTCCGTGGGAGCTGCCGCTGCTCGTGACCGAAGGTGTGCACAAGAGAGGTCTGCCGTTGACGAAGCTCGTGGCCATGAACTCGTTCACTCCGGCGCGCCGCTTTGGCCTCTACCCGCGAAAGGGGTCACTGTTACCCGGATCAGATGCTGACTTGGTTCTGGTCGATCTGGAGGAAGAAAGAGTAGTCACCCACGATGGAAAGGGAACGTGCATCTACGAGGGCATGAAGTTGAGAGGCTGGCCGGTGCTGACGGTGTCCCGGGGCCGCGTCGTGTTCGAAGGTGGAGCGGTCGATCCCGATTCTGCGGGCCATGCCAACTGCGTCACACGGCCGGCGAACTGATCGTGGACACAGACGCCTCGAGCACCACCCTCATACAGCACCTAGACTTCATCCTTACGGTAGACGAGCACGACCGTGAGCTTCGCGATGGTGCGATCCTCATACGAGACGATCGCATCCAAGCAGTGGGAACGACCGAAGAGGTTCTCGGAGCGCGCTCCCCCGGCTCCTTCGACGAGGTTGTTGACGGCCGGGGCGTGGGCGCCACACCGGGCTTCGTCGATACCCATGTGCATCTCTCAGAGACCTTGTCGCGCGCCGTCTTTCCCGACAATCTCGGGACACGAGCCTGGGTGTTCCATTGGGCAAAGCCCTTTTACGCTCACGTCAACGCCGAGGATGAGCGCATCAGCGTCCTGACCGGGACCGCTGAGATGCTTCGCTGCGGCACAACCTGCTTCCTCGACATGGGTGCTCAGAACGATCCTGGTGTCACCGCCACCGCTGCAGGAGAAATCGGGATCCGCGGCATCACCGGCCGTCATGCCGCCGATCGGAAACCCGAGCACCTCCCCCGTGGTTGGTCGCAGGAGATGGTCGAGCATCACTTTTTCCGAGACTCAGTGGAGGCACTCGAGGTCCTCGAAGGTTGCGTGCGGGAATGGGACGGCTATGCCGGGGGACGCATTCGGTGCTGGGTGAATATCGAGGGAAAGGAACCGTGCAGTCCCGAGTTGCACGTCGGAGCGCGCGCCCTTGCCGAGAGCCTGGGGGTGGGAACCACCTATCACATTGCCTCGAGCATCGAAGAAGCGCGGGTCTCCGAGAAACGATTTGGATGCTGGCCGATCACGCGCATCGCCGGACTGGGTGGACTGGGCGCCAATCTGGTGCTCGCGCATGCAGTTGCTGCGACCGACGAAGAGGTTGGACTCCTCGCAGAGCATCGCACCTCGGTTGCTTTTTGTCCGTCGACTTCCCTCAAGCTGGCCAAGGGTGCGACCGCCATCGGTAAGTACCCCGAGATGCGGGCCGCCGGCGTGTGGGTGGGACTCGGAACCGACGGGGTTGCCGCTGCCGGGAACATGAACCTTATGCGGCAGCTGTATCTCGTGGCTGGTCTCTTCAAAGACGCACGTGTCGACCCAGAGATGGTTGGAGCCCACAAAGCCCTCAGAATGGCCACCATCGAAGGGGCTCGGTCCCTTGGGTGGGACGACGAGATCGGTTCACTCGAGCCCGGGAAGAAAGCCGACCTCGTTCTCTTCGATCTCAACCACTTCGAGTGGACTCCTTATCGCGACCCGGTCCAGGCGCTCGTATGGTCGGTGAGCCCCGCTTCCATCGCACAGACCTGGGTCGACGGCCAATGCCTCTTCAAGGACGACAGAGTCGTGACCCTCGATGAGGAGGCGCTGCATGCCGAAGCACGGGCTCGTGCCACCGATATCGTTCGGCGCGCCGGTCTCGAAGCCACCGACGTGCCGGTCACCACCACCTTGTACGAGTGAGCTTGGGCGCAGCAACGGAGGCCTCCGAGCCTGTGCGGTTCAAATGCGTGGCCCTACCGGGAGTCGGAGGAGCATTCGACGTCGATATAGCAGGGGGCCGGGTTCGATCGATCACACCATCTTTGTCCGGAGACCCTGTGCGGCTGCTCCTGCCCGCTTTCATCGATTTGCATCTCCACGCCGACCGGGCGTACGCGCAGGGTCCCCGTAGGGCGAGGTCACTCGAAGATGCGGTTGAGCAGGTCGAGGCCGTGAAGCGGGCGGCGACCGAAGAGGACATCTTTGAGCGCGCCTGCAAGCTTTTCCGGCGCGCCTCCGCGCACGGTACGACGCGGCTGCGCACCCATGTCGACATCGATCCCGTCGTGGGGTGGAGGCCCTTGGCCGCAGTTGCCCGGGCACGCCGCCAATTCGAGGAGGTGCTCGATGTTTCCATCGTCGCCTTCGCCACCGCTCACTTGGATCCCAGCTCGGCCATCGGGCGCCGAACCATTACCGAGGCCGTGGCCGGCCAGGCCGACATGATAGGTACCGTAGTTCCGTTCCACGAGGACCCCACAGTCTCGTTGAATGCATTGTTGGACATAGCAACGGAGCTCGACGTCGGCGCCGATTTGCACATCGACGAAAGGGCCGGCTCCGGGTACCTGGAAGAGCTTGCCGATGCGTGTCTGACCAGAAAAATGCACGGCCGGGTCACCGCAAGCCATTGCTGTGCCCTGGCGACGACCCCGCCGGCTGATGCTGCACGCACTATCGACAAGCTCGCGGAGGCCCGAATGACCGTGATAGCCCTTCCTGCGCTCAATCTGCATCTGCAGGACAGGGGAAGCATCACACCCCGGCGGCGGGGCATCACCCCGGTGCGCGAGATGCTCGATGCCGGAGTGCCGGTACGCTTCGGCAGTGACAACGTCATGGACGTCTTTTATCCTTATGGAGACGCCGACCCGCTCGAGGCGGCCTTTCTGGCCAGCATCACGGCGCATGTAGACGACGAGAGCGCCCTGTTGCGGGGGATCTGCGACGGCCGTTCGCGGGTGGAAGAAGGCATGGAGGCGGATCTCGTGGTTATCGAGGCGTCGACATGGAATGAAGCAATAGCACGCAGACCATTACCGAGGACCGTGCTCCGGCGCGGCCGAAGGGTGACAGTAGAGAGGAGCGGGCAAAGATGACGTCGCTGATAAAAGGGCTGGCTTGGTTGGGAACTCGCACCGATCGATACGAGGCACTCATGACCTTCTACCGGGACACAATGGGTCTCGAGCTGGAACACCAAGAGTCCGACTTTGCGGTATTCGGGCTTCCCGACGGAAGCAAGGTCGAGGTGTTTGGTCCCTCAGACGAAAGCCATGCTCATTTCGACAGCGGTCCCGTCGGTGGGTTCCTTGTCGGCGACATCGACGCCGCCCGTGCCGCGCTCGACCAGGGCGGAGCCGAGTTTTTCGGGCCCGTTCAGCGGTGGGAGCCCACCGGTGACGCATGGGCCCACTTCCGCGCACCGGACGGCAACGTCTATGAGCTCACACAGCCCGGATCAGAGTCCTGAGGGCTGAGAAACCTCAGGGGGGCCGGCCCTTTGGCATAAATTCCCTCAATAGAGGGAGCCTTTTTGACGATAGATGAAGATGAAACGTCCCCCGGCCGCGCCCACTTTGCCCCCAAGGGGAACCCGAGCCCTCTCCCGGTACGGGGCCCGGATACGCCTTCGCAGGAGACACCGTTCGGCCCCGCCGCCCGATGCAGGCATCGACTACAGGGCGCTCGTCGAGCAGGTTCCCGCCATCACCTACATAGCCGGCGTGGGCGAGTCCGGAGAGTGGCGTTTCATCAGCCCACAGGTTTACCCGATCCTCGGCTTCACCCCCGAAGAGTTCACGACACGGCTGTGGATGGAGCAGCTACATCCGGACGACAGAGACAGGTTGCTCAGGGAAGAGCAAGCCCTACTTGGGAGCAGCGATGAACAAAGACAGGTGACTGAATATCGCATGTTCGCTCGCGATGGACGAGTTGTCTGGATCAGTGATGAATATGTCCTCTTCCATAGTCCCGAAGGCGAGCCTCTCTACAGAGGGGTCTTGCTTGACATAACGGAGCGCAAAGAGATACAGCAGGCCGCAGCTCTGCAGGAGCAACGCTTCCGCTCGCTGGTGCAGGACATGTCCGACGTTATCGCCGTGTTCGACGCCGGCGCAACGATCAATTACATCAGCCCATCCGTACAGAGGGTCTTGGGGTTCCATCCAGAAGAGCAAATCGGCACGAGCAGTTTGGCGCTGGTCCATCCTGAGGACCTGGCCGGCATCCGTCGACTGCTGGCCACAGTTGCTAAGCGTCCAGGTGATACCAAGAGAACCGAGCTGCGCCTGCAGCACAAGGCTGGCGCCTGGCGCTGGATAGAGATGACCGTTACCAACTTGCTGCACGATCCCAGTGTTGGCGGCCTGGTCTCCAATTACCGTGACATTACGGACCGCAAGACCTTGGAGGACCAACTACGACATCGAGCTCTTCACGACCCATTGACCGGGCTGGCCAACCGAGCTTTGCTAGTAGATCGGCTGACTCA
>JACDCD010000006.1 GCA_013694625.1 Actinomycetota bacterium | reverse complement strand
GTTCCCTTCTCCGGCGAGATGAGCGGCAGCACGGCCGTCATCATCCCTATACCTATGAAAGAGGCGGAAGCGACCGCAAGCACCACGAGGGCAGACGCGAAGTTGGCCTCGGGCATCTCGAGATTGAACCAGAGAGCGATGGCGCCGAACAGGAGCGCAGCGCGCACCACCCCGTAGACGACTGCGAAGACGCCCATCCCCAATAGGTGCACCGTGCGCGACAAGGGGGCCATGAACGTGTACTCGATTGTGCCTTCCCAGCGTTCCCACGCCACGGTTTCAGTCAGGATCTCGAAGATGATCCCCAGATAGGCCCAAATGACCGCTCCGATCAGAAGCACAGTTGTCTGGCGGTTGACATCGAGGACCCCACCCGAGGCCTCCACTCCCTCCGCGATGAAGACGATGGTCAGCGTGTTGGCAATCGTCCAGAGGAAAAAGGCAAGCTCCCATAGTGCGTACCGCCGGACAAGATATGCATTTCTTTCGATGATGCCCCCGAGCCCGATCAACTCGGTGCGCATGCTTGCAGAGACTCCTCTCATGGACGGCCTCCTTCCTCCGCGCTTTCGAGCTCGAAGCTCCGTCCGGTGGCGGCAAAGAACGCCTCCTCGAGAGTGGCCGCCCGGTAACGGCGCCTTAGCTCGTCGGCCGGTTCAAGTACCAGAAGCTCACCCCGGTCGAGTATTCCCACCCGGTCCGCGAGCAACTCCGCCTCATCGAGATCGTGCGTGCAGAGGAGGATGGTGACGTCGTGACTGGCGCGAAGCTCGCGGATGAAGCCTTGCACTTCGAGCTTCGAGCGAGGGTCGAGCCCCGTGGTCGGCTCGTCCAACAACAACAACACCGGCGAGGTCAATAGGGCGCGCGCTAACGCAACCTTCTGCTGCATGCCCCGGGAGAGATTCTCCATCGAATCGCTGCGCCGGTCGAGGGGAAAACCCACCCGCTCGAGAATCTGCGGGATTCGAGTGCGGGTCTCACGCGCCGTCATCCCGTAGAAGCGAGCCGCATAGCTCAAATTTTCCACAGACGACATCTTCTTGAAGAACGACGCTTCGACAGAAACCCTGTTGACCAACCGGCGAATCGGGCGCGGCTCGGTGAAGACGTCGTAGCCGAACACACGGGCGCTGCCGCCGTCATTCAGGAGCAGGGTCGACAACAGCCTCACCAGCGTTGACTTTCCCGACCCGTTCTGGCCCAGGATGGCCACGCACTCGCCCCGTTCGATACGGAAAGAGACATCCTTGAGCACGGCCACCGGCCGTTTGAGGGAGCGGCGCCCCGGGCGCCGCTCCCGACGTATGAATTCCTTGCGCAGGTCCATGACCTCGACCGCCGGGGCAAGGGCTTCCGGGCGCGCCGGCTCGTGCGGTCGGATAGATGGACTGGCTGATGCAATGCGGGACATGCGTTGCTCCTTAAGCGACAGACAGGGGAAAGGAGGTGAGGCGCGCGTCTCTTGCGGGATCCTCCGCAGGAGGAGAGCCCCGGGGCGCAGGTGGGAGGTGTCAACCGAGGAACAGCATCGCCCGACTCTAGCCCAAAGCCCTGTCCGGCACAAACGGCACGCCGAGGCACCACGCCGAAATGGCTGGTGAATGTGCATATTTCCCATCTGTCACCCACCCGACGCGCCTGAGTCGGCCGGAGACTCCAGGCCTCAGCTCCAGGGGCCGACTCCGCCGATCCCTTCGACAATGATACGCGTGACGAAACCCGGCGGCGGGTCGTCCATGGGCGGGAACTTGACGTCCGGCCCAATGTAGGTGACGGCCAACCTCCCGAGAAGCTCCGGCGCTCCCCCCTCGGTGACCTCTGCCGTCCCCGAGATGACGAGGTACTCCTTCAATCCCATCGGGTTTGTGCTCTCCGACTGAAGTGAGAGCGTGACCCGCGGGTCGCGCCGGAGGTTCTGCAGCTTCCGTTGATCGAAGAGCGTTCCCAGGACGATCTCGTCCCCTTCGAGGCCGACCCAGGCGCAGGTCACATACGGACGCCCGTCGGGATCGATGGTGCTCATATGGGCGAGCGCTTTGGATTCGAGCAGGCTTTTCGCCGATTCTGAGATCACTTCGCCTCCTTATCTTTTGCAGTGACAAAGGGTACCGCCCCCCGCCCCCCGGCCGCCGGAGGGCCGGCAGCAGGCCTTTGTGTCACTGTGGTGGGTCGATGACACGCTCCATGATCTTGCTCGATTGAGGCGGCACATCGACTATCTCCACTTCGAGCCCGGCCTCCTCCGCGTCCCTTTTCAGACCCCGGATCACCAGGGCGCCGCTCAGGTCGATACGCCCAAGCCCGTCGAGGTGGATCACAAGCCGGTCTGCCTTCGGATGCTCATGCAGCAGCTTGGAGAAGGCGTCCTCCAGCCCCGGGCCCGATGCGAAGTAAAGAACACCTTTGGGCTCGAGGTGAAGCGTTCTGCCCGTCGTCGAGGTCGGGACCAGTATGCGAAGCTCCCGCCACAGATGCGCCCCGATTGCCAGGGATATTCCCGCAATGACACCACGCTCGACATGCGGCGCAAAGGCGATTGTGAGAACGAAGGTCAGCACCGCAATCCGGAATTGGAGCTTCGTATAGCTGCGGAGCTCGAGAAAGGGTTTCAGCTGGACGAGATCGATCACCGAGACGATGATTATTGCGCCCAGGACCGAGAAGGGCATGGGGGCAAGCACCGAGGCGAAGGGCAGAAACGCAAGCACCACCAAGCCCGTCACGGCCCCGCTCAGACGCGTCTTTGCTTTGAGGGAGCGAGCAAGGGAGGTACGGCTGAACGAGCCCCCCACAGGGAACCCCCCGGCGACTCCGGCCGCTAAGTTGGCCGCCCCCTGCGCTATCAGCTCGCGGTTCGGATTCCAATGTTGCCGGTCGAGGGTGGCGTACTTGCGCGCAATAGATGCCGGCTCTGCGAAACCGAGCAGACCTATTACAAGAGCAGGCGCCAGCAGCTGAGGCGTCGCCGCCCACGGTAGCCCGAGCGAGAGGGAGGGAAGCACATCGCTCAACCGGCCCACCACGGGCCCGGTGTAGCCCACTACTCGGCTGCAGATAATGGCGGCTCCGACCGCTACGAGAACGCCGGGGAAGTGACGATGCAATTTCCTCCCTCCGGCGATCGCCAAACCCGCCAGCACGGCGAGGGAAAGGGCAAACGGATCCCATTCCGATGGCTGCGACGCCGTCCGAAGGGCTACTTCAAGGAAGTGACCCTCTCCGGCGCGCACTCCGAGGACCGTCGGGATCTGGGAAGCAATGATGACCATTGCGACGCCGGACGTAAAACCGACCACGACGGCTCCCGACATGAGGTAGGCAATCACGCCCGAGCGCGTTACGCCCAGGATGACCCTGATCACCCCCACGAGCACGGCGAGCAGCGCCGCAAGTGCAACATAGTCCGCGTCCCCGGGCTGTGCTATGGCGGCGAGGCCTCCTAGGGCGAGCAACGAGGTAACGGCGGTAGGTCCCGTCCCGAGATAGGGCGAGGAGGCAAACAGGGCCGCTGTCAGCGGCGCCAGGGCGGCCACATACAAACCTCTGTTCGGAGGCAGCCCGGCCAGCGCGGCGTACGCGAGGGATTGCGGAATGAGAACGACGGCGACGCTCGCTCCGGCAATGAGGTCGCCGGTGTGGCCGGCGGCGTTAAACCGCGGCAGCTTCTCGACCACTGCGGGAACGGCGAGGGGGGGACATGGTGGGCGCTTTACACCCTCGGCATGGCGTGGCGCAGTGTGGCAAGCGTCTCGGCCATCGAGGCCGCCGTGGCCTCGGCCCTGTTCGCCCAGAAGGAAGCTATCGGCCCGATGTCTCCCTGCCACTCCCGATGACGAACCACCCACACCCGAGCCTGTTGACCCAACCAGCCGAGAACGGCGTCCGGATCCTGATTCAACATGGCCTTCAATACGAACCTGCGCTCGCCCATGCGCAGAGCCACCTCCATATCGCGGGCGGCGAGCGCAAGGTCATACCGGGTTACCAGCAAACCGCTGCGAACTGGCGACAGCAGGGCGTTGATCAACTCTTCGAGGCTTGCGTCTAAGCCCCCGCAGGGCGGCGCGGAACGAAGGTGCAGGGGCAACTCCGATTTGCGCTCCAGACGTTCCGCCTCTGCCAGCATCACGTCCAATAAGAGCCGGGCCCATTGCGCAAAGTAGCCCGGAGCCACCTGCTGCATCTTCGAGACGTAGACGGGTACCCATGGCAACAGGTGCTCCCACAGGAGCGCCCCCCTGGCTTCTCGGCGCATGACTCGGCGCGCCGGTTCGCGCTCATGCTCCTCCGCTTCTTCCAGAGCGGCATACAGAGACAGCAGAGCGGCCAGGTGATCGGGTTCCTGAGGCGGTGCGATGCCTACTGCTCGCCAGAATCCGGCGACTCGCCCCCGGGCCTCGCCCCCGAGCATGCCCTCGGCGCCGAGATAGATCGACGCGTAAGGGGGAAGCTGAAAAATGAAGGCCTCGGTGTAGTCGGAGGCATCGACGGGGGCATGCAACCCAAGCGCATGAGCGATGGGTGCATGAGCGGGATGCGGTGTCTCGCACAATGCACCAAGAGCGCGGAAGAACTCGGCGCGCCGGGTCACCGTTGCGGAGGTCCCTGTTGACTGCGGAGGCGATGGCTCACCGGCGCTCCCCGGGGATCGAAAACGCCGCCTTGTCGGGCTTCAGCGGCCGCATCATCCAGATGGGGCGCCGTGTGTTGTCGGGAGAGTGCAGGTCGGCGCGCCGGGTCAGCTCGAGCCACCGCCTGTAGACCTCGCTTCTCTTGCCGGCGTCGACAAAGATGTCGCCCAGGCGATCGTCCGGGGCCGCTTTCGAGATCTCCACGGCCTGGTGCCAACAGTGTTGACCCGAGATAGGGTCTGGTTGCACCGCAAACGTCAGGTTCTGATGCACTCCCACATCGGTCCACCAGATCCTCTGCGTGTCCGGATCACTCGAGTTGTACGGACCGACACCCTTGGTGCGCCTCATGGACCAGTCTCCATCTTTGCCGGCGAGGGTGACGGAGGCCATCATCTGCCCCTGGCCCTCCTCCCCTAGCTTCCACCGGCCCATGTGGTGGCTGCACGCGACGACGCCGGGCCGGATGCCTTCGGTCACCCACGCCTTGACCACGTAGAAACCAGTTTCGGTGGTAACACGCACAAGTTCACCCGCATGCACGCCGAGCCGGGCTGCGTCGGCCGGGTGGATCCACAACGGATTGGTATGGGCGATTTCGTCCAGCCACTTCGCGTTCGCTGAACGCGTATGGATGTGCACCGGCAGGCGAAAGGTCGAAATGAGCACCATCTGGTCCTCGGCCAGCTTCGCCGGATGAACGTGACTCCTGATGTACCCGGGAAGGGCGTGCTCGCGCCATCCCCAGTCGGCCAGGGTCTGCGACCAAAACTCCAACCGGCCGCTGGGCGTGGGGAATCCCCGCAATACCTTGCCACCGACCTCCACACCGACAGGGCGGCGGCCCTCCGAATCCGGTTCCGGCGCGCCCATCGGCACGACGTTGGTTGACTCGGGCGGCGCGGCGCGCGTGAAAACTCGCCCGAACTCGCCGGTGGCAGCGTCGTCCAGCTCCTTCGCCGGAACTTCCTGGTCAAAAACGCGCCCCACCTTCTTGGAGATTTCGAATGCCCCGTAACGGCGCATGTATTCGAGGGGCGTGAGATTCTGGGCCGCGGCCGCCTCAGGCAGGCCGGGTACCGAATGCTCGAACATGTAGCCGTAGTACTCGTCTACCGAAAGCTTCTCACCCGGATGTTCCTTCGACTCGTAGAACTTGCGAATCCCGAGGCGCCCATCCGGATCGATGCGCCAGGACAGCTCGATCCAGAACTCATTCTCCTCCCATACTTCCCCCGGGTTTGTGTCCCGGGTGTCGGTGAAGTGCTCACCGGTGCGGCCGCGTGCCGCCCGGATCACCGGCTGGCGAAAACCTACCCATTGACCGTCGTACTGCTCGTAAGAGTGGACGTCATGACGCTCGGATGAGTGACCCATCGGCAGGACATAGTCGGCGAAGAACGCCGTTTCGCTCCACGTCGGAGTAAGAGCGACGTGCAGGCCTATGAGTTTTTCGTCGGTCAAGGCCTCGATCCACGAGAAGCCGTCCGGGTTCGTCCACACGGGGTTGTAAACACGCGTGAAGTAGACCTCGAGCCGGCCTCGTCCTTCCTTCAGGAAGTGAGGCAACAGAAACGACATCTCGTTGAGAGCCAGCGGATACTCGAGCGGCCACGTCAGCTCGTTCCAGGTCCGGGGATGAGGCGGCGAATAGATAGGCTTCGGGACAAACTTGTTCCATGCGTTCGGGTGCGTGCCTCCCTCGGTTGCCACGGCTCCCATAAGAGCGTTCAAGAGAAACAGTGTGCGTGACACCTGCCATCCGCCGAGGTTGCCTGCGGCCGCCGAACGCCAGCTGTGGGTGGACAGGCGGGTGCCGGCCTCCGCAACGATTCTCGCTATCTCTTCGAGGACACCCGCAGAGACACCCGATTCCTCTGCGGCGAATTCGAAGGAAAAGTCACGATACAGCTCCTTGAGTATCTGTTCGAAGCTCGCAAAGCTGGGTTCGACTTGGCTGTGCTCTGAGGCGAGGTACTCGGGCCAGTTCCACCACCGGGCTACGAAATCCCGGTCATAGAGATCGTTCTGAATCAGGTAGTTGGCGATGGAGAGGTTGATCGCTGCCTCGCTGCCGGGGTGCGGAGAAATCCAGTGATCGGCATGGGACGCGCTGTTCGACAGCCTGGTATCCACCACAATGAGCTTGGCGCCGCCGGCCTTGGCTTCCACGATGCGTTGGGCATGGGGGTTGAAGTAGTGCCCGGCTTCGAGATGGGCGCTGATGAGGAAGATCACCTTGGCATTCGCATGGTCGGGGCTCGGACGATCGATGCCGGTCCAGAAATGGTAGCCCGCCCGCGCTCCGCTGGAGCAGACATTGGTATGTGAGTTGTGGCCGTCGACTCCCCAGGTCGCAAGCACGCGCTCGGTGAACCCGTCCTCTCCCGGACGACCCACGTGGTACATGACCTCGTTGTGGCGTTGCTCTGTGATGGCTTTACGAATGCGCGCTGCGAGATCGTCGAGCGCATCGTCCCAACTCACTTGTACCCATTTACCTTCACCGCGCTCCCCCGTGCGCTTCAGCGGGTGAAGGATGCGGTCCGGGTCCGTGATCTGATTGAGGGTCGCAGGGCCCTTCGCGCAGTTTCGGCCGCGCGAGCCGGGATGCTCGGGGTTGCCCTCGAACTTCCGAACCTGCAGCGTTTCCTTGTCCACGTATGCGAGCAGGCCACAGGCGGATTCGCAGTTGAAGCAGGTGGTCGGAACCAGCATGTAGCGGCGCTCGATCCGCTCCGGCCAGGAACGCGAGTCGAGCTCGACCCAGTCATCCCATCTCTGGGTGGGAGGGAAAGCCGCCAGATGCACCCTGCTGGGCCCAGGGTAAAAGGTCTCCCCGCGCGCCACGACCTCGTCGTGCGCAGCGCTGACCCTGAGGGCGAGCTCCTCCAGGCTCGGTCGCCGGCTCACGCCAGTGGCACGGCTTGAGCCGCTTGGACGTAAGCGTGCTCGTGAGCCAGCAAGCCTGCGAGGGCGAACGGCGCGGCGAACACGCCCATGATGGGTGCGGCCACCGCCACTGCCACAAGGACCACGCCGGCCCAAAAGAAACCCTTGAAGTCACCGGCGATCATCGACCACTGGGCGAGATGGGCGTGGGCCGTGATGTGCACGAGAGTAGTCTCCCCCCACAACATCAAGAGGTGGCCCACCGCGCTACCCGCCACTACATAGGCAATCGGCTCGGCCGCGCCGGGCTCGACAACCGGTGCGAAAAGCAATAGGGCGGCGGCGCCTCCAAGCAGGGATTGAACCAGAAGGTGCAGAGGCAACAAAGGACTCTGCCACAGATCTCGGCCCTGGGACTGAGCAAAGAGGTAGGCGGTGTAGATGGAGGTCATGGCCGCCAGCGGCAAACCGGGAAGCACGAGAGGCCCCTGCAGGGTTCCCCACCCGAACACGCCGGCGAGCAGGTGGACTGTCAGCACCGCGCCGTAGGCGGAGATGACGACCGCTCCCCTGACCAACCATGAACGCCATTGTGGGCGCGTGAAAATGAGGTAGAAGCGCTCGGGGTGTTCGAGATCCCAAACGAGCAGGGCGCCTGTGACTGCCAAGAACGCCGCTCCAAGTACAGGGGCCACCCATCTGAACAGGGGGCCATCACCGATGCCGGTGACCAGCAGCAAGCACGCCACGAGGTATGCGCCCGCTGCAATCCCCTTGGTCCAGGTGTACAAACTCACCCGCCAGTCCCAGGGGGCCTCATGCCTAACGTCATAGGAGAGGAGCGCCGCAGCACTGCTGTTGCTCCATGCCGCTGGGTGGCCCGAGTTGACGCTCTGCGGACCTCGTGCCTGCTCACTCCACATGAAATTGTCGCCTTCAGGACGGCGCGCCGCAATGGGATCCAGGGTGGCCTGATGGGCGTCCTTGTAGAAGACCTTTGGTTTGGTCTCCTTTTCGGGGCGCCGCACCGTCACCGGCTCCCGATTCACGACCTGGGCCACCTTGGAGGAAGGGTCGAGCATGTCCCCGACGAAGATCGCCTCGACGGGACAGACGACCACACACGCGGGTTCCAAGCCAACTTCGAGGCGATGGGTGCAGAAGTTGCACTTCTCTGCGGAATGATCCTCGGGGTTGATGAAGATCGCATCGTAGGGGCATGCAGCAATGCACGCCTTGCATCCGATGCAGATCCTCTTGTCGAAATCGACAATGCCGTCGGCCCGTTGGAACATCGCCGAGGTCGGGCACGCGGTGACGCAAGGGGCGTCCTCACACTGATTGCAACGGGTGACCTGAAAGGCGCGCCGGGCTTGAGGCCAAGCTCCGACCTCCACAGACTTGACGTATGTGCGGGTAACCGACAAGGGGACTTCGTTCTCGGACTTGCAGGCCGTGGTGCAGGCATGACAGCCGATGCAGCGGCTCTGGTCGAGCACCTTTGCCCACTTCTGGGGCCGGTTGGCTGCGGCGAGATCAGAGACGGCACACACGTGCGAAACCTACACCTGACCGCAATGAAAGGACGGTAAGGCAACGTGAACACCTCATGGAAGAGCACGACCACGGGAAACAGGGTTGCCTGTGAATCCGGTATGCTGGCCGGACGCTCAGCGAACCAGGACCTCGAGGAGGTGGGAACTATGGCCAAGAGAACAGAAGGCTTTTCCCGCCGGCCCGGGGCGCGCTAGCCACTTCTCTACCTCACGCCTCTCCAGAGGCGAACGAAGCTCCGGTCGGCCCCCACGTGACCACCCGAACGCCTGAGAGGCGTCGATTCCCGATCTGGAGGACCCATCTTGACGCATGAAATGTCGTTGGACAGGCTTGGCTGGGACACCCACTTCGCCGAGCACTTCAAACCCTTTGCCACCCAGGACCTGATCGCCGCGCGGGTTGCCGTGGAGCACAGAGGCGCCTACATCGTCTATACCGAGCTCGGCGAGCTGCAGGCCGAGCTCACAGGACGGGCGCGCCACAATGCCATAGCCCGATCCGATCTTCCCGCAGTTGGAGACTGGGTCGCCGCAGAGATGCGCCCGGGCGAAAGCAGGGTCGTGATCCACGCGGTCTTGCCGCGCCGCGGCCAGTTCTCTCGTAACGTGGCCGGTTTCACCACCGAAGAGCAGGTCCTGGCCGCCAACATCGACACCACTTTTCTGACCACGTCCCTCACCAGTGAGCTGAACCTGCGTCGCCTCGAGCGCTATCTCACTCTCGCCTGGGCAGGAGGCGCCAACCCCGTGGTCGTCCTTACCAAGTCGGACATCTGCGACGCCCTCGAATCGGCAGTCGCTCAGGTAGAAGCCGTTGCCCTGGGTGTGCCGGTGCACATCACGAGCAGCGTCACGGGCGCCGGTATGGAGGAGCTCAAACGCTACTTCGAGGGACACCGCACTGTGGCGCTGCTCGGTTCCTCGGGTGTCGGAAAGTCGAGTCTCGTAAACGCAATCCTGGGTCGCGATCTCCAGGGCGTCCAGGAGCTGCGCAACGACGGAAGGGGCCGCCACACCACCACCAAACGCGAGTTGATAATCCTGCCAGGCGGCGGTTTGATGATCGACACCCCCGGCATGCGTGAGCTGCAGCTTTGGGACGATACCGGAGGTCTCGAGGAAGCGTTCGAGGACATCAGCGCCGTAGCAGGCGAGTGTCACTTCAGAGACTGCCGGCACGAACAAGAGCCGGGCTGCGCGGTTCTACACGCCGTGGCCAACGGTTCATTGCCACAAGAGCGCCTCGACAGCTACAGGAAGCTGCAGCGCGAGCTTCATCATCTTCACCTGAAACAAGATCGACGAGCAGCATCCGAACAGCGCCGGAAACTTCGAGCGGTGCACAGGAGCCGGCGCGGCACCGGACGTAATGTAGGACGGTCCACAAACGACTAAGGGGCCATTGTTTACCTGCAGAGCAGCTATCATTCACGCCTCGAGCGCCTGAGTTTTCACCTCTATCTACCGGGCCCGGCCCTCGCCCAGCATCGTGACCGATTTATCGATGCGTCGTTGGCGCGTCTCGGCGGTCTTGGCGCCCTCGATCGAGAGCTCGTCCCAGGAGGAGTGCGTCGCTCGCAAACAGCTGATCGTGGGCGAACTTCGCCATCTCTTCACTCCAGTACTGCAGCGACCACTTCTCGGGCGCTTCCATGACGCCGTCGAGCGTGACGTATTCCGATGCAACCACTCTCCTCATTGCAGACTCCCTTCTCTTCTCGATTGTCACTCTGGTTCGACTCGGCGACGGCGCCAAACTTATCGGTCTCCACAGGCCGGCGGCGTCTTGCGGCGGCGAACACCCGCTGAGAAGGGGGAGCCTTGGGTCCTGCCGCCGGGTTACGCCGTGACTCTCGGGCTGATGGCTGCTGCAGACTCTGGACGCTGCCGGCGGAGAGCCTTCGCGCGCAGGGCCCCCCGTGACAATTCAGCCCTTGAGCGGTTTCCCCGTTTCGAGCAACGTCTTCAGATCGCTGAGCACCCAGCTCCAGCCACCGCCGGCGCCCATGTCTTCCATCTCGCCGGAGACCAGCGCCGCCAGCTTCGGCGCGCCCTCGAGGTCGTGAATCACCTTCAGCTTCGTAACGCCGCCCTGGCCCTCCTCGATCTCCCACGTGAGACGCGTGAACCCTTCGACGTCATCTCCGGGTCCATGACCATGCGCCACGTCGTAACGAGCTTCCGCGGTGGATCCGCATCGACAACCTCGCCGTCGACGGCCACCTCCGGCGCGCCCGCCGACCGCATCGCCTCGCTCGTTAGCCCCCGGTACGCGCCGCCCGGACGGAGGTCGAACTCGGCGCGTCCACCCAGCGGCCCGGCTCATCGACACCGTGACTTGGACCCTGCTCCTCGCCGAGATCGTCCACGGAGAGGTTGTCCCGGGAGTAAGCGATTCAAGGGCGGCTCCGGGGCGGGTTGCTGGGCTGTGGGCCGCCCTTGGGTCTCGGCGCTAGCGGGCTCTGCGCCTGTTCCGGCGAAGAGCGACCAGCGCCGCAGCCACCGCGGCGACAAGAAGCAAGAGTGTGCCGAGTGCCGTCGCATAGTTGTTCGGCAGCGCCGAGAGGTTCGAGGACGATCGGCCGAATCCAAGCACGTAGGGTAGGGCCGTGAGGGCAACGATGCCGCCGGCGATGAGTGCCCCCTGCACCGGCCCCCTGTAGTGGTCCGGCACGGCGCGCGAGACCAGAACACCGACTCCAATGACTACGGGCGCGATCAAGAAGTCATGCACCACGATCCCTCCCAGGAACCACACCAGCCAGCTCGACGGATGGGTTTGGGCGGCATTGATGATCAGCCCATAGACCCCGTAAGACATAACCAGCCATCCGATCACCGCCATGATCGAGAACAAGCGGCGGTTGGCCGGACCCTTGTCCGCTGCGTTCGACAGCCGATCCTCCTCCGGCGGCAAGGGGGTCAATCCACCGACACCCTCTGCACCCACTTGGTGTTCGTCACACCCGGGCGATTTGGGCCGATCAGCCGGACGGGGAAACCATGGTCGACATGGAGCGGCTCGCCGTTGACCGCGAGGGCAAGCATGGTGTCTGGGTCCTGAAGTTGAACCGGGTTTACCAGCGACACATCGTAGGTCCCCGGCTGCAGCGATTGAACGGTCACAGAGGAATCGGAGGGCGCGCCGGCCATGACGACGAGGTCGGCCAGGCGGACTCCTTTCCATCGCAACGTCTGACTCCATCCATTCACACAGGAGATCGGAAGGTCGGCTTCGTGTTGTAGCAGAGCCTGAAGGTCCTCGAGGGAAAGCTCGAGGGGCCTACTTACCGCGCCGGACACCATCAGGCGATAAGTACCTATCTGCTGCGCTTGCTTGACGGTGTCCGCATTCGGGGTTCCGACCACAGGAAAGCCTTGCGGGCCCACACCTGGGACGTAGGGGGCGAGGAAGGCCAAGCCTCTAAGAGGCGAGAAGGTCTGACCGGCCGTCGTCAAGGTGATCAGGCCCATCGCCCCCGTAACGGCTCCGAGGAAGCCTCGTCGGGTGAGTCCTCCCGGCATCCGTCCGTTGGCCAGGGATCGTGATCGGCCCAAGGCGTGGCGAGCAATCGTCGCTTTGGCTCCTATGTGGACGACGAGAGCACCGATCGTGATCCACGCCGCCCAATAGTGTCCCGTGGGGAAGAAGAAGCCCCATGGATACCAGAAGCCGATGTTGAGCACCCCGGTGAACAGCAGGAACAAGCTTCCGCCCACTAGAGGGATGAGACTCACCCGCTCGACCAGGTGAAGCAGCCCGGCTACCGGGGGCCAGGCCCAAAGTCGCGGATAGGCGATCCACAGCTTCGCAAGCAACAATGGTATCGATGCGAACCCGGTTGCCACATGGAGGCCTTGAGTAACCCGGTACAGACCCACCGGACGCGCCGGCCACGTGAACCATGCTGGGGGAGTCTGAATGAGATCCGAAAGGAGTCCAGTCACAAAGCAGATTGAGAAGCTCACACCGAGAGCGATTCCGAGCAGCGCAGCAAGCCGCTGGGAGTGAAGCGTGCTCGTGAAGGCTTCCGCTTTCAAGGGCCCTACGCGGAGGCGATCAAAGCGGGCCAACCGACGCCGGGTACTCACTGCACTCCGCCGCTGCACGAGTCGAGCCACGCAAACCATCTTTCTCCACGGGCCCAGACTCTGCGAGCCCTGAAGCCGCTTTCCGACGCCAGCCTGTTTATGTCCATTGCGCTGACTTGCGCCCACGGCAGCCACGCGGTCGGTTTGCCGCCCACCTGGAGGCAAAGCGTCAGGTCGCAAGACCTCTGGCCAGGCGGAGCCACCTCTGCGAGCACACGCCCATCGGGAGCCAGCAATTCTCTGGCTCGTTTCAGGAGCGCGCGTGGGTCTGCACCGATACCGATGTTTCCATCCAGGAGCAGCAAGCTGCTCCATCTCCCTGCGCCCGGGACACGGTCGAAGACCGATCGCTGCAATGCGCACGCCCCTTGGCGTCGTGCCAGCTGCACCGCCAAAGGGACAACGTCAATGCCGAGTACCGCTACTCCTGATCGTGCAAGAGCCGCAGCGTGTCTGCCCGGACCACAGCCGACGTCCAATACCGGCGACGATGCGAGCTCGAGCACCTCTAGGTCCTCACCGGACGCAGCGTCCATCCATCGCTCCATCGCCATGGTTTCAGAGCTACCGTCATCGTGGATAAGGCTGAGCCTCGTATCCGCCCTCATGCGGATGCCCTCTCACCCTCTTCGAGGGCCCTCAACGCAGCAGCAAAGCGCGTGCCCGGAGCAGATTTCGCCGCTGCGAGCGCATCCTCGAAGAGGTCAACATCCCGCAATGCCGGAAGCAGCTTTGTCCTGAGCCCCAACTCGCGCAGCCGTTCCCATTGGGCGGCTCCGGTTGCCGCATCGCTCATCGGCACACCGAGGAAGACGCGCGGATCCGGAACCCGAAGTCCAACCGCCCAATAGCCTCCGTCAATCGAAGGGCCCAGTACCGCGTCAGTGGCGCTGCGAGAGAGAATGGTTGCCGCCCGGCGCAACAATCTCTGGCTGAGGTGAGGGGTATCCATTCCGACGAGCAGTGAGGGTCCACCAGCATCTTCGAATGCCGCAGCCAGTCGTTCGCCGAGGCCCATGCCACGTTGTGGAATAACCGTGTAATCCCTCGGGAGCCATCGCGGGGCCGGTCCATCGAAGACGAGCACGCGCCGCAACGCCGGCGTCGCAGAGACAACATCGACCGTGTCCCGTAATGCCACTTCCGCAAGAGTCGCCGCCTGTTCATAGGTGCATGGGGGGCATAGCCGCGTCTTGCACTTGCCCGGCACAGGAGTCTTGGCCATGATCAGTATCTGAGACAGCTTCAGCACCGCAGCACCTTGATCATGTCGTGCACGGTTCGAACTGTGCCCCCAAATGTGCCCGTCACCTTGGATCGACCCACTCGTGGCAGGTGGGTAACCGGCGTTTCCGAGATACGCCAACCAGCCCTCGCCGCCCGAGTCACCATCTCGAGCGGCCAACCAAAGCGCCTGTCCGAAATCCCCAAGTGCACCAAATCCATACGTGACATCGCCCGCATAGGGCCGAGATCACTGAGCCTGACGCCATATTCTCGGTGAAGGTGCCACGTCAGAGCCCCATTGGCGAGGCGGGCGTGAGTGGGCCAGCCACCCCTGGAAGAGGTGCGCGCCCCCATTACCAGCTCCGCAGCATCTCCCAGAATCGGGGCCGTGACATCCGGCAGCTCCTGCGGATCGAGGGAGCCGTCACAATCCATAAAACACACGACTTCACTCGTCGAGCTCTGGAGGCCGGCGTGACATGCTGCGCCGAAACCCGCCTGCGGCTCGCAGATGACGCGCGCTCCCAAATCAACAGCTATGTATCCGGAGCCGTCGGTTGATCCGTTGTCGACGACAATGGGTGCGTAACCGTCTGGCATCCGCGTCAGGACCCACGGCAGCGCCTGGGCTTCATTGAGAACCGGGAGGATGACGTCGATCACGACCGATAAGGTTACGGGTCCCCGGACGATAAACCCTGGGTCAATGCTTACGATTCAAGGAACACACCTCGGTCAAGGGCAGCTAAGTCGCCCGCCGGTCCTAATCTTGACCCATGACGTCCACGGTTCAGGCGCCGCGCCCCTCAACCTTCGTCTATGCATGGGCACGCCTGACGACCTTCATATCGGGTCTCAACCGAGAGGTTCTCGTCGCACCCGCCTGGCTGGCGCTCGTCGCCCTTTGTCACCTTTGGGGCGAAAAACTGCTGCAGGCGGAGCGGCGAATCGCCCTGCACGCCCCACCGCTGTTTGGGCGGTTTGCCTGGCGGCCCGTCTGGGGCCTGGCGGGGGCCGCTTTGATCGCTTTGGTTGTAGTCGTTGCGGGCCATCATCTTCACCGGCTGGCATGGAAACGTCTCATCGTCGTAAGCATTTCCGCGGCCGCGCTTTTTGCTGTTGCTCTTGCCGCCTCCGGCGGCATCGGCGAAATCACATCTCCTCTGCTTAATCCACATGATTACCTCCGCACCCTCCCCGATGTGGTATCGCCGGGTGATTTTCTCGCCAGCTTCTCGGAGAGAATCGGCGATTACGCCACCCATGTACGAGGCCATCCCCCCGGAGTCGTCCTCATGCTGTGGGGCCTCGAACGCATCGGGATGGGCGGGCCCGGCTGGGCGGCGGCCCTCATGATCGTCGTCGGAGCTTCGGCTGCGGGAGCGGCGCTCTTGGCAGCTAAAGAGATAGCGGGGGAACAGCTTGCACGCAGATGTGCTCCGTTCCTTATACTCACTCCGGCTGCGATATGGATCGCAACCTCCGCCGACGCGCTGTTCGCCGGAGTGGCTGCATGGGGCGTAGCACTGTATGTGCTCTCCACAGGCAAAGGGGGCCCCGCCGCCGACTTCATGGCCTTCTCAGGAGGTGCGCTGCTTGGTACGGCGCTCTTTCTTTCCTATGGCATCCTTCCCCTCGGCGCCATCGTGATTGCGACTGCCGTCGTCCGGCGGCGCCTGCGCCCCCTGGTCATCGCAGCCGTTCCTGTTCTCTTGATCACCGCTGGTTTTGCCGCAGGTGGGTTCTGGTGGTTTGACGGCTTGCGGGCGACAATCAGCGAGTACCACCTCGGTGTGAGTCGGAGCCGACCCCTTGCCTTCTTCGCCGTCAACAACGTGGCCGCTTTCTCCATTGCCATCGGGCCCGCCGTCTGGGTCGGCATGTCATATCTGAGGCGTTCACCGATGTGGCTGATAGTTGGTTCCGTGCTCGTCGCCATCGTTGTTGCGGACCTCATCGGTCTCTCCAAAGGTGAGGTCGAACGCATCTGGCTGCCATTCGTCCCGTGGTTGACGGTTGCCGTTGCAGCCATCCCGGACACCGCTCAGAAGAGATGGCTTGTGGTACAAGCTCTCCTTGCCATTGGAATACAAACCGGAGTGGCCACACCGTGGTGAACGAGGCGGCAGCCGCTCGGGTAGTGATCGTTGAAGACGACAAGGCGGTTTCAGACGTCGTGGCAAAATATCTCGCGCTAGAAGGCTTCGATGTCACAACCATCGCCGACGGGAGCAAGGCAGTCGAGCACATATGTGCCCAGCCTCCAGACCTGGTAGTGCTCGACATAATGCTTCCAGGAATGGACGGCTTGGAGGTGTGCAGGCGCATACGGGATAAAGCTCCAGTTCCAGTAATCATGTTGACCGCTTTAGGCGAGGAGAGCGATCGGGTCATGGGACTCGATCTCGGGGCGGACGACTATGTGACCAAACCGTTTTCTCCACGGGAACTCACGGCGCGCGCCAAGTCGGTGCTGCGGCGGGCACAGGGGCCTTTGGCCGCCATCGCGTCTGACATGACGGGTCCCCTGAAGGCAGGGGATCTCGAAGTGGACCTCCGCAGCAGGGAAGTCCGGGTTGACGGAGCACTCGCCGCCCTGACCGCCAAGGAATTCGATCTCCTGGCATTCATGATGATGCGGCCCCGGCAGGTCTTCACCAGGGAGGACCTTCTCGAGAAAGTGTGGGGATATACATTCGGGGACGACTCAACCGTCACGGTTCACGTTCGCAGATTACGGGGGAAGATCGAGCCAGACCCAGCCAGACCAGTACACATCCAGACCGTGTGGGGTGTGGGCTATCGGTTCGAGACATGACCCGCCATCCCTTTGCACTGGTCATCGCAGCCGGTGCGTTGTTCACGGGTTCCCTGGGTCTTCTCGTCGACCTGCCGATGAAGGACTCATTGATCATCGCCGGGATTGCGATGGCAGCAGCGGCTGTGAGCGGAGCCCTTGGGGTTGCTCTCCTTCACGCAATGCGGAACCGCTCGGCTGCACTCCAGGCGACGGTTGCTGTTGCCACGGGCACCGCTACCTTGGCTGGTGGAACTGGGCTCGCAGCCAAGGCCATGTTCATCTCGGCCCATGACCTCGATGCCCTTCTTATTGTTCTTGCAGCAGCAGGCGCTATCGGTATCGCGATCGCAGTGTGGTTCGGGCACAAGGTGGCCCTGTCCACCGGTTCACTGGTCGACGCAGCGCGGCGGATTGCAAGTGGAGAAGTGGTGCGCCACATCGCCCCCCTCAACACCCGTGAGCTTGACGAGTTGGCCAAGGAGCTCGAGGAGACGTCGGTGAACCTTGAAGCGGCGCGCTCCCGGGAGGCCGCCATGGAAGCCTCCCGCAGGGAGCTCGTAGCGTGGGTGTCGCACGACCTGAGGACGCCGCTCGCGGG
>JACDCD010000229.1 GCA_013694625.1 Actinomycetota bacterium | reverse complement strand
TAGACGTCGAACGGGGGATTGGCGGTCGACAAACCCTGCTTGTCGATCCACACTTCCATCTCCCGGTAGGCCATACCCAACTCGTCGTATGGCCCGACATGCAACGCATGTGCGGCCCGTCCGCCGGGGAAGGTTCGCAGAACGAACCCATCCGGCGGGTCTGAGGCCCCCTTGACCGGCGCGCAGCACTCGATTGTCCACGAGTCCTCGGACATCCGGTGATAGACGAGGCGCGGAGGGCCGGCCGGGGTGACCCCCTCCTGGCCGATAACGTCGTAGAGGCGTTCGTAGGTGGCACCAGAATCGGTGCTGATGCCCTCGGGCGAGGTTTCGAGCGTAAGGCCGATCACCTCGGTGGGTTCGAGTTCTTTGATCTTGATGTCGTAGGTCATGACGGCTCCTTTCTTGATGAAGTTCTCGACGCGCCTGAGCTTCTGTTCGTCGCGCCGGACGTGCTCCTCCAGGACGGCTCGGTGGGCGTCGAGTCGGACGCGCACCTTGTCGGCATCGGACTCGGTCACCAGCTCCCGGATGTCATTGAGAGGCATGTCGAGCGTTCGAAGGATGGCGATGGCGCGGGCCACCGGCGCCTGATCGGACCGGTAATAGCGGTAGTTCGTCGTGGGGTCCACGTAAGCGGGGTGCAGCAGGCCCGACTCGTCGTAGAGCCGGAGAGCCTTGATGCTCAGCCAGCACATCCTCGAGAACTGTCCGATGGTCAACAGATCGGTCACTTTCACCTCCTTTCTGACGGGAGCCTGGAGCCTCCCCCGGGGGGAGAGTCAAGAGCTCATGACGAAGGACTGGCCGATCAGGCCTCGCCGCTCTCTACGGTTTCGAGGATCCGTGTCTGGGGGGTGCCGACGAGAGCAGGAGCGTTCTCTTGGGAGGGCCAGACTCTTTCCCGCAAGGCGGCGAGAAAGGCCTGAGCTTCTTCGGTGCTGGCGAAGTCGAGATCGATCACCACATAGTTGGTGTCGTCCACGGGTTGGCGGATGGTGTGCCGGCGAACCCCAGCCTGCGCGCGAAAGTCCGCGAAACGGTCGAACGCCGACTTCCACTCTGTATAGTCGGTGATCCCGTGTTCGATGTGAAGCGTCGGCATATTGACTCCTTAGGTTAGGTAGCGGGGCTGTTGGGAGGATACGGGTCAATCGAAGACTTCCTTGAGTGTCTCGTGCAGCAGGTGAACCGTCTCGAGGGCGCTGACTCCCAGTAGCGCTGTTTGTCCATCATCGAGAGGAAGCGCATCCAAGACGCCGTGCAGTTCGTCACGATGGCCCACGTCGAGCTCCGCGTGTTGTAGAAGGCTCCGGAACCCGGCCCGCGGCAGACCGGTCCTGACGATCAGATCCTCGATGATGCCCAGTGAGCACGGATACCCTTCCAACACTTCGATGTAGCCGAGAACGGCAACCGGATGACAATGCCGCACCCAGTAGTACTGCGAGCCGACCAATGCGGCAACCGAGGGTGACGACATATGGCTCAGGACCTCGGATCGCGTTGAGCCAAGCACCTCGAGGTCGGCCGTCATGTCCTCACCGCTCTCCTCGGCAACGTGTTTCTCCAAATATGGAACCAATGCCTCAGCCACGGGGTCCTTATGGGCAACCTCACGGGCGCGCTCGGTTGTCTCTTCGAGCAGGGTTAGGAAGCTTTCCGAAATGCAGCACACCCTCGAGAGGAACGCGCAATAGGTGTGAGGCTGACCGAGCAGCGCGCGAGTTGGAGCAGAGAGGACGTGGCCGACATGCTCGAGCTTGTAACGCAGCCGTTGGCTGTGGGTGACTATGTCGGCTCCCGCAAAGATCAGAACAGAGGACGGGCTCTTGGAGGTAGGTGCCACGGCTTCATTCGAAGCAGTTGACGGGCTCAGATGTACGCTGCCCGAAACGGCTCAGACGTGGACCATGCTGTTCAACCTGTGCCCCGTCAGGGAGTTGTTCGCCTCTATCGACTTGACCGTGCTTGCTATCCCGATGAGCTGCTTGACTTCTTCGCGCGAGAGGCCACCCAACACGGCTCGCTGTTCATCGTCCAGCTCGTCCGCAGGAACGAGCAAGGCGCCGCCCTCGTCCAGTTCTGCGATCGGATCAAAGTCTTCCATTGGGCCCCCTCCTCGGCTCGTGAATGGCAAGTGTTGCATTATGGGCGACAATTTGCGAGAGGTACGGGTAGGGCCCGGAGTAGATGACTCTTTAGGCTTTCGATTTCAAGAGGAGCCGGCGAGCCGCCTCGGCCCCCGGGGCAAAACCCTTCTGTTCACAGAGTGTCACGGCCTCGGCAAGGCTGCTCCGCGCCTCATCGGGCGATCCGGCCACCAGGAGCACCTCGCCTAAACTCGTGAGGGCGAAGGCCCGGAGGAAGGGAGAATCGGTCCTTGCGGCACCCCGTACCGCAGAGTGACCCAGGCGTGTTGCTTCCTGGGTGTTTCCCTTCCGGGCAAGCGTCTTGGCGCCGATGCTTCGCAGCAGGGTTTGCGAGTAGACATCCTCGCTGCCGGCCGTCTCCTCGCTCATTCGGAGGAACGCCTCGGCTTCGTCGAACCGGCCCTGAGCGTACAGAGCCTCGGCGAGGATCGCCTCGACCGTGGAGAGCCATGACAGCTCACCGATCTCTTTCAGCGTCTCGACCCCCCACCTGAGGTGCCGCTCGGCCGCCGGTGGGTCCCCTGCCAGTAGTTCCACCCAACCGGCCATTTGGGTGAGAGGTCCGGCCATCCACACTGGGGAAGCGACCTCCTCGAGTGCCGACCTGGCTTTTGCAATGAGGTCTCGCCCTTCGCCAAAGCGGCCCCGCATGGCCTCGAGCTTTCCAAGCGTGAACAGAGCAGTCGACATGGACTTGCGATCGTCGGCGGCCCGCTCCAAGATGGCATTGCATCGGTCGATCGCCCTCACAACGGTCGTGGGGCCGCCCCACACCGCGAGCGGCACCCACGACAAATACTCGAGCTCCTCGCGCTGGTTGTCCGCAGCCCGGGCGTAGGTGGCGGCCTGTTCCCACGCCTCCTCACTCGAGGAGAACCGGCACGTGTACAACTGGACGAGTCCGAGTAGAGACCAACTCTTGGCAAGCCCGCGTTCGTCTCGTTCGCGTTCGAACAAAGAGATGGCCTGTCTGGCCTGTTGATAGCCCTCCTGGGCCCACCCTTCGGGATCAGTGGATACACGCGTCCAAAGGCCAAGGATGAGGGCGTGTGCCTGAAGGCTCGGCTCGCTCGACCCCCTGGCAGCCTCAACGGTTTCGGCAACCACCGTTTGCAGCTTGGTGAACTCTCCGGTTTCGAGAAGCGCGAAGGCGAGGTCGGGCAAGAGCTCGATCCGGGCGCGATCGTCGTGCCGGTACAGTGATACCGCTCGGGTAAGCAGGTTCACCGCCGCCGGCATGTCACCGCGATCGAAGGCGCGCCGGCCCGCAGACGCCAATGGCACAGCCGCCTGGCTAGCGAGAGTCTCGTTGCGTGCATCGGTGGGTGCTAACTGGGCCAGCGCCAGGTACGCTTGCTCGAGGTGAAAGCCCACAATCTCTTCGTATTCCCCGGCTCCACGGGGATTCTTCGTCTCGATCCAATGAGCGAACCTTTGGTG
>JACDCD010000207.1 GCA_013694625.1 Actinomycetota bacterium | reverse complement strand
GCGTACCCAGGGCGGCGTTGATCCCTCCGGCGGCCAAGACCGTGTGAGCGTCCTTGCGGGCCCGTTTGCCGAGGACGACGACCTCCGCGCCGGAGGTGTGAGCGGCGATGGCCGCGCGGAGACCGGCGGCGCCGGCGCCGACGATCAGCACATTGGCGACATTCGTTCGGGTCGACGGTCGGGTGTTCACGAACGGACTCCCATCTTTTGTTCCTCCCGCACAAGATCCGGGAGGGATGATCGCTCCTGATGCCGCTCTTTTGTGCTATTAAACCATGAAGGCCTCAGATGACCCTCCGATCTCGGGTGCTCTCTGCAAAGAACGCAAGCACCTGTGACAGTCTGAGACCGATCATCTCCCGCCTCGTCAAAAGGGGAAACAGAATGAAAGCACGGTTCCGGCTTATAGCTCTCGTTACGGCTTTGCTCGCGCTTGCCGCCGCATGTGGTGGCGACGAGGCCGTGAATACGGAGGAGGCGGCACAGGCCACAGGGCCAATTGACATCTGGTACTCGGATAACGAGCAGGAGATCGCCTGGGGCAAGCAGGCGGTTGAGGCGTGGAATGCGGACAATCCCGATGCCCAGGTGACCGGCGAGAAGATCCCCGCCGGCGAGACCTCCGAAGAAGTCATCGGGGCGGCCATTGCTGCGGGAAACACACCGTGCCTCGTCTTCAACACCGCCCCCGCTGCGGTCCCTCAGTTCGAGAAACAGGGAGGCCTCGTCGCCCTCGACGACTTCCCCGGGGCTTCGGAATATATCCAAGGCCGGAGCGGCGATGTCGCCGAGCAGTACAAGTCCGCGGATGGGAGCTACTACCAGATGCCGTGGAAAGCAAACCCGGTGATGATCTTCTACAACAAGGCGGTGTTCGAAAAGGCCGGTCTCGACTCTGAGGCTCCCCCGCTCGGGACCTACGACGAGTTCCTCCAGACGGCGCAGACCGTGGTCGACAAGGGTGACGTCGAAGCTGCGATCTGGCCGGCCCCCAGCTCGGAGTTCTTTCAGTCGTGGTTCGACTACTACCCTCTGTTCATCGCGGCGACCGGCGGACAGACTGCCCTTGTGGAAGATGGGCAGGCCGAGTTCACCGGTGCCGAAGCCCTTGCCGTAGCAGAAGACTTCTGGGCGCCGATGTACGAGCGTGGGCTCGCAAAACAAGAAACCTACAACGGAGACGCATTCGCCGATCAGAAGTCGGCCATGGCGATTGTCGGGCCTTGGGCGATAGCCGTGTACGGGGAGGCAATCGATTGGGGAGTCGCGCCCGTTCCGACCGCCGAAGGAATCAGTCCGGAGGAGACCTACACCTTCTCCGACGAGAAATCGATCGGGATGTATTCGGCATGCGAGAATCGAGGAACCGCATGGGAGTTTCTGAAATTCGCTACGAGCGAGGCCAACGACGGCAAGTTGCTCGAGCTGACCGGACAAATGCCACTGCGCCCAGATTTGACGAGCACCTATGCCGATTACTTCAAAAAGAACCCCGAATATGAGGTGTTTGCCGAGCAGGCCGAGCGCACGGTCGAGGTCCCCGTCGTACCCAACTCGGTCGAGATGTGGCAAGAGTTCCGCGACGCCTATTCGAGCTCGGTGATCTTTGGAAAAGAGAGCCCGAGGGAAGCTCTGACGGCTGCGGCAAAGTCGATCGAGTCACTCATCAGCGAGGAGTAGCGCAGTGGCTAAGGCAGGAACCGCGCCGACGACCAGCCGGCGCGTCAAGCTCCTCGGCAAGCACCCGATCGGGATACCTTTTGTTGCGCCCTACGTGGCGTTCCTCATCGTGGTCTTCGCCTACCCTCTCGGACTCGCGCTGTATATGTCCTTTCACGATTACTTCTTTGCTGCGCCCGGCGCAATCGTCGAACGTCCCTTCATAGGGGTCGACAACTACACACAGGTGCTGGGCGATCCGGTCTTTCGAACCGCGTTGTTCAACGTCGCCAAGTTTGTGATCATCAACGTTCCACTCACGGTGGCCTTGGCACTCGTGCTTGCAACGGCCCTCAACCGAGCCATTCCGTGGCGCACCTTCTTCCGGGCTTCCTATTACGTTCCCTACGTCACCGCATCGGTGGCAGTGGTGGGTATCTGGCTGTGGCTGTTCGCCGGCAACGGTCTCGTGAACACCATCCTGGGCCCCCTGGCGCCGGATCCGCCGTGGCTCGTGAACGAGGCCTGGGCCCTCCCGGTCATCGCGCTGCTGGTGACGTGGAAGCAGCTGGGCTTTTATGTCCTTCTCTACCTCGCCGCCATGCAGAACGTACCCAATGAGCTGTACGAGGCGGCCAAGGTCGACGGTGCGGGCGCCATACGATCCTTCTTCGCCGTGACCGTGCCCGGCGTCAGGGCTGCAACCACCCTGGTGGTCATCCTTGCAACCATCGTCGGAGCGAACTTCTTCACTGAGCCGTATCTGCTGACCGGAGGAGGCGGCCCGAATAACTCCTCTATCTCGCCGGTGTTGATGATGTACCGCGAGGGAATCGAGCAGGGCAACGCAGGTTATGCGGCGGCCATTGGAGTGATCCTTGCTATCGGCGTGCTGGCTATCTCATTGCTCAATCGCTACGTGTTGGAAAGGGACTGACGATGGCTGCCTCTGTCGCCGCCAAGGATCGGACAACTGCCGCGGACCGGCGGGTGGAAGAGCAGCCGCCGGTC
>JACDCD010000205.1 GCA_013694625.1 Actinomycetota bacterium | reverse complement strand
GTTCGGCGCTCGGCCCATCATTGGGTGGTTCGGCGCTCGGCCCATCATTGGGTGGTTCGGCGCTCGGGGGGTTGAGTGATTCGGTGCTCGGGGCTTCGGCGCTCGGCAGTTCGTCTGCCAGCGCCCCGCCAGACAACATCCAGATCAGGAGTGAGAAGACCACCGCCAGGTGAGACACAGTCACCAGACGATGCCTCTGTCGCCGTCCCCTGATCACCCAAACGTCCCTTGCCGAATCCGGTCACCGCCTGTTGATACGGAGCGGCGACGGTGGAGTGGACTCTCACCGCGCCGAGGTGGCCATGAAAAGCCGAATAGCCTCTCATCCCCCGTGTTCACCACGCCCCCAGTCACGCTCACGGTGTGGAACTTGGTAGGTCCCGCCAGACACACGTCTACACCGCAAGCTGCGACGGCCCTATGATTCAGATGATCGGACTCTTACGGCCTCCCAACCGTTCTCGAAACCTAGCGCACCCGCCACGGTCGGTCAACTCGCACCCCTAGCTCTGCAGTGTGCATGGCGTCGCAACAACACGTCGGCATGGGAAGGCCGGAAAATGCGCCGACAGACTGGATAATCGATCACCCTCTGCGCGACGCGTACGGGTGACCTCGGATCATGAAGCGCCATGGCAGATCGTCTCCCTTCCCCAAAGTGAGACCTATCCGGCGAGTGGCTACGATCCATTCGCGCGATTCCTCAGTCAGCCGGTCCTCGGCGCACCACAGCACTCCTCCGCGCAACAAACTTTCGCCATTTTGCCTCCCGTCGATACCCATCGCCTGAGTCAGGCGCGCCGGCCCGGCTGTCAGGAGGCGATCGTCTCTGATTGCAGGTCGGTGAGCCTTTATGACCTCGATTCCCTCGACCGGCTCGCCCGCTCGCAGAAGAACCGCAGCGGCCCGGCCCGGTGAACCGCACACGATATTGGCGCACCAATGCATGCCATAGGTGAAGTAGACATAAAGACGCCCGGGAGGACCGAACATCACGGTCGTCCGTGCCGTCATGCCACGATACCCGTGCGAACCCGGATCGATCGACCCTCGATAGGCCTCGACCTCGACCAGCCTTACCCCCACCCGGCCCTCCGGACCGTCAAAGAGGAACAGGCAACCGATCAGCTCCTTGGCGACCTCAAGGGCGTCGCGTGAGTAAAACGCCCGGGGCAGCCGCCTCACACCCCCGCTCAGTCCAGGAGCCAGGCGAGCAACGCCTTTTGTGTATGCAGTCGGTTGGCCGCCTGATCCCACACCACTGAGCGCGGCCCGTCGAGCACATCGGCTGCGATCTCCTCGTCGCGATGGGCAGGCAGACAATGCATGACGATGACGTCGTCTTTGGCGAGGTTGACCGCATCGGTGTCCAAGCGGTAGTGGGCAAGTACCTCGGCTCGCTCACCGGACTCGGACTCCTGGCCCATCGAGGCCCACACGTCGGTGTAAAGAACATCCGCCCCGCTCGCCGCTTCGGCCACGACGTTGGTCACAGTCGTCCGTCCGCCCGTTTCGGCGCCGATGAGACTCGAGCGCTCAGCGACCTGCGCCGACGGTTCGTACCCGGGTGGGCTTGCTATGCGCACCTCCATGCCCGCCTTCGCCCCCGCGAACATCAACGAATGGGCGACGTTGTTGCCGTCCCCCAGATAGGCCACCGCAACCCCCTCGAGCGCTCCCTTCTGCTCGCGGATGGTCTGAAGGTCTGCGAGAGCCTGGCAGGGGTGCGAGAAGTCGCTGAGCGCGTTGACGACGGGCACGTCGGCGGCCTCTGCGAACATCTCGAGTCGGTCTTGCCCGAAGGTCCGAAGAACGATCGCATCTGCGTAACCAGACAGCACACGCGCGGTGTCCTGAACGGTCTCGCCTCGGCCAAGCTGCAGCTCGTCGCTGCGAAGCACAATCGCGTGCCCGCCCATGGAGGTGACTGCAACCTCGAAAGACACACGCGTGCGAGTGGATGGCTTCTCGAAGATCAACAACACCTGCCGGCCCGCGATCCGCTCAGCGGCATCTTCGGGGCGGGCCTTGAACTCATCCGCCTTATCAAGCAGTGTCAATAGCTCTGAGGGCGCCAGGTCGTCCACCGAAAGGAAATCGCGCTTGCGTGCCATCGGCCCCCTTTACGACCGGAGCTCGGCGCCGGCCTGATCGTGCAGTGCCCGGATGACGCGGTCGCGTACCTGGTTCGCCTGCGTGTCTGTCAGAGTCCCGTCCGGGACCCGGAGCTCGAGCCCGTAGGCGAGGCTCTTATGGTCCCCGGGCACCTGTTCGCCCCGGTAAAGATCGAACATCCGCACCTCTACGAGCTCCGGTGCGCCGGCATGGCGAATGATCGTCTCGACCGTTTGCGCCGGTACAGCCTCCTCTACGACCACGGACAGGTCCATGTACGCCGCCGGAAACCGAGGCAGATCGCGAACCTTGACCCGGCCCGGCTGAGCGTCCACAAGCGGCCCGAGTGCGAGCTCGGCGACGACAGCCCCCTGTTCCACCTTGAAGCGCTCACACACGTCTGGATGAAGCTCACCCATCGTCCCGAGAGTCACCCCGGCCGCAGTGATATTGGCGGCGCGGGTCGGATGCCAGGGCATCCCGGTGACTTTGGACCACTCGGTCTCCCCCACACCCATGGCGGTCAGCACGGCTTCGAGCACACCCTTCGCGGCCCAGAAGCTCCAGTGCTCACCGGGGCCGTGCCACCGCTGCGGCCGGTGAAGCCCGCAGAAGACCGCGCTCAGCAGCAAGGGTTCCTGGGGGAGCCCTCCCGTCGGCCTGTAAATGCGGGCGATTTCGAACATGGCCACGCCTTCGACCCTGTGAGCCAGGTTGTGCGCCGCCGATCGGAGAAGGCCGGGGAGCAGCGTCGTCCGGAGATGGCGTTCGTCCTCGGACATTGGGTTGGCGACCTCGACCACTGAACGTGCGGGATGGTCGGTGGGTAGCGCCAGAGCATCGAGGTCGCGCTCCGAAGCCCACGAGGTGGTCCACGCTTCGTGCATGCCGGCAGCCGCCAACGTGCGGCGAAGCCTCCGTTCGGCCAACTGTCTGCTGTCCAGCCCACCCGCAACGCCGCGCGGGAGCGTGGATGGAAGCCCGTCGAATCCCGCAAGCCGGGCAACCTCCTCGATAAGGTCGACATCGCGCTGGATATCGGGTCTGAAACTCGGCGCTTCCGCAGCCAAAGTCTCATCACCGATCGTGACGCGAAACCCCAGAGACTCCAGATACGACACCTGCCGGGCGGCTGCGATTCTCATGCCGAGCAAAGCCTCCGTCTTCCGAGGCGCCAGGGAAATACTCCGGCGCTCGAGTGGGACCGGATATGCGTCGGTCATGTCTCCCGACGGACGCCCCCCGGCCAGCTGAACGATGAGCTTTGTAGCGCGGGCGGCTGCGTACGGCGCCGCGTCGAAGTCCGCGCCGCGCTCGAAGCGAGCGGAAGCTTCTGTTCGCAACAGATGGCGTCTGCTTGACGCGCCCACCGACGCTGGATCGAAGTACGCCGACTCGAGGATCACATCGGCGGTCCCTTCTGTCACCTCCGAATCCGCGCCGCCCATGACGCCGGCGATCGCAAGAGCGCGAGACGGATCTGCGATCATCAGGTCGGCTGCGTCCAAAGTGCGCTCGATGCCGTCGAGGGTAGTGATGCACTCGCCCCCTTCGGCGCGCCGGACCACGATCTGGTGGTCGGTAACTTTGTCTGCGTCGAAAGCGTGAATGGGATGGCCCGTCTCTAGCAGGATGTAGTTCGTGGTGTCCACGACATTCGAAATGGGACGGAAGCCGGCCGCGGCGAGGCGCGTCGCCATCCAGCCGGGCGACGGCCCGGTCCGAAGGCCTTCGATATAACGGGCGACGTAGCGCGGACAGCCCGACGGGTCCAGAATGGCAACGTCCACGGGAGAGGCACCATCCGAGGGGGTGGCGGGGGCGGCGTCGGGCATCTCGAGCTCGGTCCCTGTGAGTGCCGCAACCTCGCGTGCAATTCCGATCATGCCCAGACAGTCGGGGCGATTGAAGGTGATCTCGAACTCGAGGATGGTGTCGTCGAGTCCCAGCGCCGTCACCACATCCTCGCCTTCGGCCGAATCCGGCGGCAGTACCAAGATTCCGGAGTGGTCTTTGGAAACCCCGAGCTCTGCGCCCGAGCACAGCATGCCCTGACTGATGGCCCCGCGGATCCTGCGCTCCGATACCGCCATCTCGGGCAGGGTGGATCCAACCGGTGCAAGCGCCACGTGGTCGCCGACCGCAAAGTTGCGGGCCCCGCACACGACGCGCCTGGTGTCTGCGTCGTTGATCCGGACCTCGACCAGGGAGAGGTTGTCTGCGTTGGGATGCTCGCCGATATCGATCACCTCGGCAACGATCACGCCATTGATCGATTCGCCCGGCCTGTGGATCGCCTCAACCTTTGTCCCCGACAGAGTCAGCAACTCCGCGACCTTCGATGGTGTCTCTTCAACCGGGACCAGTTCCCTGAGCCAGTTGAAGCTCACCCTCACCGGATGCCCCCGAACTGATTCAGGAAGCGGAGGTCGTTTTCATAGAACATTCTGATATCGGCAACGCCGTGGGCGAGGGCGGCTATTCGCTCCGGCCCCATACCGAAGGCGAAGCCCGAATATCGATGGGTGTCGTATCCCACCCACTCGAGCAGGTAGGGATGCACCATCCCGCAACCGAGTACCTCGATCCACCCCTCCTGCTTGCAAATACGGCACCCCGAGCCGCGGCACGCGAAGCATTGAACGTCGAGCTCCGCGGACGGTTCGGTGAAGTCGAAGTGATGAGGCCTCAGTCTGACGTCAAGGTCGCGTCCGAAGATCTCTCGGGCCACCAGTTGGAGCGAACCCTTGAGATCGCCCATGGTGATGCCCTCGTCGACGGCAAGGCCCTCGATCTGTGTGAAACCACTGAGGTGTGTCGCGTCCTGCACGTCACGGCGGTAGCAGCGCCCCGGGACTACCACATAGACGGGCGGCTCCTGAGACTCCATCACCCGTATCTGCATAGGAGAGGTTTGGGTCCGAAGGACGAACTCTTCCTCGCCCTCCTTGATGTAGAAGGTGTCCTGAGGTGACCTGGCCGGATGGTGGGCCGGCGTGTTTAGCGCGTCGAAGTTGTACTTGGCGAGCTCGACCTCCGGCCCTTCGGCCACTTTGAAACCCAGTCCGATGAAGATGTCGACGATCTCCCAGACGGTCTGAGTCAGCGGATGCAGCGATCCAAGCGAAGGTGCGTCGCCCGGAAGGGTGACGTCGATCGCTTCCCGGTCCCAGCGAGCGGCGCGTTCGGAGGCTTCGAAGCCTCTTTGCTTGGCCGCAACCGCCGCCTCGAGCTCGGTCTGCACGGCGTTTGCTAGCTGTCCCAGCGACCGCCGCTTTTCCTCTGGCGCGCCGCGGAGTCCCGAGCGTGCGCTCGACAGGGCCGACTTGCGTCCCAGGACTCGCACCTTTGCCTCCCCGAGCGCGTGGAGGTCATGGGCCGTCTCGATGACACTCAGTCCTTCCTTGCGGGCGCCCTCGAAGAGCTGGGTAACCTCGGTGTCGATCTCGTCACTCATCTGAGCGCAAGGATAGACGGGCCGCCTCCCGCCGCTGCCGGGCCGCCTCGTACAGCAACACCGAACCTGCGACCCCGGCATTGAGAGACTCGGCGTTTCCGGACATGGGGATGCTCACGTCGCGGTCCACAAGGCGACGGACGTCCTCCCGCACCCCCCGCGACTCGTTCCCGACAACGAACGCAATCGGCCCGGTGAGATCGGCATGATCGACGGACACGGCCGCCCGGGCGTCGGTCCCCAGCAGACCGAGACCGAACGAACGAAGAGATTCCACCGTCTCGTCAAGCGGCGCCTCGGTGACGACGGGAATACGCCAGACCGACCCCGCCGATGCCCTTACCGTCTTCGAGCCCCAGACATCGACACTCTCCAAGCTCACCACCACACAGTCGGCTCCCATCGCCGCGGCCGAACGAATGAGAGTCCCAGCGTTGCCGGGATCGCGCACCTCCGCCAGGAGGAGCACCAGATTCGCCCCCGCAGCTACCTCGAGTGACGCCTCCGGCGTCCGTACGACCGCAACACACCCCTGGGGGGTCGTGGTTTCGGAAAGGGCGGCAATCACCCGCTCCGAGGTGAAGCAAACCGGGACTCCCGAGGCTTCGGCCAGGACGCCGACCGCGTAGCCGGCGTCGGACAGATATACCTCGAGCACCTCGGCATCCGAGCGCAGGGCGTCGTCCACCAGGAGATGGCCCTCGACGAGAAACGCTCCTTCGCTTTTTCGGACCGGGCGCCGGCGAAGCTTGCGCGCCGCCTGGACACGCGGGTTCTGCAGGCTCGCTATGATGCTCGTTTAAGACGCCTTGTCGAGCGACTGCCGTGCAACCTCGGTGAGCGAGGTGAAGGCCGCGGGATCATTGACCGCCATCTCGGCCAGCATCTTGCGGTCCAACTCGATCTCGGCAAGCCGGAGTCCGGCCATGAATCGGCTATAGGTCAGGCCGTTGTTGCGGGCCGCAGCATTGATGCGAGTGATCCACAGTCTCCTGAAGTCGCCCTTGCGGGCGCGCCGGTCACGGTAGGCATAGACGCCTGAGTGAAGCACCTGTTCGCGTGCGGCACGATAGTGATGCCCACGCGACGAGTAATAGCCCTTGGCCTCCTTGAGGACGGCACGCCGTTTCTTTCTGCCGGCGACACTTCTTTTCACCCGTGGCATCAGTTTCCTCCTGTACCGGTTCTCTTATTTGCCGAGCGACCGGCGAACGTTCCGGGCGTCCGCCGGCGATACCTGCGCCGGGGAGTTCAGCCGCCGCTTACGCGTTGCCGACTTCTTTTCAAGTATGTGGTTGGCGTTGGCGCGTCGGCGCATGATCTTTCCGTTGGGAGAGATCTTGAAGCGCTTCGCGGCGCCGCGGTGACTCTTCATCTTCGGCATGGCTAACCTCCCTCGGCGCGGGTGACCTTCACCGGACGCCTAGTCGGAACCGGCTCAGGCTCAGGTTCAGGCGCCGGGGCCGGGGTCTCCGGGGCGCTTCTTCCGGAGTCCCTGTGTGATGTCTTCTTCGGAGCCGGCGCCGGTTTGGGAGCGATTGCCTCCTTCTGCGGAGCCAGAACCATGGTCATGTTCCGTGCATCTGCCAGCTTGGGCCAAGCTTCGATCTTGGCGATCTCCGAGAGCTCGTCGGCAAGACTGTCCAGCAACCGCCGCCCGAGGTCGGTGTGGGCGGTCTCCCTCCCACGAAACATGATCGTGATCTTGACCTTGGCGCCTTGACGCAAAAACCGCTGGACATGACCCTTTTTTGTTTCGTAGTCGTGACGGTCGATCTTCGGCCGCATCTTCATCTCTTTGACCGTCACCTGCGTCTGCTTTTTTCGAGATTCTCGCTGGCGCACGGCCTGTTCGTATTTGTACTTCCCGTAGTCCATGATCCGAGCTACGGGAGGTTCGGCTTGAGGCGCCACCTCGACGAGGTCGAGGTCCTGCTCGGAAGCCATCTCGAGCGCCTCTTGTGTCCCGATGATTCCGACCTGTTCGCCTTCGGCCGACACAACCCGGACACGTGGAACGCGAATGCGATCGTTGACCCGTGGCTCAGTTGCTATTCGCTTCTCCTTCCGACGATCTACACATCTGCGCCGCCGGCCGAGGCCGCCCAACGCAAAAACCGGTGACGCCAACGGCCGGCGTCCCCGGTTGCGATCTTGCCGGGCCGTTGCGGCCCAGCCCACCGGTGACAACAACCCCACTACCGCCGAAACGCCCCTTTGCAGATGGACTGGGACGAGCTGGCCGGGAGGTGAGGGGCCGTCCTGGCCCCTTCTTGGCGACACTGCTGTCAAAAGCGAGTATAACCACGACCACAGTGAGCGACGAGGAGAGACGAGAAGAGGAACAGGCGGAGAGGGCGCGCCCTCGTATTGTGGACAAGCGCGTCTCGGCACGGCGGGCACAGGGGGCACGTCCAAGCCCTGGCCTCACAAAAGATGCCACCCCGGTCGGCGCGCCTGGGCCGGACGGAGCGAGCCTCGCCGAGCCGGCTTCGGCCGGGCGACCGCCCCCGCCGGCCGGCCCTCCCTCTCACTCCCCACCCGAACCTCACTCCCCACCCGAGCCTCACTCCCCACCCGAGCCTCCCACCAGCGGCCCTCCGACGGCGGCCGGGGAGGCGGAGCGGATCTGGACCCCCGAGGAGGAGGCGGAAGCCCAGCGCATCGCCCAGGAGATCTCCGCCCGTCCTAGTCTGGAATGGGTGGTCAACGTGGCGGTAACTCTCGCCAACGTCGCCGGAACGAAACTCGACCTTGGCGATGCGACCGATGCACGGCTCGCAATCGATGCTCTTGCGGGGATCGTCAACGGGGCTGGAACGTCCCTAGGCGACGCGGAGAACCCGCTCCGACAGACCCTGGCGCAATTGCAACTCGCCTACGCTCAGGCCATGGCACCTCCCGCCCCGTAGCTCAATTGCAGGGCAGCGGGCGCGCAGCGGCCCCTGGTTTTGCCAGGGGCCGCCGATGCTTCTCTTAGGCGCTTGCTAAGCGGACGTTTGACGCTTGCTCGCCCTTGGGGCCGTTTGTGACGTCAAACTCGACCGCCTGACCCTCCTCCAGCGACTTGTAGCCCTCCTGCTCGATTGCGGAGAAGTGGACGAACACGTCGTTGCCGTTCTCCTGCGAGATGAAGCCATAACCCTTCTCGTTGCTGAACCACTTGACCGTACCTACTGCCACTACTTCACTTCCTTTCTCGTAACGAGGGCTCGCAGGCATCTTCCCCGCGTGTTGATACCCCCGTTGCTTGCGCGCGCAACGCTAGCACACCACCACCCCAAAGGGCACGGTCCCCTGGACAGGACCATCTGGAGGACTACCTCTGGCGACACTTCTCACGAGCCTCAGACTCAGTGACCGCTAGATGTCGGCCGCCGGCTTGGGAAGGGCGGTCAGCAGATTCGCCATCTCGATCGCCGCCAGAGCGGCCTCGAACCCCTTGTTGCCGGCTTTGCCTCCGGCGCGCGCCTCGGCCTGGGCACTGTCGTCGGTGGTGAGAACTCCAAACGCAATGGGTATGCCTGTGGCCGCCATGGCGTCGGCGATTCCACGAGCCGCACTACCCGCGACGTAATCGAAGTGCGGGGTTTCCCCACGCACGACCGCACCCAGGCAGACGATCGCGTCGACCTCTTTAGAAACCGCGATTGACCTGGCCGCCATGGGTAATTCGAAGGCGCCGGGCACCCAGACAAGCCAGATGTCGTCTTCGGCTGCGCCGTGGCGCCTCAGGCAATCCAGCGCGCCATCGACCAGGCGCCTGGAGATGGTTTCGTTGAATCGGCCGGCGATGACGGCTATCCGCAGGTGGCCTGCATCCAGGTCGCCGGAAAAACTTCGCATTATGCGGTGCCTTCGTCTTCGCCCACCGGCTTATGGGTGATATCCACATCTCCGGCGGTGAGCACAGTCTGGGGGGCGGCCACAAACGCTTCGAGAAGATGGCCCATCTTCTCTTTCTTTGTCTGCAGATACCTGAGGTTCTCCGGATTCGGAGCCGTCTCGAGTGGAACCCGTTCGACGATCTCGAGCCCGTAGCCCTCCAGGCCGGCTCGCTTGGTCGGATTGTTGGTCAGAAATCGCATCGTGGTTATGCCCAGATCGCCGAGTATCTGAGCACCAACGCCGTAGTCACGGGCGTCGGGCGGAAAGCCCAATTCGATATTGGCTTCGACTGTGTCAAGCCCGCCGTCCTGCAACGCATAGGCCTCGACCTTGTGGCGGAGCCCGATACCGCGCCCCTCGTGGCCACGTATGTAGACCAGCACTCCCTCGCCGTGCTCCTGGATCTTTCGCATGGCGTCGGAAAGCTGCAGTCCGCAATCGCACCGAATGCTGCCCAGCACGTCTCCGGTGAAGCACTCCGAGTGGACCCGGACCAGGACGTTCTGTTTACCTGCAGGCTCACCGGCGACGAGGGCCATGTGGGTGCGGCCGTCGTGAGACTCATAAGCGACCGCACGGAACACTCCATGGTCGGTGGGAATGCGCGCCTCGGTTATCCGATGCACGAGCTTCTCGGAGCGGCGCCGGTAGGCGATGAGGTCGGCGATGGACACGATCAGGATGTCGTGTTGAGCCGCAAAGCGTTCAAGGGCGGGGAGACGCGCCATCGATCCGTCTTCATTCACCAGCTCGCAGATGACCCCCGCAGGGTACAACCCGGCGAGGCGTGAGAGGTCGACTGCGGCCTCTGTATGCCCGGTCCTCCGGAGCACACCGCCTTCGGTGTAACGCAGGGGAAAGATGTGGCCGGGACGGGCCAGGTCGGCGGGTTTGGTGTCCGGGTCGACGAGCGCCCTGATCGTGCAGGCGCGATCGGCCGCTGAGATCCCCGTGGTCGTCCCTGCACGCGCGTCGACGCTGATGGTGAAGGCGGTCCCCATGAACTCGGTGTTGTGCGATGCCATGGGCGGCAGATGAAGCTCTTCGAGGCGTTCTGCTTCCATCGGCACCGTAATGAGACCGGAGGTGTGATGGACCATGAAGGCGATGTGCTCGGGCGTGACCTTTTCCGCCGCGAAGATGAGGTCACCTTCGTTCTCGCGATCCTCATCGTCGACCACGATCACCATTCGGCCCTCGCCGATGTGCGCGATTGCATCCTCTATCTTGTCAAAAGGCACCGTTGCCGCCTCTTTCACTCCGGGCCGACATCAGGCGTTCAGCGTACTTCGCCATCATGTCGACCTCGACGTTGACAATGTCTCCACTTTCGAGCTGCCCGAGAGTGGTGGCCTGCAAAGTGTGCGGAATGAGCATTACTTCGAAGCTGCTGCCCTCGGTCTCGACGATCGTGAGCGATACTCCGTCCACCGCCACCGAGCCCTTGGGGATCAGGTATCGGGAGAGCTCCGGGTCAACCTCGAACCACATACGGCGCGAAGCGCCGTCGGAGATGGCCCCAGCCAGGCTTGCAGTCCTGTCCACGTGCCCCTGGACGATGTGGCCCCCCAGACGATCGTTGAGCCGCAGTGGCAGCTCTAGATTCACGGCTTGCCCTGCCCGCAATCCGGCCAGAGTCGAACGTGTGACGGTCTCGTTGGTCGCCTCCACGTGAAAGGAGCGACGGCCGACTTTCCTGGCCGTCAAACAAACGCCGTTCAGCGCTACCGAGTCACCCACCCGGAGGTCTCTCGCAACCGAGCGCGAGGAGATCTTCAGTCCCAGCACTCCTTTGCGCCGGCGGGCGCTGCTCAACACCCCACGTTGCACTATGCCAGTGAACAAAAGCGTCTCCCTTGCCGAACTCCCCCCTCCGTCGCCCGACGTTCAGCCGGGCGGGCGATAGGTGGCGATGACGTCGTCGCCGGTGCGCCGTACCTCCTCGCAGGTCCAGCGTAGGGCCTCGGACATCGAGGCAACTCCAACCCGTCCGATCGACGGGCCTCCGGCCCCGAGCAGCACGGGTCCATGGTGGAGTTCGAGCAGATCCACAAGCCGCCGCGACAGTAGAGACGTCGCCAGCTCCGCACCCCCCTCGCAGACCAGCTCGACCCAGTCGCGGCGCGCCCCTTGGCCTCCTCCTAGAACGTCGAGCAGTGCGGCCAGATCCACACCTTCCTCAAACGAAGGAAGAACCAGAACGTCCGCTCCCGCCTCGGCCCACCCGACCCGGGCGTCGGGCGAGACGGATTCGGTCGTTGCCATCACGACGTCATGGTTGGCGAACAGCCGGGCGGTCGGCCGCACACGCCCCGCTGCGTCGACCACGATGGTCGCCGGCTGCCGCCTGGTTGGAGTCACGTCGTTCACTCGCAGCGAGGGGTCGTCGGCGAGGACGGTCCCGGCGCCGACCATCACGGCATCGGACACCCGGCGCCGGGCATGGACATCACGACGTGCTCCCTGGCCGGTTATCCAGCGGGCTGATCCGTCGGGCGCCGCCAGCCGGCCGTCGAGGCTCAAGGCGAGCTTGAGCGTGACCCAGGGCCTTCCGGTGACCCGCTGGTGAGCCCACTCCCGGTTGAGGGCCCGGGCGTCATCCTCGAGCACGCCGATGGTCACGTCGACGCCGTGGGCCCGGAGATAGGCCAAGCCCCGGCCCCTCGTTCTCGCGTCCGGGTCTTCCATCGCCGCAACCACCCGGCTGACGCCGGCGTCCACCACTGCCGGAGCGCACGGCGGCGTCCGGCCATGGTGCGCACAGGGTTCGAGGGTCACGTACATGGTGGCGCTGCGTGCGTCGACTCCCAGGAGCGCCTCTGCTTCCGCATGGGGCGTCCCGCTGCCTCGATGGGCCCCCTCCGACACGATTTCGCCATTCCTTACGAGCACCGCGCCGACGCGCGGGTTCGGGTAGGTGAAGGAGGGCCCGAGAGCGAGGTCGACCGCCCTTGCCATGAAGGTCTGATCCGAGGACATCAGGGCGAAGACCTCAACTCTCTGGGCCGGTGGCTAGTTGTCGAACGCGTCTGATTGCTCGAGCCTCAGTCCGCGGGCCAGGTCGGCGCCCGACATCGCCCGCTTTCCCTCGGACTGGGCCGTCAACACTTCCAGCGGATCGCTACCCGTGCCGACGATAAGGGGGTTTCCGGCGAGGAGCTCGCCGGGCGCCAGTCCCGGACTCGTCTCAGCGACGGCGACCCTGCGGATCTTGATGCGCCTGCCCCGGAAGGTCGTCCACGCTCCAGGGGCGGGCTCGAGGCCACGCACCAGGTTCTGGATCACCCGGTGAGGTTTGCTCCACTCGATCCTCGTCTCCTCGTCGGAGATCTTGGGGGCGTAGGTGGCCCTCTTGTCATCCTGGGGTTGGGCGACCACAGAGCCGGCGGCGTAGCCCAGGACCGTGGGGACCAGGAGGTCCGCGCCCTCGGCCGCCAGGCGATCACCCAGGGCGCCCGCGGTGTCCTCCTGGGTCACCGTTACCGTGCGGATTGCGAGCACCGGCCCCTCATCCATGCCCTCGGTCAGCGACATGATCGAAACACCCGTCTCGGTGGCCCCGTCCATGAGAGCTCGTTGCACCGGTGCCGCTCCCCGATAGGCGGGCAGCAGGGAGAAGTGGACGTTGACGAAACCGAGCTCGGGCGCCTCCAAAAGCACCTTGGGCAGAATCTTTCCGTAGGCGACCACGATGCAGATCTCCGGCGACAGGGCGCGCATGACACCCTGGAACGACGGATCCTTGATGCTTTTGGGCTGGAGCACCTTGATCCCGGCCACCTGGGCCGCCGCCTTGACCGGCGACGGACGCGCCCTCAGGCCCCGCCCCGCCGGACGGTCCGGGTTGGTCACGGCGGCGGTGAGCTCGAGTCCGGAGGACAGCACCGCCTGCAGACTCGGCACCGCCCACGCGGGGGTGCCGAAGAAGATGGTCCTCAGAGCGTCTCTCGGTCCATGAGTCCATTCGGACGATCCGCCGGCATGGCGCGTGGTGGAAGGCCGAGCGCCTCCTCTCGCAACCGGGCGAGCGCCTCCCGGCGATGCTCCGGAGCGAGGCGGTCGAGGAACAGGACGCCGTCGAGATGATCGGTCTCGTGCTGAAGGATGCGGGCGAGGAACCCGGTGCCTTCGAGGAGGAGGGGATCTCCGTCGACATCGGTGCCCTCAATCCGGGCCGTCTCCGACCGCGCCACCGGATAGTAGATGCCCGGTATCGACAGGCAGCCCTCCTCGTCGTCGATCGACTCCCCCGTCAGCGACACAACGGTTGGATTGATCACGGCGCTGGCCTCGCCCTCGTACTCCCAAACGAAGATGCGTTCGGAGACGCCCACCTGCGGGGCCGCCAGCCCCACGCCGGGCGCGTCTCGCATCGTGTCGATCATGTCCTTTATGAGCCGGCGGTGCACTCGGGCGATCCGCTCGACCGGCCGGGAGCGCTGCCGTAACACTGGGTCTCCCCAGGTCCTTATCGGAAGTATGGCCATGTCCTCATGATCCGTTCGCGCGGTGTGATGTGTTTTCTAACGGGGATCGACGTCCACTCCGAGTCGACTTCCGGATGGCACTGAGGCGAGAATACCCCGTAGCTCTGCGGCAACCTCTCCGGCGTCGGCGCACTTGACCAGGAGCTCGAGAGCCTCCCGGGCCTCCCGCCCCCGGTTCGGTGCCGAAGGTATGGGGCCCAGCACGAGCGCCCCTGCCCGCCGGCAAGTCTCCCCTACGGCGTCCAGCAACTCGCTGCGGGCGGGGCCCGATGCGGTGGCTTTGATCAGCTCGCGGTAGGGCGGATAGAGGAGCTCGGCGCGCCCGGGCAGCTCCCGCTCCAGGAAGTAGCCGTAATCGGCCCTGGCGACACCCTGGAGCGCGTGATGGCCCGGCTCCGAGCACTGGATGACGAGCCGACCCCCCTCCGATGCCGGACCCGCCCACTCGGCCATCTCGGACAGCGCCTGATAGGCGCTTTCGGCCGCCCGCCAGTGGGGCCGGCGGATCAGCGCATCGGCGTCCAGGACCCCAACCAGCTCCACAGGCGGCCGTATCGCCGCCTTGGTGCCGATCCATGTCGTGACGTAGATATCCGCTGCGAGCGCATCACGCGGTTCCTCGATGACGTCGGGGTCGATCCGGGCAACCGCGGCACGCGGAAACGACAGGCGGACCTGCTCGGCGAGGCGTTCGCTTCCCGCTCCCAGAAGTCTGAAATCGTCCGCGCCGCATGATGGACAGGCCGCGGGCGCCGAGGCGCTCCACCCACATCGGGGGCAGGCCACCTCAGCGCGCCCTTGCTGCGACGCGACGCCCGCTTCACAGCGCGGGCAACGAAGTGAGCGTCTGCACATGGCGCACCAGATTGTGCGGGCGTAACCCCGGCTCGTCGTAAGCAGGGCGACGCGCGCTCCCCGGCGGAGAGTGTCGTTGATTCGGTGATGAAGATCGGTGGCGAGCGCTCCGCCCTCGGGACGGCCGAGCAGCTCGATGATGGGACGAGCCGCCCGGCTTGCCTCCCGTGACGGAGCGGCCGATCCGATGCGGCCCCACAACGCCTGGGCTCCCACCTCCACGGACGGACAGGAGCTCGCCAGCACGCATACGGCTTCCTGCAACCGGGCGCGCTCCACCGCCACCCGGCGTGAGTCATATGCAGGGGACCGGTCTTCCTTGTAGGTGCGATGGTGCTCCTCATCGAGCACGATGAGGCGTAGAGAAGGGGTCGGTGCAAGCACCGCGGCCCGTCCGCCCCCACCCAGGGCGTGCCCCGAAGCCAGCCTCAGCCACGAACGCGAGCGGTCACCGGCGCCCATGGCGCTGTCGACCCGGGCCAATTCGGGGAAGTGGCCGTGGAGGCCTTCGAGAACCGAGGATCCATAGCGGACCTCGGGGACGCACACGAGGGCGGCGCCCCCCGCCCGCCCCGCCGCGGCGACCAGCTCCCCTATCGCAGCGGCACGATCCTCTCCGGATCTCCATCGCAAGGCCCAGGTCCCGGTGAGGCCCCTCTCGATCGCGGCGATCAGGCCGTCGCCCCCCTTGTAGGTCGGCAGGCGTTCGCCCGGAGGGCCCCCGCTGATCGCGCACGGGGGAAGCGGCTCGACCCGCACACGCGGCGGCACAACGCGCCGCAGCGTCCGGCCCGGTGGAGCGGCGTAGCGGCGGGTCGTCCACCGGATCAATTGCAGCAGGGGCGGGGGCGCCAGGGGCGGACCCACCACGGCCCCGAGGACTGGTTCCAATGGGAGCCGCGGGCACTCGGGGGCGACGGAGATCACGATTCCCCGGACGCTTCTGCCTCCGAACCGGACGCGCACCAGGTTTCCAGGGGCGAGATCGGCGAGCGTCTCCGGTACCGAGTAGGAAAAGGGTTTGTCCACCCGCCAGACCGGCACCAGCGGAACCACCCTGGCGACAAGGATCGGCCCCGATGCGGCTGGCTCGCCGGGGGCGGCGCTCGGCTCGGGCAGGGATGGATCGGCGATGGTCGAGGGCCCCCTGCCCGCCGTCAGGCGGGGCCTTCGTGGCGAAGCGGCCGGTGGCTCAGGGAGCCCCACACAGGCGCCGAAGCTCGTCGGCGAACTCGGTCTGCTCCCACGTGAAGTCTGCGTTGGAGCGTCCAAAGTGGCCGTAGGAGGCGGTGCTCTGGTATATCGGCCTCCGAAGGTCCAACCGCTCGATGATTGCCGCCGGACGAAGGTCGAAGCACTGGTCGATCGCCTTGCTTATCATCTCCGGGGCAACGGTCTCGGTATCGAAGGTCTCGACCGTCAGGGACACCGGGTGCGCGACCCCTATGGCGTACGCAACCTGGAGCTCGAAGCGCTCGGCCAGACCGGCGGCGACCACGTTCTTGGCCACATGGCGGGCGGCATAGGCCGCCGAGCGGTCGACTTTCGTCGGATCCTTCCCGGAGAAGGCACCTCCACCGTTGCGCGCCATTCCCCCGTAGGTGTCGACGATGATCTTGCGTCCGGTGAGTCCCGTGTCGGCGCGCGGGCCGCCGATCTCGAACACGCCGGTCGGATTCACCAGGATCTTGACGTCGGTGGCATCGAGTCCGGAGGGGGTCATCGGCTCGATCACATGCTGGACCAGATCGGGCTTCAAGAGGGTTTCGATGTCCACATTCGGCTGGTGCTGGGTCGAGCACACAACGGTCTCGAGGGTGACGGGCTTGTCGTCCCTGTAGCCCACGGTTACCTGGACCTTGCCGTCGGGGCGCAGATAGGGCAGCACGCCCGACTTCCGGACCTCGGCCAGCCGGTGTGCATAACGGTGGGCGAGCCAGATAGGCATCGGCATGAGATCTTCGTTCTCGTTGCAGGCGTAGCCGAACATCATTCCCTGGTCGCCGGCCCCCTGAGAATCGAGCGTCGTGTCCAGCGCCTCCCCCTGCCGTTCCTCCAGAGCATGCTCGACGCCCACCGAGATATCGGGCGATTGCTCCTGGATGACCACAGACACCCCACAGGTGGCGCCGTCGAAGCCGATACGCGAGCTCGTGTAACCGATGTCGGTTGCCGTCCGCCGTACCACCGAGGGGATGTCGACATAGGCCTTCGTAGTGATTTCCCCTGCGACGACCACCAGGCCGAGGGTGATGAGCGTCTCACACGCGACCCGGGCTTCGGGATCGCGCGCCAGGATCTCGTCGAGCACTGCGTCGGAGATCTGGTCGGCCATCTTGTCGGGGTGGCCCTCGGTCACAGATTCGGACGTGAAGAGCCGGAGGCCGTCTGAGCTGGTCATGCTCGGCATCTTAATGCGAGCGAGATTCAGGCAACGCCCCTGGTCTTCTCAGGGCGGCGAACCGGCGGCTCGAGCCACTAGAGTGCCTAGCCCTTCGAGGGCTCCGTGGCGACCACGAGATCCACAGTGGCGTTCCGCGGAATCCGGGTACCGCCGGCAGGGCTCTGCTCGAGGATGTGGTCTGGAGCAACCGAGTCGCTTGGCGCCGAGGTGACTTGCCCCAGTCTCAGCCCCACTTGCTCGAGGTCTGCGGCTGCCGCCTCGACGGTCTTGCCGGAGAGATATGGAGTGCTCGAGCGCCCCTGCTGCGCGGCTGTTGGAGCCTCGGTCGAGGCTCGTTGGCCACCGGAATTGGCGTCTTCGAAAAACACAGCAGTCGAAAGGGCGAAGACCGCGAAGAGCGCCAGGATCGCGCTTACCCCGACCGCGGCTGCGAGCACCACGGGGCGCCACCGGCCGAAATAGATGGGTCCCCTTGCCGGCCTTCGGGCCTCGTGCTTGTACTGCCTCCTGCGGCTGCGAGACGCCCGCCTTGATGCCGGAGCCCTTCCATCCCGCCGAGGAGGCGTCGAGCGAGTGGCCGCTTTCGTCCCGGCCTCCGGGCCCACGGGACCATCCATCTCGGAGGCGGCCGGAGGCGACAGGGGATGTCGGGGAGCGGTCTTCGGTCCCGCCTCCGGGACAGGCCGGGCGGCATCCGGGACTCCGGCACCGCCAGGGACTTCGAGTGCCTCATTCAGGGCGCTCCTGCGCCGGGAGGAACCGGACAAGGCAGCGCGCATCTCGGCTGCGCTGGAGAATCGTTCGCCGGGCTCGGTGGCGAGTGCCTTCAGCACGCTCGCTTCGAGTGGGGGAGCCACCGCCTCGATCCGGCTCGGGGGCCACTCCATGACGGTCCCGCCCGGTTCCCCACCTCCGGAACGCACCGGCTTGTTCCCGGTGAGCATTTCGAAGAGCAGCGCCCCTACGGAATAGATATCCGAGGGGGCGCCCGGCTCACCGCCTCGAAGCTGCTCGGGCGGCGCGTAGATGGACGCGTGGGGGCCGGCAGCCACACCCTGTGATTCCTCGGTTACCTTGCCTGCGGAGTCCCCCAGGCCCAGCGCCGAAGGGAGTGCCAAGTCTGTGATCATGGCCCTGGACCACGCAGAGACCAGGACGCTCGAGGGCATCAACCCTCCGTGAACGAGCCCCTTCTTGTGGGCGAAGGCGAGTCCGTCGAGTATGTCTGATGCGATCTCTGCCGCCTCCACCGGTGGCAGACGCCCCTCCGCCGCCAAAAGGCCGGCGAGCGTCTCACCGTCCACGTATTTCGTGACCAGGTACAAGCAGCCATCGTCCGAACCGAAGTCGTACAGCGGGGCTATGCTCTTGTGCCGCAACGCAGCGACGGCTTCCGCCCTCCGCAGGAACGCCTCCGCCGGTACCAGGTCGTCGGCCACGAGGGTCACGGCAAGTCGCCCGAAGGGGTTGCCGGACCTGAAGAGAGCGCCATTCGATCCAGCGCGGATCTGCTCTCGCAGGGTATAGCCGCCGACTCGCCGGCGTCGATCGATGAGCAATTCTGGCCCCCTGTGTAGTACACAGTCGACCCGTGCAGCCAACCATCCTAAGCGCCTCGGACAGAGCCTAGGGTCGTCTCATTCCAAGTGATTGTAAGTGGTCGCCTGTCATAGGGCCGTTCTCCTCGTGCCGCCGGTGAGCGAGCTGTAGCATGCAGATGCCAAACGATCCCCTTTTGAGCATGCAACCTCTCATCCCACAGTCGATATGGTTTCACCGTGCGTACACTGGAGTATTGGGGTCTTCCCGGGGAAAAGAGCGACGCCCGTATTCGCCGAGGGTGAAGACGGTGGCGCCCCATCATCGAGTGACTACCCGGTCCCTTTGTGTCCTCGCCGGAGAAAGCTCCCTGCAAGTGCGGCTCGCCCTCTTGGGCGCATCTTTCAACGAGACCGGTGGGTTCGTCGGTGGCAAGAAATTGAGGGCGCCGTGAGACAGATGGACTCAGGCCGGAGGGTGACACTCGAGGCGTTGGCCTCTCTGTTGATGCCCGCAGAACCGGGGCGCCATGGGGTGTTGGTCGAGACCGATGAGCGGTGGAGACTCGAACGGTCGGCGTTGCCACGCGGGACGGATGTCTTCCTATGGGGTGCCGCTGCCATCTCGCCGGCCAGACCTTCGGCCGTCCTTCTGAGCGCGGTGCGACGTGAGGCCCAACTGCTCAAGCTGAGACGCCATGCTCCCACCCCTTTCAGGATCCGGGGCATCCACCGGCTGCCGCCGCCGCGGTTGCGCGGCAGCTCGGTCAGGAGTGAGTTGAGGGCCGCCCTCCAACAGGGGGTGTTGGTCGAGATGACGGCCCGCACCGGCGAGCTGAGGGTGGTTGACGCAGCAGCAAACGCCGCAGGAGCGAAGGAGACCGTAGCCGGGCTTCGTCTTGGGTCCGGCGGCACCGCCCTGGCGCTCATCGAGGACTCCGGCGGCGACAGCGTCCTCCTGCGGGCGGGCGGCTCGATGGGGGCGCTCCCTGTGGTTCACGCGGCAGCGGCTCTCGAGCATCTGGCGGCGTCCGAGGTGGGTCCGGTCCCTCACTTGATGGCTTCGGGCGAGATCTGTGGTGCGTCCTGGAGCACCGAGTCACTGCTGAAGGGCCATCGGCCCAAACAGCTCACCCCTCGAGTGATAGCGGAGGCGATCGCCTTCTGCTTGCGCCTGCCCCGTCGCCATGAGGCCACCTCGGTCGGGACTGCTATCGACATCATTGCCGAGCAGGTTCCGCAGGACGCCTCCGCGCTCGCAGGAATCAAGGCCTACCTGCACGAAGCGTGCGCATCGCTTCCAGGGGTGATGACGCACGGTGACATGTGGGCCGGAAACCTTCTCGTAGATCGGGGAGGGCTATCCGGCGTGGTCGATTGGGACGCGTGGCATCCCGCGGGCATTCCCGGAACCGATGTCATGTATCTCATGGTGGCGGAGCTGTGGTTGAGGAAAAAACGCCCTCTTGGCCAGATCTGGATCGAGCGTCCGTGGCGCTCGATCCACTTCAAGTCGGTGACCGCGGAGTATTGGGCGGGTTTCGAACTGGAGCCCGGCACCGATCTGCTCGACGCGGTCGGGATCGCTTCCTGGGCGGCCCAGGTGTCGGGCAACCTGATGCGTTCTCCTCAGCTCGCCGACAACACGCGCTGGGTCGGCAACAACGTTCGCATCCCCTTGGGCTCCTTCGGCAAGCCGGACAGGTAGATGCAACAGCATCCTTGATGTCTAACGGCGAATGTGCAGGTAGTTGCGCTGAAGGCTCCCTGCCTTCGCGAACGCGGACCGGCACGCTTCTCTCGATCGAGCGCACTTCACGTATGCGTCCTTGCCGGCCGCGTTGATCGCTTCGACTAAGTCGATGTCCTCGTCTTCCTCGTTCGGGCTGCGAAGAAAGTGCTCTATCTGGACGCCGTCTGCCGAAGCAACGAGTCGATCTGCTTCCTCCTTGTGCTCGAGATAGCTTCGGCCTGACCCCAGCCCCGAGCCGTTGACGATCACGGGCTTACCGGACTTACTTCGCACGAGCTCCACCGTCTCAAGCGAAGCATCGAGCCATTCAATGTCCGACACGTCGCAAGGGAGCTCATCGTAGAAGTTCGGGGGGAAAAACGAGCGCAGAGTGTCGAGGTAGTTGAGATCGTACCCCCGGCGCGTTTCTGATGCTATGAGGTCGGTGCGCCACACCAGCGACGTGCGGATCGTGGCGTCGAGCAGAGTCACGTTAGGGATGTTCGCAGGATGAATTTCCTTGCCGTCGCAAGTTGTCGCCAGCCAACCCCTGTCGCGCGCATAGCCGGCCTCGGACACGTTGAGAGCAAAGGCCTGTTCGTAGTTGACAAAACGCAGGCCGGGATTCGCCCGCCTCAGCCCCTCGAACCTCGCGGTGCTGACCTCCCCTCTGATGATAAGCGCCTCATTTTCCCTCCGAACGGCGCCCATCAACTGCCCCCGTCCAACAAACTCGTAGCCGCGAATCTGCCTCGGCGTCGCCGTCTCCACCTTGTCGTCGGTCCGGAGAAAGAGTGCCGCTCCGACAACAACCAGGACGAGCGAGCCTGCCAGAAGCAGACGAGGTCCGAAAAGCTTCAGACTGTTGACCTGCACGATTCGGCGCCGCGGCCGGCGCGTGCTCCCACTATGAACCCACCGGCTCAAGCGTAAGCCACGAGGGCAAGCGCTTGTAGCCTCTGGCACCCAGAAGCTGCGCAACCGTGACGTTGGAAAGCAGATACATGTCCTCGAGCCGCCGCCTCGTCTCGGTTGACAGTTTCTCCTCGAGGTCTCCGGTATTCAGCCTCAGGTAAGTCTGGCGGAGGGTGCGCTCGAGGCTCGGAGCGCGCTTCAGCAAACCGTCGCCGGTTCTCTTGATCGTCCGCACTGCCCGGCTGATCGCGACATTGCGGGCATGGGTAGTCTTGTTTCGGACGTCGTAGTCGAAGTCCGCAACGGCGTTCTCATCGATGGACAGCCAGCGGCATAGTTCGGTGACGACCGCCTGAGGATCTGCGAAGAGGTCGTCTGCAAAGAGAATCTTGACGTCTTGCCCGAACAGATCGAACCAGTCCTGAAGGTAGTCACCGTAAAACCCTATGGTCACGCCTCCGAAGTAAGGCCCTTGCTTCTCGCCTTTGCGCCGCTTATCGATGCAGATGGAAACGTACTCTTCGAACGAGGAGACTGCCGGCAGGTGGCCCTTCGTTCTCTGAAACGTATACGCCGACCACAGCCGGTCCACGGGATTGCGGAGAACGATCATGATCCTGGGCCGGTCGAGGACTGCCTTTATCCCTCGAAGCATCCGCAGGCCGCCATAGCAATAGGCCGGAGTGGCCTCCATCGAATACCGTTCACCATTCCAGTGGGCGAAGTGCTGACGGTAGGACTCGGTGCTCGGCAAGCTCGCGCCTTCCCTCCGCAAGGAGGAGAAGAACCCGATTTCCTTGACGTCCGCAGGGCAGATGTCGGGGTGTTGCTCGAGGTAACGGAACAACGAGGTCGTACCCCCCTTGGGCACGCCTGCGATAAGGAGGTTCGGCAACGTCATCGAGCTCTGAACGCTTCTTTCGTCGACCCTGCGATGTCCCACAGTCCTTGCAGCGTTCCCAGGATATAACCTGGGTTCATCTCGGCTACAGCTCTGCCAAGCTCCTGCAACACCCGTCCGAGGACTGCCCAAGCGAAGGCGATGCCGCTCGCCGGCGTGTGCTTGAGGTTCCTCCGGTGGATGCGATAGTTGTTGATGACGTGCATTCTCGACTTCTGTCTCACGCTGATCCGAGCGCCTGGAGATTTGAGGTGGTGGAACCGAGCATCGGGAGTGACGAAGAGCTTGTACCGGCGGCTCACCCTGTAGGATAAGTCGATGTCTTCCTTGAGCGCGTAGCCTTCCAGCGTTTCATCGAAACGGTGATCTGCAAAAACCCCTCGCCGGAAGGCGAGCCCGCAGAGCCGCAAAGCCTCGGCCTCACGTAGCCTTGTGGGACGGACCGGTGTGGTGTAGTAGCCGGACGGCAATAATCTTCCCGGCGCATCTTTGGTGTGACGGCTCAGCAGGAACAGGGCACGAAACGCTCGCATGGGAAGAGGCTTCAGCGTGTCGCCGATAATTGTGCCCTGCACGCCGCCAACCGATGCGCCGCCCTGCTCGAAAACGGACAGCATCGCCTCGTGATAGCGCTGCTCCAGCACCACGTCATCGTCGTTGATTAATACGATGTCGCCGCTGGAGGCGTCGATCCCAATGTTCAGCTGATGTGTCCGGCCCGGCTTGGAGGTCAGGAACACGAAATCGACTCCAGCGCTTTCGATGCGCTCTCTGAGACCTCCCTCGTCCGGAACATCACTGGCATCGACCAAGACGATCTCTTGCGGAAGCACGGACTGTCCGAGGATCGATTCGATGAGACGACGAAGCTCCTGCGGCCGATTGCGCGTGGTGATCAGAAATGTCGAAGGGGCAGTTCGTGGCGTGGTGGGCGTAGCCCCCTTCAGGGTCGGCTTCACAACTGCAGATACGGGGCCGGTCCTCCGATGGTTTCCCACCTCGCCGTAGAGCTCCTCAAAATCCCTGCCCATGGCAGCCGCCGAGAAGTAGCGGAGAGCGCGATTGCGACCCACCTCGCCAACCGATTCGAGATCTGCGCTGAGTGCCCGGAGGATCGCACTCGCCAGGAGCTGTGGAGAAGCTGGCGGAACCATCCAACCGGTTTCGTTCTCCACGACGAGCTCCGGGACCCCCGCGACCCGGGTGGCTACCACCGCCCGGCCGGCCCCCATTGCCTCGATGATGGCGGAGGGGAGCCCTTCGAACAGGGACGGAAGCACAAATAGCCGCGAGCGGGCGAGCAGATTAGAGATGTCGTCGCGTTCACCCACCAAAAAGACCACATCCTCGAGGCCCGCCGAACGAATCAAACGGGTCAGATTCGCGCGCTCGGGCCCACCACCGGCCACGACGAATACGACTTCTGAGCGTTGGTCGTGGATCGAGCGCGCCGCCTCCACGAGATCCTCCAGACCTTTCTGCGCGTGGAGCCGTGCAACTGTGAGGCAAACTGTGTGCTCCGGCGATATCCCGTATCCGCTGAGGTCTGTGGGCGTTCCACCGGCCCAAGCGCCGAGGTCCAGGCCGTCATAGACAACTCTGATGCGTTCGGGTGGCACACCGAAGGCGGCGCCGGTGTTGGACGCCACTGCCTCGGCGTTTGCCACGAAGAGCCGCACCGCCCCCCTGGTCGAGCGGGCAAGCAACATCGCGCCCCGCCCCGCCGCCGGGCCGAGCCGCACTAGGCAGTCGTCGGGATAGAGATTCACGACGTTGTTGATCACCGGCACGCCATAGCCGGCCGCTATGCGGCCGATCAAATCGGCCCTGATGGTTCGGGTATGGACTACGCTGGGCCGCCACCTCCTGAGGAGACCGGCCATTCTTGCGGCGCCTGCGGGATCGACCATGCCGTGCATACGAAGATGTTCGACGGGCACACCCGATTCGCTCGCTTCCCGAATGAGCGAAGAGGTTTCGACTCCGTGGGTGGAGGCAAGGACAGGCTCCTGACCCATGCAAACGAGTTGCTGGGCCAGAGTCGCCATGACGCGACCTGGTCCGGAACCATCCAGCGTCGAGACCAGGAGCAGGGGGCGGCTCATCGGGCGAACTTGTCCGGAGCGTCAGTCACGACTCCCCTTGCAGCGAAGCCGCGAGCGGGAATGGCGTCGGCCCAGACGCAGAGAACTCCCGCCAAGAGCCAAAAGTGGATCTGGAACGCGCCCTTGCCGAAGTTGTTGCTGGCCAGACTCACCAGCGCGTACCCGATAGACAGCCCGAGCAGAGCGCGAGGACCATCGTCGCGGCCCCTGGCTGCATTTCGTCCAAGGCGCAGGAGCGACGACATCATCGCAATGAAGCAACCGAGGCCGACGATCCCGGCCTCGATAAGGCTGCGCAGATAGTCATTGTGGGCGTTCTTGGTGACGAAGGTGCTCGTGGCGCCCCAGCCACGCCCCAATAGGGGTTGTCCGCGCCAAAAAGCGATCCCGCTTCGCCAGATCTCGAGCCGGCCCAACAAAGAGTTGCCCTGGTCGCTCTGGGAGTTGAAGAATTCGAGGCCCCTTGCAAGCACCTGAGGCGCTGCTGCAATCACTCCCACCGTCGCGAGGGCGGCGACGATCAGCACCGACCGATGATTCCAGCCTATGGACAGCACCAGAATGGCCAAGGCGGCCATGGAGTTCCTGCTCAGGGTCAGCAGAACCGACGAAAAAGCCGCCACGCCCATGACCGTGGTCAGAACGCGGGCTCGGCCGGTGACCTGCTGGCGAAGGGCCCAGGCAGCGGCCACGATGGTGACGAGATAGAAGCCATAGGTGTTGGGGCTGTCGAACACGGACTGAGCGCGAGCCCATCCGTAGAACACGTTGACTTCGCCCTTCGAGAAGAAGGCCTCGTACAGGCCGTAGCTGATGGGCATCACCGATCCGATGAGCAAGGCACCCAGCAACATGCGCAAGCGACGCGGCTCCGGGCGGCCAACCACGACGATCAGGTAGGCGCAGTATGCGGCCATGAACTTCAGGATGTCCCTCAAGCCCAGACTCGGTACCGGCGAGTAGCTGAGGCTGAACACGGCTACCCCCAGAAAAAGCAGAACCGGCAAGACCGTGGGCAGGCGCCAAATACGCGTTCCCGACCGGGCCTCGTCTATCAAGTGCCACGCCGCTCCCGCAAGAAACGCGAGGCTCAAGATGTCGCCTGGGCTGAGGCCGTTGCCCCCGACGTTTGCCAAGGGCAGCACGTGCGCCCCCTCGAGGGTGGCCCGAGAGGCGGCAAGTCCCACCAACGCCAACTCGGTGTTCGACCTGACGAGCAGCAGAGCCAACACCCCGAACAACCACGCCCCAACGCTTACCGGAGACAGGGTGGTTGCTGCGGCGGTTGCTAATGCTGCTGCGATTGCTGCTCCCAGCAATGGCAGCAGAAATGTGACCCTGGAGACATCGGCGGTATCAGTCGACATAGCCAAGGCTCCTGAGCTGCTCCATGACGGCGGCCTCTTGGTCTGCGGTGTACGCCGGCTCACCCTCAGGTGGGGCGTGACTCCCCGCCGCAACGGGGGTGAGATCCGGCTCCAGGGCCACGAGCGAACGTCCGTCGAGCCCCTTCGCCTCGAGACCCAATAGGCCCAACACGGTCGGAGCGATGTCGGGGGCCATTCCCTCGAGTCTTCGGGAAGCGGGGACGCCACTTATTGCTACGACCCCCTCCGATGCGTGCGTCCCCCAGGGGAGGTGATCCCGGGAGACCCACGGCGTTGTCGCATGCATGCCGTTGTGGAGCCCAACCGTCTCGTCGACCATCTCACACAGCAAGTCGGCGGCCTCGTCTGTGCGCGAACCCCCGTAGAGGTCTCCCCGCCGGGTGACGGACTTCACCGCCTGTCTGCCATCCGGCGTCCTCAGATCTGTGAGCAGCTTCGTAACCCTCTGGCGCAACTCCTCGTCCGACGAGTCGGCCAAACGGACCCCGCTCTCGTAAGGTGGAGTGGTCCAGGCCCGTCTCTCCTGTGGCTCGATCGGCCCTGCTGCCTTCGTCCGAGCCCACCGGTGAAGCGCCCTAGGGGCAAATTGAGCAGGTCTCGAGCGTCCGGCTCGTGCGAGCGCCCGGTGCAATCCAGTCTGAGGGCCCGCCGTGGCGAGGCCCGCCTCCGCAAGGACGAGATCAAAGAAGACATCTGCATGGAGGGGCCCGAAACCATGGTCCGAGCAGAGGACGATCGCGGTGTCTTGCGGAAGAGTCTCCAACAGTGCGCCGATTGCCTCGTCCAGGGCAACGAGGGCGCCCTGCGCCCCACGCCGAACCCGTTCCGCCCGGCGGCTCTCGTAGAGCCCATCACCGGGCACGAGCTGCTTCCACCATGGGTGGCCGAGGCGATCGGGTAGGACGAACACGATCGCATACAGGTCCCACGGCTGGGACCTGGCGAGCCATGCCGCCATCTCGCCTCGACGCCTGGTCATCTCGGCCAGCGAGTCGAGCGTGCTGGCGCCCTCGCGGCCCCCTTCGGCGACTGCAATATCGACAATGTACTCACGCGACTGCAACTCGGAGGCGACCCGAGGGGGAAACGTGATCTCTGCGCTCGGCGCCGGCATCCCGGACACCAGCACTCCATCGATTGGTCTCGGGGGATGCGTCATGGGCACGTTGACGACGATCGATCGGCCCCCCGCAGAACCCACGTAGTCCCACAGCCTGGGAACGCTCACAGTGGTGTCGGAGCAGGGCCGGCCGGCATGATCGGTGAAGCCGAAGACCCCGTGCCTCCCGGGTCCGACCCCCGTGGTGATGCTGGTCCAAGCAGGCCCCGTGTAGGGAGGAAAGGTGGACCACAGAGGGCCGGTGGCCGATGCCTCGAAGAGAGAGCTCAGGATGGGCATGTTGTCCGCCACGACGGGCGCCCGCATGAAAGAGGTGGACAGACCGTCGATTCCGAGCATGAGCACGCGCTTGGCGAGCGTGGGGGGAGAGCTCACGACACGATTACCCCATGTCCCATCACGGACATGACGACGTTGAATAGGCCGAAATAGATCCGGCGATCTACGCCAAACAGAAGACCCGCCCCCTCATGATTATCCGGCTTTCCCGGGAACCGCCCCATAACCAACCATAGCCAATCTCCCGCCGACCCAGCGCCACCTCTTCGACTCCAAGATCAGCGACAACCCTAATCATGTTGCCTTTTCGCTTTTAGTAGCGCGTACGCGGGCTCCCTGGAGAGTTTGGCCTCTCAGCCACCTGCAGCTCCGTCTCGGGGCGCTCTCAAGTCTTCCAAATATTGGGTCGATAACCCAAGAACATACAGAGATGCGGTTCGCCGACGGAAACAGTGCCAGGGACCAGCTTTCCCCCACGGCCCATTAAATCAGAAAGGGCCCGGTTCCCAGCTTCCCCTCGAGCAGAGGTGGTCTTCCGTCCACGACGCGCACCCCAACTTGGAGGTGGTTCTCGTGGCAAGACATACCGGAGTTCGATGGCCGCGTCAAGCGCGGAAGGCTCGTCCTGCAGCTCTTGAGCGACCCGGCCGTGTGACACCGGGCCGGTTCCTGCTAACAGGCTTGCTGAGCCTGGGAGTTGGTCTGATGAGCTTGCCGGTGTGGGCGGCCGAGACCCCGCTCGCCACCTCTGGCGGGGCGCCCACCCGGGGAGGTAACCCCAGTCCCGTCGCCTCCATCACCGATCCTGCGACGCCGGGGAAAAGCCTCTCACTCCCCCACACGGCCCACATTGCTGCGTCTGACAATCGGGCCGTTCGCAGGGTCTCAACCAAGGTCGATTCCGCCAACTACTCTTCTGCGACCTGCACCGGGCTGAGCACGGCCAAGGCCTCCTGCGAGTTCGCCCTTACCGGTTTGGAGAGCGGCTCTCACACGCTTTACGCCAGGGTTTCGGACGGAACCAGCTCGACGGTGGTCGGCCGTACGTTCGAGGTGGCCGCATCGGCCCCGCCACCCGGGACCGGCACCACCTACACGCCCGTGTTCTCGGACCCTCGGGGCTACTACATGACCAAGCTGGACAGGTCTGGTCCCGCCCCGGTCGACCCGAGCTCGAGCGTCTGGATCAATGACATGTTGAGGCGGGTTGCCCTCAACGGCGTCCATATTTACTATGCGCACGACACGGCTGTAGCGAAATCCACAGATCGAGCATGTACCACGGGCGGCTACTCGTATCACGTCCCCGCAGGATTCAACACCGACAGTGGTGGCCGGGGAGGGATCATCGATCCTGCGACCAACTGGGCTTTGGGTACGGTAAATGGAATGACCAACGGCTGCCTGGCATCCGTAGAGGATGCCTACCGCGTGGACGGCAACGGTTTGGCCTCCAACGTGGTCGGGGGCGCCGCCGGAAACACGGGACATCGCGGAGCGGGTTCTGCCCGCAAGGCGGTTCTGCGAGATGAGCTCTGGCAAAACGGCGCACCCACATCCTCGGTAGGGATGCGTATGCAATGCTCAGCTCCGATCGTGCCAGATGTCCATGGCCAGCCGTTCTCGTGGCCACTCTCCGGAGGGGATGCCGGCAGCAGGACCACCGAGCCGGTACCAGAGGGCGTCGTTATCCGGATCAAGCGGAGTGTCGACATTGAAGCCGTCAGGACTTCTCCTGAGGTCAAGGCCGTACTTCACGGGCTTCAGGACTACGGTTGTCTAGTGGTGGATGGAGGAAGTGCCAAGTACTTCAACATTATCTTCGCCGAGAACAACAGCTTCAGCTTCCCGGACGGCAACGTCATCGGAGAGAACGCTCTCGCTGTGGTGCCGCTGACCAGCTTCGAATTCGTGAAGGGTGCTTACGACCCGACAAACGGGCTGACGCACGGCTCCATCCAGTTCAACTGCAGAGGCGCAACCGGCGCATGCCCTCCGTGACTCTCATCTCCTAGTCCGACGCCACCGGCCGGCCGTTACCCTCCAGGGTGACGGCCGGACGACGGTACATCCGCACACTGCTAGTCGTGTACCGCACTCCCAGGCCCATCCTGCCGCCCGGCTCGGCTGATCTTGTCGCTCGGCTCCGTGTGCATAAGCTTCAAGTTAATGTAAGCTTTGGCCCGCAGCGCCGACTCCGGTCAGCGGCTCCAAGGGTCCCGGTGCGGATGGTTGCATTGTCGGAGTCTGCAGGTGCGCAGCGCATTCGGGGGAGACCCCCCTCTGGAGTGGGCGATGGTTTTCGGGGTTAGGGGGGCCGTGTTTCAAACTTGCCAATACTTGATTGTCGGTGCGGGGATCACCGGCTTGACGATCGCACGTGAGTTGGTACAGCGCGGCGCAGACGGCGTAGTGATCCTCGAAAAAGAGCCGGGCCTCGGGGCGCATGCAAGCGGTCGCAACAGTGGCGTGCTCCATGCGGGACTCTACTATTCCCCCGATAGCTTGAAGGCGCAGTACTGCTCCGAAGGCAACAGACTCATGAAGGACTTCTGCCGGAGCAATTCCTTGACACTCCATGAAACCGGCAAGGTGATCGTCGCGAAGGATGCGACCGAAGAGGAACGACTCGACGAGCTGAAGGCGCGGGCCGACGCCTGCGGCGCCAGGGCCCGTTATGTGGACGCCGAGGAACTTAAGTCCATCGAACCGAACGCCGCAACTTTCAGGCGAGCTCTCTACTCGCCGGACACCGCAGCAATCAAGCCGCTCGAGATCCTCCATTCGCTGGAAAGAGAGTTGCTGGGCTCCGGTCGGGTCAAGATCCTGTGCTCCACCACCGTCCACGGCCCGCTGGGCCGTCGACAGGTCTCGACCACAAGGGGCTCGTTTTCCTACGAGTTCCTGATCAATGCCGCGGGTGCACACGCGGACTCGATCGCGCACCGTTTTGGTGTGGCGCACGACTACAAGATCCTGCCGTTCAAGGGCACGTACAGGAAACTGCCGCCGTCTCGGAGTTTTCTCGTCAGGGGCAGCATCTATCCGGTGCCGGATCTGCGCAATCCCTTCCTGGGTGTCCACTTCAGCCGCAGCGCCGACGGGGCCGTCTACGTCGGTCCCACCGCGATCCCAGCAGCGGGTCGTGAGAACTACCGCATGTGGGAGGGCTGGTCACGGGAGACGCCTCAGATCATCGGGCGCGAAGGCGTCCTGCTCATGAGTAATGCAGCCTTTCGAGATGCAGCTCTGACAGAGCCCAGGAAGTATGTCAAGAGAGTTCTTTTCCAGGAAGCTCGCAAGCTTATCCCGAGCTTGGAGATGAAAGACCTCGGCAGGACACCGAAGGTAGGCATAAGACCACAGCTCGTCCATTGGCCCACCAGACAACTCGTCATGGATTTCGTAACGCATCAGGATGAGGACGCTCTGCACGTCCTCAATGCCGTTTCCCCCGCCTTCACCTGTTCCATGTCCTTTGCAAAAACAATTGTCAAAACCGTAACCGAAGGAAGGGAGCTCTCGAATGCCGTTCCAGTTTCGACCGCTTGAGATACCTGCAGTCGTCTTGATCGAGGCGCGTGCTTTTGACGACGAGCGGGGATTCTTCATGGAAACCTATCAACGTTCGGCATTCTCGGAAGCCGGGATCCCTGGGCCATTCGTTCAGGACAACTACTCACATTCCACCCGAGGGGTCTTCCGGGGACTGCATTACCAGAACCCCCCGATGGCGCAGGGAAAGCTGGTTCAGGCGATCAGAGGTGAGATTCTGGATGTCGCTGTAGACATCCGCAAGGGATCGCCCACCTTCGGCCAGTACGTCACAGCCACCCTGTCCCATAAGAATCACAGGCTGCTGTTCGTTCCAGCCGGATTCGCCCACGGCTTTTGCTCTCTCAGCGACGATGCCGACGTCGTCTACAAAGTTGACAACGAGTACTCCCCTCAACACGATCGCGGCATTTTATGGAGCGATCCTGCCATAGGGCTCGAACTGCCGATGGCCGAACCGCTGTTGTCGCAGAAGGACAAGGATCTCCCAAAGCTGACGGACGCCGACAACGGATTCATCTGGGGAACGGAAGGCCAGGCATGAAAACAGTCGTAGTCACAGGGGCTGGGGGTTACATCGGCTCGGTCCTCACCGACACACTGATTGAGGCCGGATATCGGGTGCTCGCCGTCGATCGGTTCTTCTTCGGACGCGAAGCCCTTCCGCCGGAGAGCAAATCGCTCGAGGTCGTCCGGACCGACATCCGTTGGATGGACGAGGCTCTGTTGAACGACGTCTTTGCCGTCATCGACTTGGCGGCGTTGTCGAACGACCCGGCCGGGGAACTCGACGAGGAGAAAACCTGGGCCGTAAACCATCAAGGGAGAGCCCGCGTTGCCCGTCTCGCCCGGAATCAGGGGGTCCAACGCTACATCCTCCCTTCTTCCTGCAGCATCTACGGTTTCCACGACGACGTTCTGGATGAGACCTCACCGGTCAACCCACTGACGACGTACGCAAAGGCCAACCTCGCGGCCGAAGGAGACACCCTGGCCCTGGCGAGCGGTGATTACTGCGTCGTGGTCCTCAGACAAGCGACCGTTTACGGCTTGTCCCGGAGAATGCGCTTTGACCTTGCCATCAACGGTATGACCCGGGGGCTGTTCAAGAACGGTTCCCTGCCGCTGCTTCGCGATGGACTGCAATGGAGGCCCTTCGTTCACGTGAAGGACACCTGCAGGGCGATGCTGGCCATGCTCGAAGCCCCGGCGGATCAGGTCAACGGAGAGATATTCAACGTCGGCTCGGACGCTCAGAACTACCAGGTGATGCCGCTGGCGCGGTCCATAGCCGATGCTGTGGGGCTCCCATTCGAGTACGAATGGTACGGATCCACGGACCATCGCTCCTACCGGATCTCCTTCGCCAAGATCGAGCGGGTACTCGGCTATCGAACAAACTACGATCCGACCGACGGGGCGCGCGAGGTCTACGAGGCTCTGCAGAGTAACCAGCTCGACGCCGACGACCCGAGGACCATTACCGTGGATTGGTACAGAAGTCTGATCGAGATGCACGACTTCCTCAAAGAGACAGAGATCGAGGGTGTTCTGTTGTGAGAGTCAGCATTTTGGGGTCTGCGGGTCAACTGGGAACAGATCTGTGCAAGGCCTTCTCAGAAGGCGGACGTCACCAGGTGACGGCTCTTTCCCACGAGCAGGTGGACGTTACCCAGCCGTCCGGCCTGGTCGACAGTCTGAGTCAACACGAACCGGATGCAGTCATCAACTGCGCCGCGTATCACAAGGTCGATGAATGTGAGGATCAGCCCGAGCATGCCCTCGGTGTTAATGCCATAGGCGCCCTGAACGTTGCCAGGGCGTGTACGGAGCTCGCCGCCAAGTGTGTGTACATCAGCAGCGACTATGTGTTCGACGGCGCCAAAGGTACGTCCTACCTCGAAGGCGACCTGCCGCAGCCGCTCAACGTCTACGGCAGCTCGAAGGTTGCAGGCGAGCACTTCGTGGCCCAGGCTTGCGCGGACTCCGTGGTCGCCCGCACCGCCAGCTTGTTCGGCGTGGCCGGCGCAAGCGGGAAGGGCGGGAACTTCGTAGAAGCAATCATCAATAAGGCGAAGGCCGGCGGCCCGCTGAAGGTCGTGAACGATGTTCGCATGTCACCCACCTACACCCTGGATGCTGCCCGTGCACTCGAGGGCCTGGTGGGCGCCAACTCCGTAGGCGTCTTCCACGTAACCAACGCCGGAAGCGCGACCTGGTACGAGTTCGCCCGCGCCATCCTGGATCTGACGGGTCACGATGTCCTTCTCGAACCGACCGGCTCGGATGAATGGCCCGCGAAGGCTCGACGTCCGGCCAACTCGTCACTCAGCAGCGATCGCATGGACCAGCCGACCGGAGCGCTCCTGAGGGACTGGGCCGATGCGCTCAAGGCGTATCTGGCGGAAAAGGAGCACATCTAGTCATGGCGGTTTCGGATGCCGGTGACAGTCGCGTACAGGGGCGCGCTCCGTTCTCGAAGGTGTTCTGTGTGGGGCTCGATGGCGCTACTTTTGACGTTATAGATCCGATGGTCCAACAGGGCCGCCTGCCGACCCTCGGTAAGCTCCTGGCTCAGGGTGTGCGCGGGGAGCTTGCCTCGACCGTGCCTCCGCTGTCGGCGCCTGCCTGGGTGTCTTTCATGACCGGCAGCAACCCCGGCCGTCACGGGATCTTTCACTTCCGCACAATGGACGAGGGCAAGCTCGGCGAAGGACTCGTGGGGACATGGATGTTTCGGGGGCGGACGATCTTCGACTTTGCGTCGCGCGCCGGCCTGAAGGTCCTTGCTTTTCGAGTGCCGATCACGTACCCGCCGTGGCCCGTGAACGGATCCATGATATCGGGCTTCCCGACACCGGATCCGAGAAGCACCTACTCTGAGCCACGCGAGGTTGGTGAGCGCATAGGCCCGCTGCTCAAACTCTCCCCCATGCGAAGCATGATGTCCGATGTCGACGCGCAAATAGAGAACTTCGACTACTACATCGAGCAGTCAACCAAAGCTATCGTCGACCTCATCGATACGGACGTGAACTTGTTTTGCTATGTCAATAGCATCACAGACTGGGTGGCGCACAAGTTCTGGAGGCACTCAGATCCTCACGCACCGGACTTCGAAGCGCACACCGTGAGCGGTACCACGCCGCTGCACTATTTCTATGAGAGGACCGACGATTCTCTTGGGGCCATTCTCCAGGAGGCTCCGGACGACGCATTGTTGATCGTCATCTCGGACCACGGCACAGGGGCCCGTTCCACAAGGCGCTTCAACACTAATGCGTGGCTGGAGAGCACCGGCTTTCTCAGTCGCGCCGGCGGTCATAGGGGCCGCACATTCGCTTCGGGCGCGCTCGAATGGGCTAAAGAGAAGGCCCCCAAGAAATACTGGCTGTGGCAACACTCGCCCAAGCTGGTTCGCCGGGGCGCAGGCGCCCTGCGGTCCTATGGGGGAGCAATCGAATGGGCCTCATCGCGTGCCTTTACAGTCAAGCTCGACCACCACGTCGAAGGGGTCAACGTCAATCTCGCCGGTCGCGAACCTCATGGGTGTGTGCCGAGCTCGGACTATGAGTCCGTCCGGGATCAGATCCTCGAAGCAGCGCGGACGGCCACCGATCCGGCAAGCGGGGCCCCGGTTTTCGAGAGAGCCTCTCGACGCGAGGATCTGTACTCGGGGCCCAGTGCCGGCTTCGCTCCGGATGTTGTTCTGGTCCTCAATCGTGATTACGAGTTCGGGATCGCAGCCGAGCGGGAGATCTTCACCGAGACCCCTCCTTCGCGTCTCGGGCGCTCTAGCGCAACTCACCGGCCCGAAGGGATCTTGACCATGGCCGGCCCGGGCGTGAGACAGGGACTCGAGATCGAGGGCGCCAGCCTCATCGATATCCCGGCCACCATCATGTGGGCCCTGGGCCTCGAGGTGCCGCGCGAGATGGACGGCCGAGTCTTGGCGGAAGCCTTCGACGAGAGTGTGATGGCGGCCAACCCTGTGCAGCGCAGCGCCACCGAGCTCCAGGATACTGAAACCGGCGCATACACCGAGGAAGAGGAGAAGCAGATGGCGACGCATCTCGAGGATCTGGGCTATCTATGAGCAGCCCCTCGAAAGTTCTGGTTATAGGGCTCGACGCCCTCACTCCTCGCCTGGTGGAGAAGTGGGTCGCCGAGGACCGCCTGCCGAATATCGGGCGCTTTATCGCCGAGGGCGCCTGGGGGCCGATGGAGTCGGTACCGAATCGCAACAGCGCTCCGGCATGGTCAACCATGGTCACGGGCCTGAACCCAGGCAAGCATGGAATCTATTGGTTCACCGAGGACGACCCGAAGAACTACGCCTACAAGTTCATCAACGGGTCCTATCGCAGGGGGAAGGCCTTCTGGCGTGTGCTCTCAGAGGAGGGTCAGAAAGTCGGCGTGATAAACGTCCCTCTGAGCTTTCCGGCCGAGGACGTCAACGGCGTGTTCGTGGCAGGGGTAGACAGCCCGAGCGCCGACGACCCGCGCTTCACGCACCCTTCTGACCTGCGTCACGAGGTCAAGCGCGCTGCGGGCGGCGAGTACTACGTCTACCCGGCGCTGGCGCGCTACGTCATAGGCGGCGAGACCGATGAAGGCCTCCGACGGCTGCACAGCTCCATCGACAAACGGGCCGCCGTCGCCGAGCATCTGATGACCAAGCCCTGGGACACCTTCATGGTGGTCTTCACCGAATCCGACGTGGTACAGCACTTCTTCTGGCGACACATGGATGAACCAGCCGAGGGCGACCCGGCGAACCACAGAGACGCGATTCGAGACACGTATGAGCATCTTGATGAGGTCGTGGGAGATTTGATGAAGGTTGTCGGTCCGGACACTCTGGTCATGCTCGTGTCCGACCACGGGGCTCGCCAGGAAGACGGGTTGGCGCGAACACTGCCAAGTTGGTTGCAGCACCTCGGCCTCCTCACGTACAAGACCGAAGGGGGTAAAGCCAACCCAAGGACCCTTGCATACTCCGCTGTGTCGCAGACGTTTCGCAAGCTGGACAAGACGCTGCCGCCGGAGGTCAAGCACAAACTTTCACGCCGCGTTCCATGGCTGCGCCGCCGGGTGGAAACGATGATGTCATTTGCAAAGCTGGACTGGTCGAAGACCATTGCCTACACCGATGGAAAGCGCCCCGAGATCTGGATCAACTTGAAGGGCCGCCAGTCGCAGGGAATCGTCGAACCGGAGGACTACGAAAAGGTCTGCGGGCAGATAATCGAGCGGTTGACCTCGGGGCAGTGCAGCAGGACCGGCAAACCTTTGGTGCGCAGGGTGCTGCGACGAGACGACGTCTACAGTGGCCCCTTCGTGGATCGCTCGCCCGACCTGATCGTGCAGTGGATGGACGAAGGCTCGTGCCTCGACATCAGCTACCCGGATGGCACCAACTTCAAGCTCTTGAAGCAGCACCTGCCGGACGACCCCTTCGACCACCTTGTGAACGGAGGTCACGATCCCTACGGAATCGTGGCGCTCCTCGGCCCCGGGGTGAAGCCCGGAAGCATGGAGGGCGCCCAGATCGCCGACGTAGCCCCGACGGTTCTCTACTTGAGAGACGCTCCCATACCGTCGGATACCGACGGAAAGGTCCTCGAGGACGCTCTTTTGCCGGATCTGCTCGGCTCTAGACAGGTTCGTAAGGGCGGCCAAGCGACGCTGTCAGACGAGGGTGACCGAACGGGCTACTCCTCAGAGGAAGAGCAAGAGGTGCGCGAGCGCCTTCAAGCCCTTGGTTATGTCGAATGACGGGGCGGGCTGATCCCGGCGCGGCGGGAGACGTCGAGATGAGCGCAATACCAAAGGTCCTGGTCATCGGACTGGATGCTCTGACCCCCCGCCTGGTCGAAGAGTGGATTGCAGAAGGGCGACTCCCCAATCTCGGCAAGTTCCTGTCGCAAGGGGCGTGGGGGGCTTTGAATTCCGTCCCCAACCGCAACAGTGCACCTGCGTGGTCGACCATGGTCACCGGTCTCAATCCGGGCAAGCACGGCATCTACTGGTTCACCGAGGACAACCCCGAAAGCTACGACTACAAGTTCGTGAACGGCTCGTTCCGCCGTGGCAAGGCGTTTTGGAACGTGCTCTCTGAAGAAAAGCAACAGGTAGGCATAGTCAACGTGCCACTCACCTTTCCTGCCGAGACCGTGAACGGAACCATGGTCGCGGGGCTCGACAGCCCAAGTGTGGATCACCCCAACTTCACCTACCCCCCGGACCTGCGCACCGAGGTCAAGGAGGCGGCCGGCGGTGAATATCACGTCCACCCCGCTCTGGCTCAGTATGTTGTAGCGGGCAAGATCGACGAGGGGCTCGACCGCCTCCACAATTCGATCGACAAACGCTCCGCAGTCGCAAAGCATCTGATGTCGACCCGGCCCTGGGATGCTTTCATGGTGGTCTTCACGGAGTCGGACGTCGTTCAGCACTTCTTCTGGCGTCATATGGCGAATCCGTCGCCCGGGGACTCCAGCCGGGCAATCAACGCCATCCGGGGCACCTACGAGCATCTCGACCGAGTAGTCGGAGAGCTCATTGAGCTCGCGGGGGACGACACCGTGCACGTTGTGGTTTCCGATCATGGCGCGCGCTACGATCACGGTCTGGCGCGAGCGCTTCCGAGCTGGCTCGAACAGCTAGGATTGCTCTCATATCGCGACGAGAGCAGGCGGACCGGCCTCCGCCCGTTCATGGTTGGTACGGCCAGCAAGCTCTATCGTCAAGTCGACAAACGTCTGCCGTCCGAGATCAAGCACAAGCTCTCGGGGCGCCTGCCATGGATCCATCGGCGCATGCAGGTAATGATGTCTTTCGCCAAGCTCGATTGGGCGAAAACCCAGGCCTACACGGACGGCCAACGGCCCGAGATCTGGGTCAACCTGAAGGGGCGCCAATCTCAGGGAATCGTGGCGCCGGAAGACTACGAGCGGGTGCGCCAGGAGATGATCGATCGCCTGAGCTCGGCCGTGTGCTCGACGACCGGCAAGCCTCTAGTGCGCCGGGTCATGCGACGCGAGGACGTCTACTCCGGCCCCTATGTGGACCGCTCTCCGGACCTGATCGTGGAGTGGATGGATGAAGGCGCCTGTCTGGACATTCGCTACCCGGACGGCACCGAGCTCAGCCTGACGAAGCAGCATCTCCCCGACGATCCCTACGACCGGTTGCTCAACGGTGGACACGACCAGCACGGGATCGTGGGCATTATCGGCCCCGGCGTGCGCCGTGCCTCCCTCCAAGACGCTCAGATCGCGGACATAGCTCCCACGGTGCTCTACCTCCGCGACGCACCGATCCCAGAAGACCTCGACGGCGTGGTGCTGGAGGCTGCGATCGAGCCTCAGCTGCTCGAGTCGCGCAAGGGCAAGACGGGCGGGTCGGCCGTGCGACAGGACGGAGACGACGCAGGCTATTCGGAGGAGGAAGCGGCCGAGGTGCACGACCGTCTTCAAGCTCTTGGCTACGTCGAGTAGAGGCCGGCGTTCGCCCGCCTTGCGTGAGAACACGGACGTTCACTCCGGTGGAGACCTAGCGAACCTGTTGATCGCAGGCATCCCAAAAGCCGGGACCACGTCGTTGTTCTGGTACCTCGCGCAGCACCCGGAGATCTGTCCCGCCGACGAGAAAGAGCTCAGATACTTCAAGCCATTGCTCACAGAAGGGGGCCGGCTGGCCGACCTGAACACCTACAGGAAGCACTTTTCCCATTGCCGCACCGAGAGATATCGGCTGGAGGCGACTCCGTCCTACTGTTACGGCGGTGAGCGGGTGCTGGATGCCATCCAGAAGACCCTGCCTCACGTCCGCATAGTCATCAGTCTCCGTGATCCGGTCAGAAGGCTGTGGTCCGCTTACACCTTCCAGCGGACAAAGGGAAACTTGCCCGGCATAGATTCCTTCGAGGACTACATCGCGGCTTGTGAGAAGCAGCGCCGGGCAGGCGCCGACATAGTCCCCGACAGTCACTTCAACGGTCTCTCGATCGGCTTCTACGACGACTACCTGGGAAGGTGGCTCGATAGATTCGGGGACGACGTGAGAGTAGTATTTGCCGAGCACCTAGCGGAGGATCCGGGCGCAGTCGTCGCGCGAATCTGCTCCTGGCTCTCGATTGACGAGGGTGTTGGAGATTCGTTCGACTACGGGGCTCGAAACAAGACCTCGCATTCCCGCAACACCACGCTCAGCCGAACCGCCCGCGTCATCAACACGAGGACCGATGGCGTTTTGCGAAAGGCACCAGCCCTGCGACGAGGGCTCAGGGGGGCTTATGCCCGGGTCAACACAGGTCCGTTGCGCGAAAGTCTCGACCCGGAGTTGGCCGGCCGGATCGAGCAGCAGTACAACGCCGCAAACCGAACGGTCGCCACGAAGCTGCGCGCAAAGGGGTACGAAAATCTGCCCTCGTGGCTCGAATAGGAACGACCAGCCGCCTCACGCAGCCTCGGCGGGACCGGCGCCCGACAGACGGCGTCTGAGCGTCCTCCACACGAGCCGATCATCGGCATCTACGCCCAAGAGGAAGATCATCCCTCCGTAGACAGCTCCGATTGATAGAGCACCCACAGCCAAAGTGGAAAGCCCGTTCCCTCCGGCGCGCTGCACAACAAGCGCCACAATCGCAGCAACGGTGGCCGCTATCACGCCTTTCACCAACCCCCTGTCGAAAGGCAGCATCCCCATGGTGAACCAGACCTGGGCCAGCCTCGACACGTTGATCAATGCAAGTGACGCTGCCCAGGCGATCCCGGCGCCGACCAAACCGAAACGAGGTATGAGCCAAATGTTCAGGCCTATGTTCAGAGCCAGCCCGCACAGGTTGTTGGCCATGGTCAGTGCCGGGCGTCCCGACATCACAAGCATGTGTCCGCACGGGCCGGACACGACGTCGAACAGAGTACCCACAGCCAGGAGCACGGTTATAGATGCACCCGCTGTGAACTCCTTGCCGAAGATGGACAGGAGCTCCCGCGGAAAGACCATGATCAGCACAACAGCGGGGAGTGACAGTCTCACTATCCAGCTCGTGACCAGCGAATAGAGCTTTCTCAGGCTGTCCCTTTGCCCACTCCGATAAAGATCCGCAATGCGCGGAGCAAAGGAGGCATTTAGTGAATGCATGAAGATCATCACGAGCAGGGTCAGCCGCGTTGCAACCTGGTAGATGGCCACGTCGGATGCCGAACCATAGATCCCCAACAGGATGGTGTCTGCCCAGAGCAACCCCGTCGATGCAAGAGTCGAAACCCAACTGACCGTGGAAAAAGAGAAGAGGCGACGCCATCTGTAGCGGGGAGGTGCCATCGACGGCCCTGCAAGCCGGCGTATGGCAAGAACGGCGAGGCAGGCGGCGGCCACATTTGTTGCCACGAGCCCGAGCATGGCGCCGCGCAGCCCAAACCCTACGGCGACCAACACCCAAGTAAGGAGCAAACGGGATGCGGGTTCGAAAATAAGGCCGACGAGCGCATAGGGGCGCATCGTCTTGAAGCCTCTGGTGGCGGACAGGGCCGCATCTGTAAGGACAGTCGCGGGGAGAGCCACCGCAACGAACCGGAGAGGGCTCGCCAAGCGAGGATCGTGGAACACCTCTTCCGCGAGCCGCGATGACACTGCGAACAGAACCGCGCCCAACGCCACCGCCGACACGGTGGGCAGGCCGAGGCCAAGGCGCAGGGTGCCTCGCAAAGAGGCGTGGTCCTCGTCCACCCGGAATACCGCAACAAACCGAGTGAGAGCGCTCTGGAAACCGCTGAGGGACAGGAGGCCGAGAATGGCCAGGAATGCGAAGGCTTGGAAATAGAGGCCCACCTGCGCCGTATCCAACAGGCGCGCCAGCATTACCACCATTGCGAACCGCAACACCTGACTGACGGCGTTGCCCAGCAGGTTGAGGCTTCCGCCGCTGACGACCCCGATCAACTCGCCCCCGTGCCCCTCCTCCCGCCCGTGCCCCTCCTCCCGCCCGCGTTCCTTTGGTGAGCGGGTCACTCCCCCGAGTGGCGCCGGCGCCTCGCGGTTAACGGGTGATCCTGCACGTAGAGATCAGATGTAGCCAAGGTCTTCGAGGTGAGTCGCCAACTGTTCCTCTTCCTCGGACGTATAGGCTTCCCCGGCGTTGTCCTGTTTCGAGGCCTCGTGGTCGCCCGCACGAATTGGCCATTCGGCGACGAGCTCGGGATCGAAGGCGTCGGTCAGGACCCGGCCGTCGACATCCTGGGGGATGGGCAGTCCCAGCGCCCAGAGCAGCGTGGCGGGAACATCGATCAGGCGGGCACCATCCAACTTGCCCGGGACAACTTTCGGCCCCGCAATGCTGAGGATCCCCTCGGGGCGGTGCGTTGCGCTCGAGCGCATGAGTCGGGAGGGCGACACCGTTGAGAAGACCTGCTTCCCGGAGCCCAAACCGAACTCGAAAACGGGCTTCAGGACGAGGATCACGTCGGGGGCGCGCTCGGCATGGTCACCCTCATACAGCTCCTCTCGCTTGAAGACCTCTTGGAACACATCCTCTCCGGTGCTCGGGTCCACCGTGGATTGGGCTGCCCGGATCAGGGCGTCCCTGGCCCTCTCGTAGTCGGCGGGGGCAACAATGCCTTCCGGCTCGCGGCCTATTAGATTGATGTTTACGCCCTCCACATGGTCATGAAAGCTCATGCGGTAGGCCTTGGATCGGCTGCAATCCATGCCCCGCCCATAGGAAGAGAGGCCACCTGCCGACTTCCGGAGCATGCCTCGGAGGGGTGGCGCCTTTTTCCACAGCCATTGTTTCATGGAGGTCTTGTTTGGCACAGCCTGCTTGGCCCGGAGCACCACCGTTGAAAAGAACAGTCTTCCCCGGACCTCGGAAGGGGTCAGCATGCCCACGCTCGTCAACCATGCATTGGTATTGAAGCGTCTCTGGCTGCGGGGACCCGTGCCGTGGTCGGACATCACCACGACCAAAGCATCGGAGGGTGCCTCTTCCAAGAGGGCCCCCAGGGAGGCGTCGGTCTTTTCGTAGAACCTCTGCAACAGTCCGTTCTGAGGTGCTTCGGGGTCGAAGCCGGGAGCGTTGGGATCGTCAAAGCGCCAGAACTTGTGCGCGATCCAATCGGTTAGGCTGTTGACGTAACAGAAAAAGTCCACTTCGCAGTCCTTGGCCAACTCGACCAGGGTCTCGGTTGAGCGCTCCAAGTAGTAGTCGTAATCTTGAGCCTGCACCTCTGGGCTCGCTACCATGCTCTTCATCGGCGACAGCTTCATCAGAGAACCGACCCACTCGGCGATCTCGGGCGGGCTCGAGTACGTCGTGCGGGTGTCGGGGGTGGGAAAACCGGCGACCATCACACCGTTGATCGGCCATGGAGGATACGTCATGGGAACCCGGAAAGCCGTGACCTTCAGGCCTGCACGCGACGCATGATCGAAGATCGTCCGTCCCCGATAAGCCCAGGAGCCCATGAGTCCCGACCCCAGAGCGCCCTGCTCCATGGCGCGGAAATGGTAGATCCCGTGCCGCCCTGGATTCTCTCCGGTCATGAAAGTCACCCACGCGGGAGCGGATAAGGGCGGCACGGTCGAGGCGAGAGACCCACGCGCACCACTTTCCAAGAGGCGGGCCAGAGTTGGGAGCCGGCCCTGCTCGATCATAGGATCGATCACGTCGAACGTCGCCCCATCGAGGCCGACACAGAATACTTTGCGGAAAGGTCTCGGAGGCACTTCTTGCATTAAAGGTAGCCCAATGCCTTCAGACGCGCCTCGATCTCGGCAGCCTCCTCGTCGGTGTAGGCGGGCCCGCTCATGACTTCGCCTTGCTTCGCAGCGCCTCTCGCCACAGGCGCCGACGCAAAGGGCTCGGCAAGCCCTTCGGCGAGAACCCGGCCGTCCATGTCCTCCGGAACAGACACGCCGGCGATGTGGAGAACGGTTGGGGCAATGTCTTGGAGCTTGGGGTCCTCCAAACCGCCTCGAGGCGCGAACTGTGGTCCGCTCATGAGCACAACACCGGTCGGCCTATGGGCGCCGGTGAGTGCATTCATCGTTCCCTTGGCCGACTGCGCCGACTCTGCGCTACCCAATCTGCCTTCGTACTTCAAACCCTTCACCGGCCGATCGTAATTCCAGTCGATCTGGATATCAGGTGCGCTCGACGTGTGAGGCCCGGAGTAGATCTCTGACGGAAGCCACGCTGCCTCTACCACCCGCTCGCCCGTGGCCGGGTCGGTGAGGCCGAGCAGAACCTCTCGGAGGTCTTCCACCAGGGCCTTGTATTCGCTCGGATCGACGAGGCCCTTGGGATTCCGGCCGCGGAGATTGACCCATACACAGCTACGGGTGTTGTCACAATAGGCGCGCGTTCGAGACCAATCGATTCCGCCGAAGCGGACCCTGTAGCCGAATCTGCTGTAGGCCCCCGGCAGCAGCCGCTTGACCGCCCCCTTGGCGCGGGGGCCGAGTCGCTTCGCGACGTGAAACGCCCGCCACGTTGCTCCTTCCCCGTGAGACTGAGTCTTCCCCATATATCCGAGTTGCGCCAGGATATCGTTAAGATACTCAGCCGCGGGCTGCCTCCATCCAAAGCCATGGTCCGACATGACCAGCATGCCGCAATCTTCACCCGCCGCCTCCGCGAATCTTCCCAACGCAGCGTCAGCATATTCATAAACCGGCAACAGATCAACCTGCGAAAGGGAATCGTAGTTCCAGAGGTAATGAGCGGCCATATCGGTCGCCTTGATCATGTACATGAAGACGTCCCAGGGCTCCTTTTGCAGCAGATCAATTGCGGCCCGGACCCTTGTCTCTTCTGCTTTCAGAATGTCCTCGGCGACCCGCGCTCGTCGTCCGGCTTCAGCATGGGCAATGACCGGAACGTGCAGATGGTACGGCCCACATCGGCGCTCGACATCGGGCAGGATGTTCTCGGGGTACGTGAAGCTACGGCTCGATGTCGAAGGGGCATCGAAGCCTGCCACCATCACACCGTTCACCGCTTCCACCGGGTAGGTGAGCGGGACGTTCATGACACAGACTCTGCGATCTGCATCCGAGAGCAACCGCCATAGGCTGGCGCCGTCCCTGTCGGCAGCGGTGACGAAGCGCACCTTGCCTGCCTCGTTACCCTCCTCGGCAAACCAGAAGATTCCGTGCTTGCCCGGGTTCTTCCCGGTCATGAATGTCGTCCATGCGGGGGCCGTATTCATATTGGGCACCGACTTCAAGCCGCTCGACGCACCATGCTCGAGAAGCCTGGCGAAGTTGGGGAGCCGTCCTTGCTCGACCCATGGGTGGATCAGCTCGAACGTAGCTCCGTCGAGACCGATGATCGCCAGTCGATTCAAGTCTAGTTGTTCTCCCGGTGCAGGCGCATGTCGGACGACGTCGTGCGTCGCCAACCAAACATCGTGCGGCGCTCGAGCCACAGAGTAACCAGGAGAGCCACCATAAGCCCGGCCAGGACCGCTATTCCAGCGAGTTGAATCAACCGTGCGTCGGACCCGGTTGTGGGAATACTGGGAGAAGAGATAAGGCTCGAGGAGGCTACACGGGTAATGCTCACATCATTGACGTTTGCGATGAGTCTCTTGAGGTTCTCGCTCTTACTCTTGATGAGGTCGATGCGCTGCTGGTAGCCGGCAAGCACAACACGTTCCTTCGAGAGTTCGTCCTCGAGGGCTTTCAGATCTGCATCACCCGTGCTACGGGCTACGGCTATCAGATCTCTAAGCGATTCGGTCTTTCTCGCCTGAACAAGGCTGAGCTTGTGGATCCGTGTTCGCTCGACCTCCAAGTCCACAAGCTCATCCACCACCCGGCGGTTAAAACTGCTGATCTGCGAAGCGCTCAGCGTCTCTGCTGCGCTGCTCAGGATTTTGGCCCCCAGGCTGACACCTTCAGTAGCAACTGATGCCGAAGATGCCTCCGCCACCAAGCTGTAGGTTTCGTCCTGATCGTTATCTCGTGTGGCACTAATGGAGATCAGTTCATCGGAATTGGATTCGAGCCCAACCCTGACATCGTCAGCAAGCGATTCCCGTGCGTAATCGTCTGTCGAACGGCCGAGGGGCGAAGTGTCTGTAAGGTCGCCGGTCAATGGATCGGTGGTAGGGATGAGAAATTCCCCAGAGCTCGTATATGTGACCGGAGCTATGGACGCGACTGGGATCACGACGGCTAGCGACACCACAATAGATAGCAGAAGCACCAACCGGTGCTTCCATATGAGCGTCATGAGCCGCATCGATAAAACCCTCCCCAAGGGAACGATCAGGCGGCTCGTCCGTTGCGCACGCCTCTAACCGCAGTCTAATAATACCGCATCCCCGGCACATACGTAGTGACCGGCCTCTATCTGCCTTCCGGAAAGCAACGCAAGGACCGCAGAGATGGCCTCCGCCCTACCGCCCGCCCCTAGCCTTCCCGAGGCGCTCTTCCCAGTGTCCCCACGTCACCGCCGACGCCTTCAACGCTCCGACGACCATGGGAGCGGCCTTCCCCTTCAATCCTGCTTTCCCGCGCGGTGCCACGGCCTTGGCGACCCTTACACCCTCCCCCAGAAAAGGCGAGCGCCCGGCCCGTCGCAGCTCTCCGAAGATGCCGAGCCTTTCGTAGATCATTCCGATCTCCCGGTAGCGTGCAAACATCTCCCTCCTGGTGAGGATGTGCGCATGCCAGACCGCCGCCTCGGGCACGTATGCGATGCGGTACCCGCCATCCAACAATCGCTTCGCGACGCCAATATCCTCGAAGGTATGAATTTCCTCTGGGAAGTGAACCCGCCGGATCACGTCTATCGCAAAGGCCGAGCTCACATCAGAAAAGTGGAACGTTCGCAATCCCTTATTGGCGACGTTCTCCATCGTCCTTATCTCACCGACCTCCGGGTACAGGAAGCGGTAGGTTGCCTCGCGCTCAGGATCGGACTCCGGAGGCCGCTGTCTGCCGTAGCTGGCGTCTGCTCGCCCATCGACCAGTGGCTGAACCAGCGCCCTCAGCCAGTCATCATCGACGGGATGGGCATCCTGTGAGAGAAAGACCACAAGAGGTGTGAAACAGTGCTCCACTCCCAAGTTTCGAGTCTGTCCGTGCCCGAAGCTTTCGGTTGTTATGGACACCCAGGTGTCCGCGGCCCTGCGCAATTCGAGGTTGGCGGGAAGTGCTTTATCGGGGCTCGAATCGATGACCTGTATGAAGACCGCTCCGTCGTAGCGTTGCTTGCGCACTATCTTCGCCGTTTGAACCTCCCGCTCTCCGGGCCGATAGACGAGAAGGACCACCGTTACGTCCGGGAGGGGGGCCGACCTATGCATGGAAGGTCACACCCTTGGCCAGAGCCACGAGGATGGAGGCCTTCAGCTTGCTCGCAGGTGTTCCAGCATCGGTCCACCACCCGCGCAGCACGTCGAAGGTAGCCTTGCCCGTACCCACGTAGGCGTTGTTGACATCGGTTATCTCGAGTTCCCCTCGATTCGATGGCTCTAGTCCTTCGACGATGTCAAATACCCGTTCGTCGTACATGTAGCAGCCGGTGATTACTAGATCGCTCGGAGGCTCCTTGGGTTTCTCGATAATGGACGTAATTTTGTCATTCTCAATTGCCGCAACCCCGAATCGCCTCGCATCCTCGACCGAGACTCGCTTCAAGAGCAGCTTGGCTCCTTCGCCCTGCGCCGCAAAGGCTTCGACGTAGGGCGTCAAGTCCTCCTGATAGATGTTGTCCCCGAGAATGACGACGACTGGCTCGCTCCCGACGTCCGGGGCGGCAAGTCCGAGAGCCTCTGCTATGCCCCCGTGGCCCTCTTGACGTTGATAGCTGATATCCACGCCCAGCTCGCTACCGGTACCCAAAAGGGACTTGAATTGATCGATCTCGTGACCCGTAACCAGTACCAGCTCGCGCACTCCAGCTTGCGCAAGCGTCCTGATTGGATAGAAGACCATGGGCTCGTCGAACACATCGAGAAGGTGCTTGTTGACGACGCGCGTCACCGGATGAAATCGAGTGCCCAGGCCCCCTGCCAGAACAACGCCCTTCACACTCGCCCCCCGTCCTGAAAACAGAGCAGA
>JACDCD010000198.1 GCA_013694625.1 Actinomycetota bacterium | reverse complement strand
GCACACCGGCCCGCATCAGAAGGCCCAGCGTGCGAGAGAAGCGGGAAATGGCGATCTTCTGGAACAGGTCGCCGAATACCGGAATCTTCAACTTGATCTGATCGGTGCGCAAACGGACATCGGCGTTGGCCAGCCGGGCCCGCTTGTAGACGATCCGGCCCACGATGGCCGAGACGACGAACACCGGCAGGATGATCTTCGCCTGGGAGCTTAGGACCACCAGCACTTTGGTCGGGAAGGGCAGCTCACCGCCGAGACCGTCGAACATCGCGGCGAAAGTCGGGACTATGAAGATCAGCATGATCGCGACCATCAGCCCGGCGATCATTGCGACCACCACCGGGTAGGTCATGGCCGATTTGACCTTCTGCCGCAGCTTGTAATCCGCTTCGAAGCTATCTGCCACCCGCATGAGGACGGTGTCGAGCTGTCCGCCCGTCTCCCCCGCACGCACCAGGGCGACAAAGAGGGCACTGAACACCTTGGGGTGCTTGCTCATCGAACCCGACAAGCTGGCGCCTTGCTCGACGTCGTCACGAATCGCGGTGATGGTCTCGGCCAGCTTCGAGTTGTCGGTTTGCTCGGCGAGGATGTTGAGCGACCGCAGCAGCGAAAGACCCGAGTTGATCATGGTGGCGAACTGGCGCGAGAAGATGGCAAGCTCTTTGAGCTTCACCTTCTGCGGAAGTATGTGAAGCTCCTTCTTGGCCGAGACCTTCTTCTCTTTCTTGATCTGTACGGGGACAAATCCCTGGGCGCGCAGCCGGGTGGCCACGGCCCCTTCGCCGTCGGCGGTCATCTTGCCGTTGACCACGCGTCCCTCCTTGGTGCGAACCCGGTACTCGTAAGTGGCGGCCATCGGCTATCCCTTTCCTGCCAGGCGATTGAATTCTTCGGCGTGGTGGCAGCGCTCGAGGCCCATGTCGTAGGTGACCTTGCCTTTTTTCACGAGCTCGGCGAGGTGCTGATCCATGACCTGCATCCCGTACTTGCCACCCGCCTGCATCGACGTGTAGATCTGATGGGTCTTGCCTTCACGGATGAGGTTGCGAACCGCGGGGGTAGCAACAAGAACTTCGACCGCCACCGCGCGCCCTTTGCCGTCCGCCGTTGGTACGAGCTGCTGTGAGACGATTCCGGACAACGCGCCGGCGAGCATGACCCGGATCTGCTCCTGCTGGTGGGGTGGGAAGACATCGATGATCCGGTCGACCGATTGCGGGGCATCCTGAGTGTGCAGAGTGCCGAAGACAAGGTGGCCGGTCTCGGCCGCAGTCAGGGCCGTCGAGATAGTCTCGAGGTCACGCATCTCGCCGACGAGGATGACATCGGGGTCCTGCCGGAGAACGTGCTTGAGGGCTTCGGCGAAGCCGTGGGTGTCGGTGCCGACCTCGCGCTGGTTGATCAACGATTTCTTGTGGCGATGAAGAAACTCGATGGGATCCTCGACGGTCATGATGTGCTCCGGACGTTCGGAGTTGATCCTGTCTACCAGCGCAGCCAGAGTCGTCGACTTTCCCGAGCCCGTGATGCCCGTCACGAGCACCATTCCGCGCCGCAGATTGGTGAAGTCCTTGACCGTCGCGGGGAGCCCCAAATCGGCCACCGACTTGATTTCGAAGGGAATGAGCCGCATGACCGCACCCACGGCGTCGCGCTGCTGGAACACGTTGACGCGAAATCGGGCCTTGCCGGGTAATTGGTAGGACAGGTCGAGCTCGAGGTTCTCCTCGAACACCTCCCTCTGCTTCTGGGTGAGGATGGCGTAGAGCAGAGTCTGCAGGTCAACGCGCTGGAGCGGCCGGTAGCCCGGCAGCCGCTTGAGATCGCCGTTGACCCGGATGACGGGCGGAGACCCGGTCGTGAGGTGCAGGTCCGAGCCTCCTCCGTCCATCAAGGCCGTGAGGAAGTCGGCGAGGTTGGGGTCTCTCTGTTCCTCTTCGGTGGCCACCGAAGCGCTTCCTTTCACCTTGTCCGGAGGGTTCACGGGACCCCCGGCGCCCCGGGCCGGCGGTACAGCGGGAGGAGCGAAGGGACGTGCAGCAGGAGCCAAAGGAGGTGCGGTGGGTGCACCGTTCCCGGCCGTGCTGGGTGACCTGCTCGACACCGGGGATCCCGCCACGGCGAGGCCGTAGGCGCGGTCGAGTGCGGCGAGAAGATCCGGGCGATGGGCGGCCACGGGGCGCACCTCCCGGCCGGACTCCACGGTGATCTGCGAGGTGGCGAGGTGATCGGTGGGTTCGGCCATGGCCAGGATGAGCGATTCGCCCTCGATCCGCAGGGGGAGCACGAGCTGCCGGCGGGCGATATCGCCGGAGATGAGCCCCAGGGCCTTGGGCGTGGGGGATTCTTTTCTGAGATCGGCGAAGCGCATACCGGCCTGGGCCGCACGGGCCCTCACGAGGTCGCGCTCGCTCAGGACCCCCGTTTCCAGCAGCATCTTCCACCCCGACTGCCCCATGCTGGCTTCGTGGCGGGCCGCATCCTGCATCTGCTCTTCGGTTACCAAACCGAGCTCGAGCAAGACCACGCCGAGCTCCTTGCGCACCTGCACCATGGCTTCTCCTTTTAGTGGCGCTCTTGAGGGGGTTATCGGCACGTGCACCGCCCTGTTGAGGGAGAAAAGGGCCGGGCGCCAGGGCCCCTAAACGACGACTCTCAGCACCTCTTCGATCGACGTCAGGCCCTCGATGACCTTGGACATGCCGTCGTCCCGCAGGGGGACCATCCCCTGTGCCCGCGCCACCTTGGCTATCTCGTCGGCCGACGAACGCTCGACGACGAGCCGCTCGATCTCTTCGGTCACCGCCATCACCTCGTGCAGGGCGACGCGCCCCCTGTAGCCGGTGGAGGCGCAGCTCGTGCACCCGGTGGGCTTAAAGATCTTCGGGGTCTCTTCGTCCGCGCCCAGCCGGAAGCCGGCCGAGGCCAGCTCTTCTCCGGTGGGAACGTAGGCCTCCTTGCAGCGGTCGCAGAGCTTGCGGGCCAGGCGCTGGGCGAGGATGCCGTCCAGCGCCGACGCCACGAGGAAGGGCTCGATGCCCATCTCGGTCAACCGGGTGACGGCCGAGGGCGCGTCGTTGGTGTGGAGGGTCGACATGACGAGGTGGCCGGTGAGGGCCGCTTCGATGGATATCTGGGCGGTTTCCTGATCCCGGATCTCTCCGATCAGAACGACGTCGGGGTCGGCCCGCAGGATCGACCGCAGGGCGGACGCAAAGGTCAAACCGGCCTTGACGTTGGTCTGGATCTGGTTGATTCCGGCCAGCCGGTACTCGACCGGGTCCTCGACCGTGATGATGTTGACGCCGGGGTGATTGAGGATGTTGAGCGTTGCATACAGGGTGGTCGTCTTGCCCGAGCCTGTCGGCCCTGTGACCAGGATGGCACCGTAAGGCTTTCGGAAGGACTTTTCGTAGCGGGTGAAGTTGGCCGGTGCAAACCCGAGGTCCTGCAGCTTGAGCAGGACACTCGACTTGTCCAGGATTCGCAAGACTATCTTCTCACCGTGCACTGTGGGGAGGGTTGCGACTCTCAAGTCGATCTGCTTTCCCTGGACCACGAGACCTATGCGGCCATCCTGAGGAATGCGACGCTCGGCGATGTTGATCTCTGCCATGATCTTGAGCCTGCTGGCAATGCCCGCCTGCACCGATTTCGGCGGATGCATCACCTCATGGAGGACTCCATCGACGCGGTAGCGCACCCTCAGGCCGCGTTCTTCGGGTTCGATGTGGATGTCCGACGCCCGGTCGTTGACCGCCTGTGTGATGAGCAGGTTGACGAGCTTGATGATCGGAGCGTCCTGGGCGCCTGCCGACTCGAGGGCGGCCTCGATCTCTTTTGTATCGTCTTTTAGGGCAGTCGCCTGTTCGACCAGCGACTCGGCGGCCCCGTCGAGTCGGTAGTGACGGCTTATCGCCGCCATCACATCGCTTCTGGCGGCAACCACCGTACGGACGTCGAGCTTGGTTATGGCCCGGATGTCGTCGATGGCGACGACGTTCGCGGGATCGGCCATGGCGACGACGAGCTTGTGGTCATCGAGCGACATGGCGATGCACGCATAGCGGCGCGCCACCGCCTCGGGCACCATGGCAACGGCCGAGGCGTCGAACTGGGCCTCGCTCAGGTCCATGACCTCGAGGCCCA
>JACDCD010000188.1 GCA_013694625.1 Actinomycetota bacterium | reverse complement strand
CGGCGGTGGGGCCTCGGGGGCAGGTGATTCGGCGGGGGCCTGGGCGGCGGGCTCCTCGGCGGCGGGGGCTTCTTCGGCGGCGGGGGCTTCCTCGGCGGCGGGGGCTTCCTCGGCGGCGGGGGCTTCTTCGGCGGCGGGGGCTTCTGGCGCCGCTCCGTCCCCTTCGAACTGCGGCTGCGCGCCGGGCCACCACTTGGGCTCCTTGGGGTGCGGCGAACCCTCTGTGGCGCGTAGGCGCGCAGCCTTGGCGCGCCCTTCGATTACCGCAGCGCTGGAACCCTTCTGCTGCTCCTCCTGCTGCACCTCTTGGTAGATCTGTTCGGGGTCAGCCACACTTTCTCCTGCTCGGGCACCTTGCCATCAGTGCACTTGAAATCAGTGCAAATGTATCGCGCACATCCGCCCGGGTGGGGCAAAGGTAACCGCGCGATGAGTTTCTTCCGGGCCGGTCGGTGTGATGACCACAACAGGTTACGACTGGCGATCCGTCGCCTGGAGTGCCAGCTCTTGAAGGGCGGCCCGGGCATCCGGGTCGACGGGGAGCGCGTCGAGCCGTCTCAGAGCCGCAGCTGCGAGGCTCTGGAGCAGGGCTTCGGTCCCCTCGCGAGCCCCCGAATACTCGAGCAAACGGCGTAGTTCCCTGACATCGTCGTCGGTCAGAGCGTCCCCCCCTCCCCACAACTCCCGGAGTGTCCTGCGCTCCTCTCCGTGCAGACCGGTGAGAGCCTTGGCGTAGAGCACGTGGCGCTTGCCTTCCCTGATGTCGGAGTCGATGGGCTTGCCGAGGCTTGCGGGGTCCCCGAACGTGCCGAGGAGGTCATCGCGCTGTTGAAACGCCTCCCCCAGGGGCTCTCCGAAGTCCGAAAGCTGCCGCCGGAGCCCGTCGGGCGCTCCGGCGAGCGACGCCCCGATGGCCAGCGGCTCCTGGATCGAGTAACGGCCGGACTTGAGCAGGGCCACCCTGCGTGCCTCAGCCTCCGTTATGGACGGCTTCCCGGCCGCCTTCAAATCGAGGTATTGGCCTGCGATCACCTCCTGACGCATTCGGGAGTATGCCTCGAACGCACTGGCAAGGGTCCCGGGATCGAACCCCGACGCCATGATGGCCTCGTCGGCCAGCACCAGGGCCAGATCCCCGACGAGCAATGCGACGTTCACGCCGTGCTCTGCGAATGAGGTGGACACTCCCCGGCGCTCTTTCGAGGCGTCCATGATGTCGTCGTGGACGATTGCGAATGTGTGGAGGAGCTCCAGACTGGCCGCCGCACACACGATCTCGTCCGAGTGCTCGCCCCCGGTTCCCCGGTAACCCCAGTAGCAAAAAGCGGGGCGGAGCCGCTTGCCTCCGGACTCGATCACCCTGGCGATCTCGTCGATGAGATCGCCCGCCTCCTCGAGCTCACGCCGGCGCGCCGTTAGGAAGTCGCCCAGTCGCGCATCGATCTGGGCTCTCAACGCGTCGATCCCCGGCCAGAACGATGTCATGCGCGCCGCTACCCTAGTCCCGTGCACAGGCGCCGGCTGCTCGTTCTATGTCTCCTGGCGTCGGTCGTGGGGACTGGATGCGCCGGCACCCCGGCCGGCACTCAGGCCGGCACAACGCCCGCCCGCGTCACGGGCGTGGTGGTGGACGTTTCCTCACAGGGACTGGGGAAGGTCACGGGGTTCATCCTCAAAGACGGAGAACGCACCTACACGATCACGATCGACCAGGAGATCGACTACAGCTTCCCGCTCGACCATCTGAACGAGCACCGCGCCACCGGCGCCCCTGTGCAGGTCGAGCTCGAGCAGCGAGGAGAGGCGCTGGTTGCACTCTCCATCGAGGACGCATAGACGTTCTCTGGTCGAGAATGTGCACCGAGCGCCAGATCTCGACCAAGGATAGGTGCGGCCGTTCTCTGGTCGAGAATGTGCACCGAGCGGCCGATCTCGACCAAGGATAGGTGCGGCCTCAGGCTACAACTCGTTCAGCGCCCTCCGCAGCTCGGGCGCGCCGACGATTCCCTCGAACTTCGCCGCCACGCGCCCGTCTGAACCGACGACGAACACCCAGGGCTCGGTCGGAAGACCCCATCGCCCCGCTGCCGGCACCACCTTGCGCTCGGCGCGGATGGGCAACTTGTAGGGCTCCACGTGGATAAAGTTCATGTCGGGGAAGCCCTTCGAGACCCGCTTGACGATCTCGAGAGTCGGCCCGCAGGTGGCGGACTCGCAGAACTTGGGAGTGGCGAAGGTGATTACGGACGGCCGCCCTGAGCGGAGCGCATCGGCTATTGACAGCCTGTAGAAGCGAGGATCCGGATCAGAGTCGGTGGAGATAGCTCCGAGGCTCTCGACATCGCCTGCCGTCGGAGTATCGACCGCCGGGGGCCGCTCACCCACCGCCGGGGTCGATGACTGCTCGGTGACGTCGAAGTTGGCGCGAACCGTTTCATCCACGCCCTTCCCCTTCAACTCAACCTCCGCGCCCCATCGTCCGGCGGAGTCGAACGTGACCTCCTCTACGTACAACCCGGTCCTCGGCTTCTGGGTCCAGACGAAGTTCATCTTCTCGGTGGAAGCCGGCTTGCGCGCGGACTTCTCGAGATTGAAGAAAGAGATCGCCATGTCGATGCCCGGTGACGCGATCGGAGCGTCGTTCTCGCCGCTGAGGAGGCCGACCAGGAAGCGATTGCGCCCCACGACGATCTCGCTGGACACAAAAACGGGGTACGCCTCCACATCCGTGAAGTCTTCGTTGAACGACGCTCCAGGCGAGCCTGCGTTCTCGTTCGGCGTGTTGTCTGCGCAGGCGCCGAGCAGGGCAACCATGGCAATCAGCGCAACTGCTCGCAGAGACAAAGGCTTCATCATTCGATGCTAGACGCGATTCCGGCGCTATCCCATGCGGGTAACATCGCCCGAGATGGAACGCTTCCGGAGGCTCGCCGTTGCCTCGACCGTCGCCACCTTCCTCCTCATTGCGATTGGGGGAGTGGTGCGCGCCACGAAATCCGGACTGGGGTGCGGAACCGACTGGCCGCACTGCTCGGGTGAGCTCATCCCCTCGCTTGCTTCGCGTGCCCTTGTAATCGAGTACTCACACCGGCTCATGGCCTCGGTCGTTCTTCTTCTGCTTGCGGGTCTGGCCGGGCTGGCGGTGTGGCGGCACCGGGAATCTCCGGCCATCCTGTGGCCTTCCGTCGCGGCGTTCGGTCTGGTTGTCTTCCAGGCGCTGCTCGGGGCAGTCGTGGTCAAGCTCGAGCTTCAAGCCGTGTCGGTCGTGCTCCACCTCGGCACCGCTCTGCTGCTAGTGGGGGTGCTCGTCTATCTCGTCGTTGCAGCATCGCCCGGCGGCGATCGTCCCGCAGGGGCCGACCGGCCCCTCAGCCGGCAGGCGGCGATGCTGGCCGGAGCCGTGTGGCTGCTCTTGTTGAGCGGCTCCTACGTAACCGGGTCCGATGCCGGTTACGTGTTCCCCGACTGGCCACTCATGAACGGCAGCTTGATCCCCAACCTGGCGGTCGAGTCCTACGCCATCCACTGGACGCACCGGGTTCTCGCTGGGTTGGTCGGTGTGGTTGTTGTCCTGTTCGCCGTAAAGGTGACGCGGCGAAAAGTCGAAATACCGGGTCCGGCGCGCCTCGCCCATGCGGTTGCCGGTGCATATCTCCTGCAGGTTCTCATCGGCGCCGCAAACATCTGGACCCGGCTCAACGCCGCCGTGGTCACGGTTCACCTGCTGGTCGGGGCTCTGCTGTTCGGCGGCCTGGTGGGGATCTCAGTCGGCCTGCACCCCGTCTTGCAGAGGTCGGGGACGGCGGAGCGCGCCGGCAGGCGGCAGCCGGCGTTCAGAACGGCCACTGAATGACAACCCTGAATCCACCGTCCCGTGCGGCGGTCGATTGATGGGACGCACCGCCAGCCATGCGACCGGTGGCGCGCTCGTCGAACCGCTGCCCCACGGCGCCGGCCCGGGACGTGAAGCTGTAACCGCGCGCGAGCGTGCGGCCGCCTACTTTGCTCTGACCAAGCCGCGCATAATTGAGCTTCTCCTGATCACGACCGTGCCACCGATGATCGTGGCCGCCGATGGGTGGCCCTCTCTGTGGCTCGTACTTGCAACCCTTACCGGAGGCGCGCTTGCGGCGGGCGGCGCCAACGCCATCAACTGCTATGTCGATCGTGACATCGATCAGGTGATGCCCCGGACCAGGAAGAGGCCGCTGCCATCGCACAAGGTCGAGCCGCGCAACGCCCTGGTGTTCGGCGTTGTGTTGGGGGTAGCGGCGTTTGTGTTCCTCTACCTGACGGTCAACCTCATATCGGCCGCCCTGGCGTCTGCGGCGCTGCTGTTCTACGTCTTCGTCTACACCATCGGCCTGAAGCGATCCACGCCGCAGAACATCGTGATCGGGGGCGCGGCAGGCGCATTTCCCGCGCTGGTGGGATGGAGTGCGGTGACCGGACGGGTGGACCCTCCTGCGCTTGCACTGTTCGCAATCGTCTTCTACTGGACCCCGCCACACTTCTGGGCGTTGGCGATGCGCTACGAAAAGGAGTACGCCGCAGCCGGAGTCCCGATGATGCCGGTGGTTTACGGACGCGCCGAGACAGCCAAGCACATACTCCTCTACTCGCTGCTTCTGTTCGCCATCTGCCTTGTGTTCTTTGCGGTCGGCCGCATGGGGATGATCTATCTGGTGGCCGCGATCGCATTGAACAGCATCTTCGTCGCCTTGGCGGTGCGATTGTGGAGGCGTCCGGAGCGCGACGTCGCCTGGAGCCTGTTCCGGTATTCGATCTACTTCCTGGCGCTGCTTTTCGGGGCCATGGCCGCCGACCGTCTCATCACTCTGTGATCCGTTCGGTCGCCGAAGCGGCATGGAGGATACCGACCGTGACCGTCTGAAGAAAACCTTCGATGCCAACGCCCCGCTGTACGACGCGATAAGGCCCCGCTATCCGGAGCGGCTGTTCGAGGACATAGTTGAGCTTGCAGGCCTCGGCCCGGAGGCAAGTGTGCTGGAAATCGGCTGCGGCACCGGGCAAGCGACATCTGCACTCGCCCGGCGCTGCGGCCGGATCGTCTGCATCGAGTTGGGTGACGCTCTTGCAGCGCTCGCTCGTAGGAACCTCGCCGCCTTCCCGGAGGTGAGCGTCGTCACGGCCCCGTTCGAACATTGGGAACCGGACGGCTCATCGTTTGACCTGGTTCTGGCGGCCACCTCGTGGCACTGGCTCGATCCCCGTGTGCGATATGCGAAGGCCGCCGAAATACTCGAGGCGGAGGGGGCGCTGGCCATCATCACCTCGCACCACGTCCTGCCCGGCGATGGCGATCGGTTCTTCGCAGAGGTTCAAGATGACTACCGTGCGATCGGCGAAGAGGATGTTCCGCCGCCACCTCCCGATGCCGTTGCGGACGAAGGTGTCGATATCGAAGCCAGCGGCCTTTTCGCCGGCTTACTTGTGACCCGGTATCTATGGGATCGGTGGTACACGGCAGACGAGTACGTGGCCCTGTTGGACACCTACTCGGGGCACCGCGCGATGGAACCGGAAGTTCGCCGGCGGCTGTACGACGCCGTTCGCCGGCGAATCGGAGCCCGGCCCGGCGGCCGGGTTCGCAAGCACTATCTCTTCATTCTCCACCTGGCCCGGCCCATCGCGGCCGGCCGCCGGTAACGGCGCAATGCGGGATGCATGGTGATCCGGCGCGCCGAGAACCGAAACTCGTGCCGTTGACCACACCATGATGTGGTTGGGCGCACGAGAAGGCCTTTAGCGCACCTCCAGCCACACGGGGGCCGCCGGGTAGGGGATGAGTGGTCCCGGGACGAGAACGGGGTGGGGCGTGCCTGCCCTATCGGTCCTTTTTTCCGCCGAGGTCCTTGATCGAGTCCTTGGCCTTCTCGCCCGCCTGCTTGATGTTGGCCTTGCTCTGGTCCCGCTGACCCTGACGCTCGAGCTCGGGGTCGTCTGTGGCGCGCCCGGCGCCCTCCTTCACCTTGCCCCGCAGCTCTTCGCCTTTGTTGATCGCCTTGTCCCGATCGGTCACGGCTGGCTCCCTTGAGTAGGCGACATTCATGGCCGAGCAACGCTCGACCTTCCGGTTCAGGAGACGACACGCGTCCTTCTGTGTCAACCAGGGTCCGCGCACCCAGGATCCCCCCGGCTAACCCTGCTCCCGCGCGGCGCGACTCAGGCGGCGGTCGACGCGCTCGCCCTCACGTCGTTCCGCTCCGGCCCAGGCGCCGATGGCGAGGGCCAGGGCGATGATGAAGAGGAAGTCGCCCCCGACCCACATGATGATTCCCGCCGCTCGCTGGTCATCGAGAGGCGCCGGGCCCAGGAGCGTTCCAGCACCCTGTAGTGGTCGTAGAGCACCTGCGAGGGCGAATAGATGGCGAGGCCAAGCCACGACTGTTGGGGCAGCGCGGTGACGGTGGGCTAACCGCCGCCCTTGTCTCTGCCCGAGCGACCGGAACCACCCCCGGCTACGACAACATCCCCCTTCATGCTGGGGTGGATGTCACATTGGAAATACAGCTTGCCGGCATCAAGAGGGTCGACCTCGTACTCGGTGGTCGATCCGGCGGGAACATCTTCGCCGTCGAACAACGCACCCTCCTGAGATGCACCCGCCTGCTCGTTCTTATAGATCGCAAGATTGTGCGGTGAGCCGTCCTGGTTGTCCAGCCCGATGGTCTGAGGCTTGCCGGCGGCAAGCTCGATCGAATCCGTGTCGAAAACCAGGTTGTCGGCCACCAGCACGGCGTCGCCACCCACCGCAGTGCCTCCCCCGGCCTCCGCCGAAGCTTCCTCGGCCGGCGCGCCGAACCCCAGTTGAGCGATGACGATTCCGATGAGTAGGGGGTAGCCGATGACCATTGCCAGCTCGATGCGCTGTGAGCGGCTGAGCTTGGGGTGCAGCGCGGCGAACGCGAACCCGCCGAGGATGTTCGCCGCCATCACGATTGCAATCAGAATCGCTGCTTCCCGAGGGACCGCCAGCAGGACACGCGAGAACGAGAACGCGATAGCGGCAATCGCCGCCAGTGCGGCCAGGGGGATGAGGATGGGGAGCGGCGCCTTGAACTTGATCTCGTCCGGCAGGTTCGGCTTTGGCACCCGGATCCGTACCTCGTCCATCATGGACGAGCCAGAGGATTCGGACCTCTGTTCCTCGTGGCTCATTTACGAAGCCCCGATGCTTGCAGCTCGATCTCGAAGTCGTCCCAGGCGACCTCATCAGGCTTATCGGACAGCTCGCGTGCATGCCATTTGAAGAACACCACGGCCATAATCGACCATAGCAACAAGCCCCCGCCGATCTTCATGATCAACCCGGCGAGCAGTTGATCGGTCAGCACGGGCAGCCCCCACAGGCGCGGCACCGTCTCGTAGAAGCTGTAGATGGGCCGCTGGGCGAAGGTGAGAAACGACGCCGGGACGGTGGGCAGGATCGACTGTCCGAAGAGGTAGAGGAGCCTGGCGGGATCCGATAGGCGCGATAGCTCGGGCAACGGCCCAACCACCGGCGTCCACATCAACAGGGCGGCGCCGAACAGGGACGTGTGCACGGCGAGGTGCAAGGGCTCGGATCGCAGCGACGCGTTGACCAGAGCGGGCCAGTGTGTGAGGGCGATCAACCCATTGAAGAGAACCAGGGCTATGAAGGGCTTGCTCAGCCTCCGCACAGCCGCCATCACGCGCGGCGGCGACAGGATCGCGCGAAGCATCCACTTCGGCGCGCCGAGGAGCAGCAGGGGCGGCGCAACGAAGGTAAAGAGCATGTGCTGGATCATGTGTGCGCTGTAGAGGAAGCCCTCGGACAGTTCATGCATCGGCCAATCTGCACCGATCCACAAAGCGGCCAGGCCGAAGAAGAATGCACTCTTCTGTCCCCTCGTGGCCACCGGCTCCCCTGGAGGCACCAGGCGCGGGCCCAGGGTTCGCAACGCCCAGATATACCCGCCGCCGAGGGAGGCGACCAGAAGCCACACCTCAGGATGGGGGACCCATACCCATGGTGTCGCCCCCGTCACCCCCGCGAGGAGCACCGGTCAACCGCCCAAGGCGGGAGGCGACGGAGCTGCGCCGCCGCGCAGGAAGAAGGTCAGCAGCACGACGGCGAACACCGAGAGGGTAAGAAGGATCCCCGCCACGAAAAGCCAGGTGAAGACGCGCGTGTCGAAGCGCAGGTGCATGAACCACAGGGCCACCAGGACGAACTTGAGCAGCGAGAAGAAGAGCAGCATGGGCACGAGCACCCCCCGCAGAGGGCCGATGTAATAGATCGCAACCTCTACAAGCGTTATGCAGAATAAAACCACCGCTATGCGTACGTACTGGGCGGGACCGGGGTGATTGCTTTCTTCGTAATGGGTCTCCGGCGAGCTCATGCGATCAAGGAATCAGGTAGACGACCGTGAAGATCACGATCCAGACGATGTCGACGAAGTGCCAGTAGAGGCCGACCATCTCGACCGGGCGGGCGGAATCGGGACCGAGGCGCCCAAATGACGACATGGCCACAACGCCAAGCAGCATCAGTACTCCGATGGTCACGTGTGCGCCGTGAAAGCCCGTCAGCACGAAAAAGGCACTCCCGAAAGGACTTGTCCGCAGCGTAAGTCCCTCTTCCACGAAGGTTGTGAACTCGAATATCTGGCCGCCCACAAACGTGAGACCCAGAAAAGCCGTCGCCACAAGCCATATCCGCATTGCCCGGGGGTTGCCTTGCTGGATCGAGGATAGCGCAAGAACCATCGTGAGGCTCGACATCAACAGGACGAACGAGCTGATCGATGTGAAGGGGATGTCGTAGACGTCGGCCGACGTAGGTCCGCTTCCGGTCGTGTCGTGATAGAGCAGATAGGTCGATATAAGGGACCCGAAGAACAGGCACTCGGACCCAAGGAAGGTCCACATCGCCATCTTGACGTTGTCGACACCCGTTGAGGTGTGAGGCTCGGATGCGCCGTGCGCGGCGTGTGTCATGCCGGCTCCGCAGGCGGTTCGAGAACCCAGCCGAACGCCCCGACGAGCACGATCAGGAACCCGGCGGCAAGCAGCAGCGGTTGATACAGGACGCCGTAGCCGGCGATGGGGAGGCCCACCGCAGTGACGAGCGGGTAATAGGACGGAGACGGCAGATGGATGCCATGGGCCTGCTCGTCCTCACTTGCGGTTGCGTTGTCTCGCTCTTCGGCCGGTATCTCCCGGGCATCCGCACCGCCCGCGATGACCGGCGCGGGCGTCCCCTTCGGATCGGTGATGTATTTGCGGTGCCACCAGTCGTCGCGATGGCGAATGACCGGAACCTCATCGAAGTTGTGCTCGGGAGGAGGCGATGGAATCATCCATTCGATCGTCCGGGCGTCCCACGGGTCCGCGCCGGCCTGCTCCCCTCGACCTGCAGTCAAGACCGCATTGACCAGGAAGACAACGATCGATAGAGCGATGGTAAAGGCGCCGATGGTCGCCACCAGATTCCAGACATCGAAGCCCAAGCCGGGAGCGTATCGGTAGACACGCCTCTGCATGCCCAGCAGGCCCAGCACGTGGAAGGGGCCGAAGGTGAGGTTGAAGCCGATGATCATCAACCAGAAATGCAGCTTCCCGATCCGTTCGTTCAGCAGGCGCCCGAAGATCTTGGGCCACCAATAGTACAAGCCGGCAAATAACCCAAAGATGGAGCCGCCGAAGAGCACGTAGTGCAGGTGCCCCACGACGTAATAGGTGTCGGTCTGCTGGGCATCGTGCGGCACGATGGCATGAGTGACGCCGGACAGCCCGCCGATAATGAACATTGAAACGAAACCTGCGGCAAACAGAAAAGCGGTCGTAAGCCGGACCGCCCCGCCCCAGATCGTGCCGATCCAGTTGAAGATCTTCACTCCGGTCGGAACTGCGATCAGCATCGTCGAAAGTGCAAAGGCGGAGTTGGCGACCGGGCCCAGGCCGGCAGCGAACATGTGATGCGCCCAGACTCCCCAGCCCATAAAGGCGATCGCGGCCCCGGCGAAAACGATCGCCGGATATCCGAACAGCGGCTTGCGCGCAAACGCGGGCAGCACCTCGGACACGATGCCCATTGCGGGAAGGATCATGATGTAGACCTCGGGGTGGCCGAACAGCCAGAACAGATGCTGCCACAGCAATGGGTCCCCACCGGCGC
>JACDCD010000176.1 GCA_013694625.1 Actinomycetota bacterium | reverse complement strand
GGCACCTGAACAAGAAGCGTCAGAAAGCGGTAGACGAGTACCGCTGCCACGACTCCGGGTTCCCGTCCCCCAGCGAGTACGAGCGCCGCCGTCAGACCCAGTTCGACGAGGCCAAGGCCCCCCGGGGTGACCGGCAGCGCCGTGACCAGACGTATGAGGGCGAACGCGCCCAGCGCCTCGGCCCAGCCGACCTGCTGGCTTGTGACATCCATGTGCCGCAAGGCGAGCAACAGAACGAAGAAGAGCGAGAGATGGCTGACCACGGTGGCTACCGTCAACCGCAACCAGCGGTGACGCAACAAATCGATGGCGCCTGCCCGGAATCCGACTGCGGCGTCACCCCAATGGCTTACCGGCGGCTTGTGAACTACGGCTCGGAGGCGTGAGACAACACCTCCAAGACCCGATCCGATCCTCATTGCGAACGCGCTGCTCCGCAGCATCAAGGCGAATAGCGCTACGGCGGCGATCAACGCCAGCACGCCGATCACCGCCGCTCCGATCAGACCTCTGTCCGTCTTTCCTTGTGCGGCCAGGACGGCGAGAGCGACTATGGGAAGGCCGAGCTTCACGAAGTTGTTCCACACGCCCGTCAGGACTGCGGCGAGCGCAATCTCGGGGCCCGACCGTCCCCAGGCCGAGTACATCGAGTAGGTGACGCCCACGCCGAGTGCGCTCCCGGCCGGAAGGGTTGTCGAGATGGCCGTCGACGATTGCCCCACCACGAATGCCTGCCAGTATGAGAGTCCCGGCAAGACTGCGATCACGACAAACTGATAGGTGGCGATGTTCCAGGCTCCAGCCACAAGCAGAGTCCCGACCTCCAGCCAGGACATGTCCATGATAGCCGCCCAGACCTTTGAGAAGTCGGCGATCTCAGGCAGGATGCCGAAGAACACCCCGGCCACGAGGGCAAGCGAAAGCACGACCTTCACGGGGCGCTGCCATGAGTAGGAATTCACTCAGGACTTCTTTCTGAGAGGCGGGAGGTTCACGTGTCTTGAGTGCAAGGGTTGCACGGCTGATAACGGTGCGTCCGCAGGAGCTCATCTTCTCACGCCGCCGTTTGGAGCCGCTCTCTAATCGCCCTTGCCGTTGCCAGGCCACGGTGGGGGCCGTACAGTTGATCTATGGAGATATCGATCGTCGTAGAAGACGACCTGCCGCAGGTACTCTCGCTAATGCGCGCCTATTGTCGTTTCTACAGGGTGAGCCCACCGGACGATGATCTCCTGGACATGTCCCGTTCACTGCTGGCGGATCCTTCAGGTATGGGAGTCCAGCTGATCGCCCGGAACGCCACTGGTGCTGCGGTTGGCTTTGCGACTCTGGTGTGGACGTGGTCAACGCTCAGCGCTTCGCTCATCGGCATCATGAACGATCTGTTCGTGGTGCCCGAGGCGCGCGGTCTCGGTGTAGCGGATGAGCTCATCACCGCTTGTTGCGCCAGGTGTCGCGCTCGGGGAGCCGCTGCGCTCTCGTGGCAAACGGCGAAGGACAACCACCGCGCCCAATCGGTCTACGATCGAATGGGCGCCGAGCGCGAGGAATGGCTCGACTACAGTCTGCCTGTGTGAGGAGGCCACGGCGAGGGGCCTTTCTCCGCCCGTGGCATCCTTGCTTCGTTATCCTGTCGTCGAGAATTTGAATACGGTGGTCGTGTCGTAGGTCTCGTTTGGACGTAGCACCGTGGACGGAAAGTTTCGCTGGTTCGGAGAGTCCGGGTAGTGCTGCGTTTCGAGCGCCAAGCCGTCACTTTGACGATAAGTGTGTCCACTAGTCCCGATAAGCGTTCCGTCGAGGAAGTTCCCGGAGTAGAACTGAATGCCCGGCTCGGTCGTCAGGATGTGAAGCACCCGGCCACTCTTTGTGTCGGTTAGCCGTGCGGCCGGCTTCAGCCCCTGCCCGCCATTGAGCACGTAGTTGTGGTCGTACCCGAGGCCGGTCAAAAGCTGCGGATGACTGTTGCGGATGCGTGCGCCGACCGCTTTGGGGGTGCGGAAGTCGAACGGCGTGCCCGCCACCCGAGCGATCCTCCCGGTGGGGATCAAGGTGGAGTCGACCGGGGTGTAGTGATTTGCGTTGATCTTCAGTCTGTGATCGTAGATCGTGCCGGTGCCTTCGCCGCCAAGGTTGAAGTAGGAGTGGTTCGTCAGGTTGACGACCGTCGGCTGGCTGGTAGTGGCCAGGTAGTGCATCCGCAGAGCGTTGTTCTCGGTGAGGGTGTATCTCACTTCCGTTTCCAGTCTTCCGGGGAAACCCTGTTCGCCGTCACGGCTTGTGTAACTGAGCTCGAGACCGACGCTGTTTGCGTCTTGGGCCGGCTGGGCGTCCCAGACTTTGGTGTGGAATCCTTTCGGACCGCCGTGCAGGGTATTCGGGTCGTTGTTTACCGGAAGTTCGTAGGTAACTCCGTCGAGGGTGAACTCACCGTTGGCTATGCGGTTTGCATAACGCCCAATGATGGCTCCGAAGTATGGGTCGTTCTGCTCGACATAGTCGTCCAGGTTGGAGAAGCCAAGGGCGACGTTTCTCGTGCGCCCGTTGCGGTTGGGGACGCTGAGGGACTGAATGATGCCGCCGTACGTGATTATCTTCACGCGCATGCAGTGGCTGTTGGTCAGCTTGTAGAGGTGGACGGTCGCGCCACTCGGGGCGGTGCCGTAGCGATGTCTTTCGATGTTCAAGCTCCCCCGGTTGCAACCTGGAGCGGCGCGAGAGACAGACCCCGCAGCACCGCCGGTACCCAGGGATGCCGCCAGGACAAGGACGGCCGAACCTACCAGCACCGCCCGTAGGCTTTTCTTCGGGGACGAAAGGGCGGTTTGCATAAGCTCTCCTCTTTCGCAAAGCCGAGATACATCATCTCGTCTGCGTATTCTTGGGGCCCCAGCCGAACTCGTGAACCCTATCAAACCTCCAAAGGCTCATCCTGCACCGCGGCGTAGCTGACTGCGAGGGGCGATTGGGCGCGCCCGGTTTTTCTGCAAGACTTGTGAATGTGAGGGCGCCGCTTCGCCTCGATGAGGTGAGGGCGCCAGACGCGGGAGGGGCGATATGAAACAACGGTTGAGCTTGCTGGTCGTTCTGCTAAGTGTGGCTCTGGTCGGGGCGCCGTTGCCATCTGGAGGGGCGGAAGTATCACTCGCAGTGAACCGAGGGCGTTCTGTCGACCTCGATGTCCTCTTCGTGGGAGCCCATCCGGATGACGAGGCCTTCAACCTGTCGACTTTCGGGCGATGGGACGAGTACAGCGGCGTCAAGACGGGAGTCGTAACGATTACCCGCGGCGAGGGCGGCGGCAACGCCGTGGGTCCGGAGGAAGGCCCCGCTCTGGGGTTGCTTCGTGAGGGCGAGGAACGGCGCGCCGTTCGGCGCGCCGGAATCACGGACATTTTCTACCTCGATACCGTCGACTTCTACTACACGGTTAGCGCAGCGTTGACCGAGGACGTGTGGGGCCACGACGAGACGCTGGAGAAGATCGTGCGTCTCGTCAGGGCGACTCGACCCGAGGTGATCGTGACGATGGATCCCGCGCCTATTCCGGGGAACCACGGCCATCATCAGTACGCGGCGCGTCTCGCAACCGAAGCCTTCTATCTGGCGGCGGACCCGGGGGCGTTCCGGGAGCAGGTCACCTCCGAGGGCCTCAGGGCGTGGCGAACCGCGAGCATCTTCCGTCAGGGGGCGAATGCCGACGCCACACCAACGGGTCGAGACTGCGATATCAGCCCCCTGGAGCCCTCCGACAACGTGTTCGCAGTATGGGACGGGCGGTGGTCGGCCACGCACGACAAGCGTTGGTCTCAAGTTGAGGTTGAGGCTCAGCGCGAGTACGCGTCACAGGGCTGGGCGGTGTTCGGGGACGCGCCGTCGAATCCGGCAGACATCCCCTGTGACATCTACACCTTGATCGACAGCAGGGTGCCCCTGGCCGAGGACACAGATCGCTCGACGGCGATGCTGGAGGGTGCTGCGGTCGAACCGGAATCGGGACTGCCTCTGGGTACGGAGCTTTATCTCAGATCCGACGAGTTCTACGTTGTTGGAGGTGAGTCGTTCGAGGTTACCGCTCACGTGCGCTCTGGCGAAGACGAGCTCGGGAGCAGCTCGGTGAGTCTGAGCGTGCCCCCGCGCTGGCAGGTGGAAGGGCCGGGCGACCTGGGGATGGTGGATCCCCATGAGTCGACGGGCGTCACTTTCATGGTGACACCTCCGGAAGACTCCCCCCCCTCCGTCCGCACCTCGGTTGGAGCGACCCTAGCGACTGAGGTTGGCAGCGGAACCACGAACCGGGCGGTTGAGGTGGTGCCCCCCGTGCGGGGGACGCTCGAGCCGCTGCCACAGGTGGCGGACTTTCGCCGTTGGGCTCGGAGGGTGGGGGTCGAGCAACTCGACAGCCTGCTGGTGGATCGGCTGTCCATCGGCCGGGGCGAGAGTGTCCCCGCCGGGGTCGACCTCACCAACTTCAGCCGGGAGGCCCAATCGGGCCTCGTGCGATTCAAGACCGGGGCCGGGTTCTCGATGGCGCCCGCGGAGCGGCGGTTCACAGCGCTTGCTCCGGGCGCCACAGAACGGGTTATCGTCCGGGCCGCCAATACCGATCCCGGCCTGCCTGTTTCGAACATGGGTGGCGACGAGGGTGATTACCCCTTCGACATCGTCACCCAAGCCGGGGGAATCACAGATCGCAAGCTCGCAGCATTCAACCTCGTTCCCGTGACGAGAGTGGCGGAGGCCACCACCGCGCCGACGCTCGATGGAGCCGTGACCGCCGGTGAGTACCTCGGGTCGAATCTCAACCTGAGCCGTCTATGGGAAGGGGACCCTCCAGACTCACGCGCGGATGCGTCTGGCCGCGCAAGAATGGTGTTGACCAAGGACGCGCTCTACCTGGGTGTTGAGGTGGCCGATGACAAGCTCGGCACCGTCCTCCCTCCGAGTGACGCCAAGAGGCATTGGCGAACCGACTCGGTGGAGATCGCCATCGACCCGAGGGGTGACTCAGAAAACACCTCCTCGACGTTCAAGGTGGGGATCTTCCCGACGACGGAGGCGCCCAGGAAGGGGAATCCACCGGCGGCTTACAGAGATGCCGACGCCCATCAGGGACTCATCGCGCAGACGGCCCCCGGGATGGAGATCGCCTCGAAGCTGAGCTCTCCCTATGACGGGTACACGGTCGAGGCGAAGATCCCCTTCGCCGAGCTGCCCGCCGCAATGCATCCGAGACGCAACGGGCTCAACATCTTCATCTATGACTCGGACACGCAGGACAAGACAGGTCAGACTCGCTTGGGATGGTCCACTTGGGAAGGTGTCCAGGGCGACCCCTACAGATGGGGGCACGCCTATCTGAAGGGCTACCGGGCGCCAACCCGCAGTATGGATGAGCCCATCATTCCCGGAGAGGCGACGCGCAGCTTGGAGTCACCCCGATCGATCCTCCAGTCCGTCCGCAACGGAGTTCCCCTCGCCGCAGCCCCTGTGGTCATGCCCGAGACCTCCGTTGCGGTTACCTCCGGACCCGAGCTAGCGGGGGCCACCTTGTCCATGACCCTGAAGGCTTCGAGCCGGGGCAACGCCCACCTCTTCGTGTGGGACGGCCGGCGCTCGGTATCCCGCGCAGTGGTGAGCTTGGACGCAGGCGCGCCCATCGAGGTCAGTTGGACACTTGGAGAGCAGGACCGGGCCGCGCTGGCGGAAGGGGGGCGGGTGCTCGTGGGATGGCAGTCCTTTGGGAGAACACAGAGCCTCGCCCCGAGGATTCGATAGCCATCGGGCGAGCGCTGAGGTGCCAATCACGGGTAGCTGTTCCTTGGCTGATATAGCGGTGGGTGAGTCCTCGCGCACGTCCCGAACGGGCGCAGGCTGGGACTGCGCACCGGGGGTTTTCAAGGATCTGCTGCCCCGTGGGTACCTATCACTTTCGTGGGTGCGCCCGGCACTACTCTTCAGGGCGCGCAATGACTGGCTCGCGCGAACTCTGGGTGATCCGACCAATAGCGAGCGTCGTCGTTGGGTCGCAGGTCAGCTTGCTCGCCATGCCGATCCCGACTTCACCATTAAACACTTCGCGCACAGGGCGCGTACCTCGTTCATGGTTCTCGCAGATACCGGTGAAGGGGATGCGTCGCAGTACTGCCTCGTCCCCGGTCTGTTGCAGAGGGCACAAGGCACGGCTTTCATGTTCATCAACGGTGATGTTGTCTACCCGTCAGGGGATGCCGTCGATTACGCCGACAGGTTCTACCGGCCCTACAAGGACTATCCGGGCCCCATTTACGCAGCGCCCGGGAACCACGATTGGTACGACGGCCTGAACGGCTTCATGCGTCACTTCTGTGACGCGAGGGCGAACGACAGGCCCCGGCGCGCCGAAAACACCGGTGCGTTATGGCAGCGGGCCTTCAGAAGGCTTGTGTGGCGAAATCCGTCGAGGACGAGCGAAAGAAAGATCGAAGATATGAGGGCGATTCGCGCTCGTCCCGAGCAGCAGGCCTTCCAACCAGGATCCTACTTTGCGATCGATGCCGGGCCTTTGCTGCTCGTGGCGATTGATACGGGTGTGCTTGGTGATCTCGATCGCGACCAGGGCGAATGGCTGCGCCGGCTTTCGCGGACGGTGAGTAAACCGAAGATCCTGTTGACGGGGAAGCCCTTATATGCCGAGGGCGCGCGTCACCCAGGAAGGATCGAAGACGGCAAGGAAACAGTCGACGACATCGTCCGTGCACCTGAGAACGGTTATATCGCGGCCATCGGGGGTGACATCCATCACTACGAGCGTTACCCCGTCTCGCTGGAGGATGGCCGGGTAATCCAATACATCGTCAACGGCGGCGGGGGCGCCGGTATGCAAGGCACCCACAAGATCCCGCGCATAGACCTTCCGGGTGTACAGGAAGCCGACTTTCGTTGTTATCCGCTTCGCGGGGACTCGCTTTCACGTGTAAGCGAGATGTACCAGCGCCGGCTGGGTTGGTTGTTCGGAAGGTTGTCGATTCCGCCGGATCAGGCAGCGGCATTGATGGCGGAGTCCCTGGATATTCCGCCGGTCCGTCCTCTGGATCCTGATGTGATTGTGACACCCGAGGCACGGCGCGCTTTCGAGAGAGTTTTTCCGAGCAGGCGGCGCTTGCCTGGACCTTTGCGCGAGTATATGGCGCAGTTTCTCGACTGGAACGATCCACCCATGTTCAAGAGCTTCCTGCGAATAGAGGCCTCCACAGAGGTCCTACAGATCCAATGCTTCGCAGCGACGGGTTGCCGCGAGCACGAAGAGAACCCTCCGATCGAGGACACAATCAAGGCGTCATGCGACCCCGACGGAATCTGGCACTGGCGCACACACTCGGAGGGGGGATGATGTGATGGCGGCCGGCGAAGATATGCGAGAAGAGGGCCGCCGTTTCACGATTGTCCCCCGCGGAGAATTCTCGCTCGAGGCCGCGGCGAATTTCGGGTTCGGGCCCCGCAAGGTCGAGGCAACGGCGAGTGGTTCCTCCATGCGAATGGCTTTCTGCGCCGACGGCTACAAGGACCATGCCGGCGTCGTGCTTCATCAAGACTCGCGCGGGGTCCACGGTGATGTGGCGGGGAATGCCGGCACAGAGGTTGTGCGGAATCAGGTGGCGCGCGTCCTTTCGCTCGATCACGATGGCGACGCGTGGCTTAACGTGGGGAACCGGGACCCTGTGATGGACCGTCTTCAACGCACCTACATGGGTGTGCGCCCCGTACTCTTCTACTCGCCTTACGAAGCTGCTTGCTGGTCGATCATCTCGGCCCGTCGCTCCCGCGCCCAGGCTCTCGAAGTGCACATTCGGCTCAGCGCGGAGTACGGCGCGATGTTCACACTGGAAGGGGAGGACGCCTACGCGTGGCCTACTCCCCAACGCATGCTGGAACTTGAGCCTTTGCCTGGATTACCCGAAGAAAGGCTTCGCCGGTTACAGGGCGTTGCCACAGCAGCGCTCGAAGGAAAGCTCGACCCAGCCGCGTTGTGCGCAGCCGACCCCGCCCGGGCGATGGGCGAAATGCTCAACCTGCGAGGCATCGGTCCCTTCTACGCCGAGCTCATTGTCGTGCGGGCCACGGGAGTTACGGATGTCCTGCCGGCGCAAGAACCCAAGGCGAGAGTTTACGCAGCCCGTTTCTACGGGATGGACGCTCCACCCAACCAAGAGGCTTTTGAGGCCCTGGCAGAACCTTGGCGCCCGTTTCGCACGTGGGCGGCCGTGCTGATCCGAGTGGCGGGCGACAGCGCCCCAACCGAGATCTGACAGCCCTCCACACATCAGGGAGCCGGCGGCGCTCTCCCAAGCCAGGTCGGAGCCACGCGCGGTTCTCGACATCACGGTTGAGGTCACTGCGGTTACCCTGAAGGAGGCGTCCGGCTCATCGGGATGGATGGCAGGCGCCGGTAGTGTGGTGACGGTATGGGGCCGGTGAGCAGCGGGTCCCTTGTCTCGCTCATCCACCGATGCAAGTGGGCACCCATCTGTTCCAACTGCTCCGCGTACCGACTGTCGTCCATCAGGTTGTCTCTCTCGAGCGGATCCTCCTCGAGGTCGTAGAGTTCGACGGCGTGGGCGCGATCCCGTGAATAACGGGTGGGTGACGATCGAAACACGGCGCCTCGCTGGACATCACCTGGGACCTCGACGGCAAAGGCAGATTCGAAATTCCAGATGAGCTTGTAGCGTTCCGTCCGCATGGCGCGCATCGGGTCGTAGTAGCTGTGGAAGGTCTTCTCCGCGTAGACAGCCTCCCGTGGCCTGTAGCTGCGTCCCTGAACCAGGGGGAGGAAGGAACGGCCTTGTAGATTGTGAGGGGCGGATATGCCTGCGCTTTCCAACAAAGTCGGGAGCGCGTCGACGTTCCCGATCAACTCGGATCGAGTCCCCGGCCGAACTCCTCCATCCGGCCATCTCACTATCAACGCAATCTCGATTCCAGGGTCATAGAGAGTGCATTTGGCCCGAGGCATCGCTATTCCGTGGTCGGCGGTGAACAGAATAAGAGCTTCATCCATCATTCCGGTAGCATCAAGTGCATTGAGTATGCGACCGATGTTGCGATCGGTGGATTTGATCGCTCCTTGGAGTGCTGCCATCTCTGCGCGTGACTCGTCTATTTCCGGAAGGTAGCCGGGGATGTTCACACCGCGTGAGTCGTCCGGCAGCACACCCCCGTAGTCGTAAGGGCGATGAGGCTCGAAGAGATTGATCTCGAGGTAGGTGGACCCCGGAGTCCGGTTCGAAGAGCACCATCGAGCCACCGCCTCGGAGACCTCGGTTCCGGAACCGGTTCCATGAATGACATCGAAGCCGAGACGTGCAGGATCGCTCGTTACGTGCTGCAGCCCGAAAAGGTTGGTTCGATAGCCGTGGGCTGCGAGCAGGCTTGCGACGTGCCGCTCCTCGGGGTGAAGATCCCACCCGAAGTTGCCGTGTGCCAGCCCCATGACGCCGTTGCTGTGTGGATAACGGCCGGTGGCCAGGGCCGCTCTGCTGGGACTGCATTGTGGTGCAGCGCAGAAGGCCCGGTCGAAGCGAACTCCATCGTGGGCAAGCGCGTCGAGATTGGGACTGTTTACCGACCCGGCGCCGTAACAGCCGAGATGACGTCCCAGGTCGTGGCAGGAGATCGTGACGATCAGGCGAGGAAGGATCACCTCAGAATCCCATAGCCAGGGGTTACTCTGCGTCACCTCCATCTCCAGCGACGGGCTTGCAACCAGGTCGTAGGACGCGCGAAAGGACCTAAACCGTCAGGCGCCGGGCCCACGTCTCGAGATGCATCGCAAATTCCGGATGTCGTAGCAGGAGATGTCCACGTCCTCGAACCCGCAGGCTTCGAGGAGCTCCCCGAGCCATGTCGAATCGAACAGCGTGTGATGGGCGTTCCAGATCCACCGAGGTGTACCCTGTTCGTCAACTCCTTTGTGGGCGGAACGGTCAGAGTGCCCGCCGAGCAGCCAGTAGTTGGCTTCGGGAGTGTCGATTGCGCCCTGGATCCACTGTTTAGCAATGTGAAGGGCATCCGGCACCCCGATATCGAGCTCGGCTCCCGGAGCAAGGACACGCGCCCATTCCCTCAGGGTCATTTCGATCAACTCGTAGCTCTGATGCTCGAGCACGTGATTTGCGCGCATGGCGGTGACGCTCGAATCGGTGAAGGGCAACGCATCGAGGCGGCAGACAATATCGATGCCCCGAAGCGGAAGGAGGTCGGTATGGAGATTGTAACTGGGCTGAGGATGCTCGCCCGCACCGATCTCAAGCCTCATGGAGAGGCTCCTCCCCCTTGCAGAATTCCTCTATGACGGACCCTGGGAAGGCTCGATGGAGCGCAGTTTCTTCGCCGGTCGTCCGGCGACGACGGCATAAGCGTCCACATCGGCCATGACCAGCGAGCCTGCGCCGACAACAGCATGAGCGCCGATCGTGCAGGGTCCGAGCACGAGAGCATCGCTGGCTACCCATGCCCCTTCCTCTACCACGACGTCGCGTCCCGTCGACGGAATGGCTCTTTGCCGCTCCAATCCGAAAAGATTGATGTCATGGGTTCCGGTGAGCACCGCCACATTGTGCCCGAAGAAAGCATGCCTGCCTATCGAGATGTCTCCGGACGAGAGGTTGAACAAGGTGTTGTTCACGACTGCGGTCGGATGGATATGGAGCCGCGACCTGTTTCCGTGGACACGGTACCGGTAGAGTTGATCCACAGCCCGCTCTTCGAAGGCCTCGCGAACCAGTGCTTCTACCGTCGGACTCAACAACCGGCGCAGGAGACGGTCGACGTTCGACATGAGCGTCCTCTCTGATTGGTCAGCCGGCGTTGGAGTCCGGCCCTATTTCCTCGACTATCCTGCGGCGCGCCAGGTCGAAGTCGATGCCTGACCGAGACAACAAAAGAGCTGCCAAACCCTGCCCTTCTCGGAGCACGCCCAGAAGGATGTGTTCCGTCCCGACGTACCCATGACCCAGAGCTAAGGCTTCCCTGAGCGACAATTCGAGGGTCTTCTTTGCCCGTGGGGTGAACGCAATGTGTCCCTCGCCGCAGGACCGCCGATGCCTCCGGGCACGGACTCCGCGATGCTTCTCTGTGCGAGCGCGTGCAGCTCTGGTTCTTTCGAGAGCATTGGGACCGAAGGCCTCTTCGACCCGGCGCCGCACCGCGTCGAGGTCTATCCCGATTGCGTCCAGAGCCACGGCGTCGGGTTGGTTGACGGGTCCCGCGCCGGCGTAATCGACGACCCCTTGGTGCACGTCGTCCCGATCCACACCCAGCTCATTGAGGATACGAGCAGCAAGCCCTTCAGTCTCCCCCAATAGACCGAGAAGCAGGTGCTCGGTGCCGATGTGGTTGTGGCGCAGCGATCGGGCTTCGGCCTGCGCCAGCACGACGACCTGCCTTGCAGAATGGGTAAAGCGTTGGAACACCCTTTACCTCCTTCGGCCCAGGAGGCGGCGCCCTGCATATTTCTTGTGCACCGCCTGTTTGCTCACTCCGAGGACCGAAGCGATTTGCTGCCACGACCAACCCTGAGACCGTGCGTTATCTATCTGCAACTCCTGAAGGTCCTCCACCAGGACGCGCAATGACGCGACGGCGCGCAGTCCAACCGACGGATCCCGGCTGCTCGCTGCGGTCGCCAGCTTGTTGGTTTGGCTCATTCCGTCATCCTAAGTTGACACACCCGTTCTGTCAACCTCTATTGACGGAAAATGTGAGAGGTCGCCGGGAGGGGAGGACCGGTTACAGGCTGCGGGTGTACCAAGACCCGCCGGGGCCCTCATAGCTTGGCCCTTCACCCCAGATTGCGAAGATACCGCCCTCCCCGTCGAGGGCAAGCTGCCCGTAATCACCGTAGGGAAAGCGGAAACCCTTCGCCGACTTGTAGGGCGCCCCACCCTGCCGGTCGGAGAGGCGTCGTCTCTTCGCCCAGCTCCTGCCTCCATCGGTGGACTGTCTGTAGAAGACGTTCCACTTGCGTCCGAGGCGATTTCGGTCGTCCATCCACGCAATATGGACCTCTCCGTCGCCCG
>JACDCD010000157.1 GCA_013694625.1 Actinomycetota bacterium | reverse complement strand
TCGAGTTCCCATCCGTGGGGGCGACAGAGAACCTGGTGATGGCAGCCGCAACGGCCGATGGCGAGACGACGATCGAGAACGCGGCGCGGGAACCGGAGATACGGGATCTGGCGGGCTTTCTGAACGCTGCCGGCGCCCGGATCACGGGGGCGGGAACACCATCCATAAGAATCCAGGGCGTCACCGAGCTGCGGCCCGTGCATCACGAGATCATGCCCGACCGTATCGAGGCGGGCACCTACGCCATCGGCGCCGCTGCCACGGGCGGTGATGTTCGTCTGGTCGGTATTCGACCCGAGCACATCGAGCTGCCGCTGCAGAAGCTCGAGGAAGCGGGCGCCGAGGTTCGCCGGTACAGCGATGCGGTTGAGGTGAGCATGGCGGGCCGGCCGCGTGCCATCGACCTCGTCACTCTGCCCTTTCCCGGATTTCCCACCGATCTGCAGCATCCGATGATGGTTCTGTTGGCCCAGGCGCACGGTTCGTCGCTGTTGACCGAGAACGTCTTCGAGGCTCGTTTTGTCTTTGTGGACGAGCTCTCTCGCATGGGGTCTTCTATCAAGGTCGAGGGCCATCACGCCGTTATCCGTGGGGTGGAAAGGTTGTCCGGCGCGCCGGTGGAGGCGCCCGACATCCGGGCCGGCGCGGCTCTGGTGCTGGCCGGACTGTCTGCGCAGGGCCGAACCGACGTGTTCGACAAAGGGCACATCCAGCGCGGTTACGAGGATTTCGACCACAAGCTCCGCCTTTTGGGAGCAGACATAGACGTTTCCACGGTGTGACGCCGGGGCTGCGGCAGGAAGATGCGCTTTTGCACCCCGCTGCCGCCTGCGGCCCCCTTCCCGCCGGTTCTCGGACTCGCCGGGTAGGATGGGGCAGTGGAGCAGCTCAAGTCGGTCGAGGACCAGGTTAGGGCCGCCCTCGAATTGATCCGCCCCGCCATTCAGATGGACGGAGGGGACATTCAACTCGATAGCGTCAAGGGCGGAACCGTGACGGTGAAGCTGTTCGGGACTTGTGACACCTGCCCGATCTCTCCCGTGACGCTTCGGCATGGAGTCGAACGCATCCTGCGCGAGCGCGTCCCGGGCATCACCGAGGTCGTAGCCCTCGAGGTCTGATCCGGTGGAGCTCCAAAGCCTCGCCGAACGCGTGTTCAGGGGCGATCCCCGTGCGATGGGACGATTGATTTCCCTTATTGAGGACGGAGTTCCGGCGATTGGTCCCGTGATGCACGAGCTGTACGTGCGGACCGGCCACGTTTACTCTGTGGGCGTCACCGGTGCGCCGGGAGCAGGGAAGTCGACCCTCACCGAACGCCTCATTGCCGAAGTCAGGCGCTACAAGGCGCGCGTCGGCGTGCTCGCCATCGACCCGACAAGCCCATTTTCGGGCGGCGCACTTCTGGGCGACCGGGTTCGGATGCAGGGCCACGCAACCGACCGCGGCGTGTTCATCAGGTCGATGGCTACGCGAGGCCACCTCGGAGGCTTGTCCCTTGCAACCTTCGAAGCGATGCATGTGCTCGAAGCGGCCGGCATCGATGCCGTGATTGTCGAGACGGTCGGCGTGGGACAGGCCGAGGTCGAGATCGCCGACGCATGCGACACCACCGTGGTGGTCGTAAACCCCGGCTGGGGCGACGCGATCCAGACTGCAAAAGCAGGACTCCTTGAGGTCGCAGACATCTTCGTCGTGAACAAAGCCGACCGCCCAGGAGCGCGGGAGACGACGCAGGAGCTCACCCGGATGCTCGAACTGGCCGAAGCGGATTGGAGACCGGAGATTGTTCAGACGATCGCCACCAAGGGCGAGGGAATCGAACAGTTGTGGACGGCCATCGAAAAGCACCACGTGTGGCAGGATGAGACGGGACGGCTCGAAAGCCGCCGGCGGGCTCGCACGCAGCGCGAGATCAAGCGGATCGTTGCCGAACGCTACCGCCGGCGCGTCGAAGAAGAGTTAGCACCGATGTTGTCGGAGATGACGCATGAGGTTGCGGCGCGTCGGATCGATCCCTACGAAGCCGCCGATCTCTTGATGGATGCGATCGAAAAGGACGATCAGGTCATGTAGACGTTGGTGACTTCGCTTCCGTCGAAGACCGCATCGACATACTCTTTGACGTAGCGTTTCTCGACGACGCCGTCCAGGATCATGTTCTCCATGACGTAGACGACGCCTGGTGCAAAGTCATTGAGCTCTTCGACCACCGGGCGCCGATTGCGCCACGGAGTGTGATCGGTCACGAACTCGAAGAGCTCGTCGGTGAGGGAATCCTTGTCCACGAGCAATCGAAAGAATCGAGGCATGGGTCGTCCAATCTCTGGCTGCTGGCTGGCCGCCCGTCGATCGTAGCCGTCCGCTGGCGATAGTTGTGTGCCCGTCTCCCGCCGCAGCCGCCCAGCGGCCGCGACACAGCTAGAATCCCAGGATGGCAGACGGTTCCCGGATGCGATGGGAGGAGCGCTATAGAGCCAGCAGGCTCAGGGATGATGTCGATTTCGACACGCTGTCCAGCGTCCCCCTCGACCCCCTTTACGGTCCCGAGGGCGTCGATCCACGAATAGGCGTCCCGGGGGAGTGGCCCTACACCCGCGGCATCTACTCGAGCGGTTATCGCGGCCGTCTGTGGACCATGCGGCAGTTTTCGGGCTACGGGACGGCCGCGCAAACGAACCGCCGGTACAAGTTCCTGCTCGACCATGGATTGACGGGACTGTCGGTGGCGTTCGATATGCCGACGCTCATGGGTCTCGATTCCGACGACCCGCTCTCCGAAGGTGAGGTCGGTCGTTGCGGCGTGGCCATCGACTCACTCGCCGACATGGAGGTGCTATTCGACGACATCGACCTGACGGCAATTTCGACTTCCATGACGATCTCTGGCCCGGCCCCGATGCTATTCGCGTTCTACATGGCGGCCGCCGAGAAGCAGGGGGCGGACCTCTTCAAGCTAAATGGGACCTGTCAGACCGACATCCTGAAGGAGTACATCGCGCAAAAGGAATGGCTCTTTCCACCTGAGCCACATCTGCGGCTCACCGCCGACATGATGCAATTCTGCCTCAGCGACGTCCCTCGCTACAAGCCGCTGTCAATATCCGGTTACCACATTCGCGAGGCAGGATCGACGGCGGTTCAAGAGCTTGCTTTCACACTTGCCTCGGGCTTTGCCCATGTCGAATTGGGACTGCGTCGTGGTCTGGCAGTGGACGACTTTGCTCCCGGATTGTCGTTCTTCTTCAACTCGCACATCGACTTCTTCGAAGAGATTGCGAAGTTCAGGGCGGCGCGCCGGATCTGGGCCCGATGGATGCGAGATCGTTACGGCGCGACCAAGGAGCGCTCGTGGATGCTGAAGTTCCACACCCAGACTGCAGGTGTCTCCCTTACGGCTCAACAGCCTTTCAATAACGTGGTGCGCACGACGGCAGAAGCGCTCGCAGCCGTCCTGGGAGGGACTCAATCCCTGCATACGAACTCGCTTGACGAGGTGCTCGCGCTTCCGAGCGACGAGGCCGTCGAAATCTCGCTCAGAACCCAACAGGTCATCGCATATGAGACCGGCGCAACTAACGTCATCGACCCGCTAGGTGGCTCATGGTTCGTGGAGGCTCTTACTGAGAGAACCGAGAAAGACGCGGAACTGTATCTTGCGAGGATCGACGAGATGGGTGGTGGTTCGATTCTCGACGGCATGCTTGCCGGCATCGAGGACGCCTACTTCCAGAAGGAGATCGCCGATGCCGCCTTCAGATACCAACAACTCCTCGAAGCAGGTCAGAAGGTGATAGTCGGTGTCAATCGATTCACCCGTACGATTCAGGAGTCGCCGGACCTGCTCATCATCGGCCCCGATATCGAAGAGGGGCAGAACAAAGCCGTGGCGGAGGTCAAGGCAAACCGCGACGAGCACGCTGCTCAGGCTGCGCTCGCCGCCTTGAGATCGGCTGCGGGTGACGAGTCGGTAAACACGTTACCGGTCATGATCGAGGCGGCCAAGGCCTACGTGACATTGGGAGAGATGACCGAGGCTCTGAGGCGGGTCTGGGGGAGGTACACCGAACCGCCTGCCTTTTAGGCCCATGTGCTACCATGTGCTACATGAAAGGCGAGAAAGGGACAGTGGGTGTGAGGGAACTCCGCCAGAACCTGAGCGTTTACCTGAGGCGTGTTGCGAAGGGCGAGACCCTCCTGGTGACCGAGCGTGGCAGGCGTGTGGCCGTGCTCGGCCCTCTCCCTGAGCACTCAACCGCCCTCGACCGGCTCATTGCTTCGGGCCGTGCCACGCCGGCCGCCGGTAACCTGAGCGAGATAGGTCCTCCGCTCGCCGCCCAGCCGGGTGAGCCTCCGTTGACGGACCTACTGGAAGAGCAGCGCCAAGAGCGCCTTTGAATGCAGTGAAGGACGGGGGCATTCTCTACCTCGACTCATCCGCCCTGCTCAAGTTGATCGTCGTCGAACGAGAATCGGAAAGGTTGCTCTCGTTCATCTCCGGATGGCGTCAACATGCCGTGAGCGCGCTCGCGATCACGGAGGTGTCGAGGGCGGTGGGGCGGCGCGTTCTTGATGACATGGACGGGGTTCGTTCCCGAGTTGAAGCGGTTTTCAGAAACGTAGCTTTGATCGGGGTGGACGAAGAGCTTCTCGAGGCGGCCGGGGCATTGGGCCACCCGTTACTGCGCTCTCTTGATGCGATCCATCTTGCTTCGGCCCTGTACCTGGGAGATGACCTTGCAGGGTTGGTGACCTATGACAACCGGCTGGCAGAGGGTGCAGTGGCTGCGGCGGTGACGGTGCACAGGCCGAGCTAGACC
>JACDCD010000156.1 GCA_013694625.1 Actinomycetota bacterium | reverse complement strand
GACCTTCTGACGTCCAAGTTTCTCCAAGAAGCCGTCGAGTCGCTCTATTCGATAATGAACCCCGGCGGGGGCGGGTCGCAAAGCTCCCGGACGCGCGCCCGCATGGCTTCCAGGGTCGCCCCAGAGCGCGTGGAGCCAACGACGTTAGCCAGCTGGTAACGGTCGGTGCGTATGTTGTAAAGCTCTTCCTCGCCCGTTGTATAACGCACGTAGCTGTAACCGACACTTCGTACCTGGCAGAAGGTGGGGACGAACTCACCGTGGTGCTCGATGAGGAGATCTTCGCGCCATCGACGGGCCGAAGAGAACAGCCGGTTCAGGTTCTTGCCTTCGGCCTTCGGCGCCGGCACTCCGGCAACTGCCGCGAATGTCGGGGCGAGATCAATGTTGGCAACCAGGCGGCTCTCGGTGGTCCCGGGGTTGGTCAACGGATCGTAACGGACGATATACGGGACCCGGATGCTCTCTTCATAGGGTGTCTGCTTGCCGTTTAGTCGATGCTCGCCCAAAGTGAAGCCGTTGTCCGACACGAACGCGATCATCGTGTTCTGGAGGCGGCCCGTCTCTCTGAGCGCATCCATTATGCGGTCGATGCCATCATCAACAGATAGCAAGCTCCGGAGCATCTGCTTGCGCTGCCTGTCTGTACGGCGCGCCTTATCGTCGGTCCATTCGGGCCAACCTTGCAGCCAGGCAGGCTTATCGGTCATGTCGAGTTCGTTGTAGTTGGGGGGACGCAACGGTTGGAGGCCACGGAAGGCAAAGCGATGCCGGGGTGCCGGGGTTGATGGTGCGTGAGGAGCCTTCGGCGCCCAGTACAAGAACAGCGGGCCGCTCGTTTTCCGGATGAAGGAAACTGCTCTGTCTGCGAAAACGTCGGTCGAGTAGTCCTCGGGAGAGCTCCCGAACTCCCGGGTCCGCCCGTCGATTGCCAGGGTGTAGTTGTAGAAGCCCGACTTAGCGAACGTGACCCACCGGTCCCACCCGGGGGGGATATAAGTGGATTCTCGGCGGTTGTAGCCGTTCATGTATTTGCCGATGAGAGCGGTGCTGTAACCACTGTCGTTAAGCCATGTCGCTATCGTCGAGCTGTCGTCGAATACCTTGAAACCCCCGAACGGCCCCTCGTTATCGTAGACACCCGTGGAGTGGGAATGCTGGCCGGTGAGGATGCTTGCCCTGCTCGGGCAGCACAGCGGATTCACGACGAAGCCATTTGTGAAGGTTACTCCACGATCGGCCAAGCGCCGTTGCAGGGCCGGCATCGCAAAGGTCATGTCCCAGCGCTGATCGTCGGTCACGATCAGCACCAGACTCGGGCGCTGCGCCGCCGAGGCGCGCGTGGGCTTGGCCGGGCTGAGCAACGGCCCGATCAAGACGACGCAAAGCGCGCAGGCGAGTGCGGTGCGAGGGACGGCGGCGCGACATAGTGTCATCCTTGCATGGACATCTGTGATCGTATTACTTGGCCGACTGGAAACGCTCTCAGCCTTTTGTGGCTTGTTGAACCCACCACCGGGCTAGGAGCAGCACGAGTTAACAGAGAGCCGACAAGGTCCCTGGAACCCATGCCTGCCTGGATGACGCGATCGTTCAAGTCATTTCGTCCTCTTCATTTGCCCACTCGCTTGGCCACTTGTCTACAGGGTCGGCGGTGACCCAGCCATACTGAAGCAGATCACCCAAACAAAGCCGACAGACCATTCGCCGGATCCCTACTGACCTGCTTAGCCCTAGCTTCCGGGTTGACTGCCGCTAGGAGCAGTGCACCGATCTTTGCCGCCGCCTGAGGACTCGCCTGCACTCGCCGGCGAGCCACCCTGCAACGGATGCGCGGAGCCGTTCATTCGTACGCTCAAAGAACAGTGCCTATGGGTCAAGCTCTACGACGACCTCGAGGAGTTACGCCACGCCGTCATCGAGTTCCTGGAGCGCTATAACAGCCAGTGGCTGATCGCCACGGCCACCTGAAGCCACGGGAGGCCCACGCTGCGGCGAGAGACGAGAGCAGCATGATTGGTTAAGGTTAAGAAAGTGTCCAAGGAACCGGATCCGGTTCACCTCTGCCCTGAGGAAGCCGGTGGTCGACGTTACTTCGAGCGCAAGTCGCTCCTGCCGATTGACTGGATGCCGACGCCAGATCACTACGCCGTCCTCAAGAAAGACGGCGGCAAATTAACCGTCGACAACGTCCGGTTAGCTCACCGGATCTGCAATCGCGTCGACTATGCGATCCAGACGGGCAAGCCGCATCAACGTGACCTAGACCGCGCGGGCGAGTTCAAGCGGCGCTGGAGCTCACCTCGAGAGACTTAATGATGTGCGACGCGCAGACGATGGCGCGCTCCGCCCGTCTCTTTCACGAGATCCAAGCACCTGGCCCTCGTCGACGACCACACGTTCTCCCTGAAGTGGTTCGGGCGAGAAGATCCGGGACCCCCGTGGAACACGGCGGACTGGGATGCCGACCCCGACTGGGAGTGGCTGAAGGGTGCATTTATTCGGTTACCCCGTCTGAGCTGCTCATTTGCGCAGCGGCAATACGTAGTTGCAGCGATCACTTGATAGACAAGAGGTCCGATCTGACAGCGACCCTTGAAACACTCAGGCTCTGGT
>JACDCD010000136.1 GCA_013694625.1 Actinomycetota bacterium | reverse complement strand
GTGCCACCAGCGCCTCACCTTCGCTGGGAACATTGCGGGCGAAGTAGACGTCGTAGATGGCCTTCAGGTCGGTCCCGAAGGGCTCGCCGGTGCGGGGGTCGTTGCCGGAAGCCAGCCGACGGAACTCCTGAGTCTCCTGGGTCAGCTCGCCGGTGATCCCGTCCTGGACCCTGACCACGAGTATTTGCCGGACCAGGACGAGCGAAGACACCGTGGAGAGCGCGAGAAGGACTACGAAGGCCAGCAGGACGCGCGTCCGCGTGCCGTGCAGCAGCAACTGCCACCGGCGCATAATGGCAGACGCCGCTCTTGCCAGGCCCATATGGGACCAATCCTTACTCGGCTGAGCCTCTAATCGTCGTCGCCCTCATCGCTGGAGTCGTCGCCTTCATATTCGCCGGAGTCGTCGCCGGAGTCGTCGCCTTCACCAACGCTGGAATCGTCGCCCTCTGAGATGTCGTCCTCGTCCGCATCCGAGCCTCGTGCTCCGGGAGAGTTGTCCTCACGGCCCTCGACGTCGTCGCCGCCCTCATCGCCGGAGTCGTCGTCCCCCTCATCATCGCCGGAGTCGGCGCGCGGCTCTGAGATGTCGTCCTCGTCCGCATCCGAGCCTCGCACTCCGGTCGCCGGTCCGCCTTGCCGGCCGACGACACCAACACGGGAGGGGTCCGCCGGCTCCGTGGTTGGCTCCGCACGCAGCTCGATTCGGGTCACGGGAGCCGGCTCCGCGCGCCGCACCATACCGGTTAGCACCCCCCCGAGCAGGCCAATGCCGCCCACCACGACAAGAGCAATCAGACGTCCACGGCTGTTCATGACGTTCACATCCTCAATGCAGGCGCGGCTTGAGGAGGCCGAGGATCGGTTTCGGCAGGCTGCCGACGATTGGCTCCAGCAGATGGGCGAGATCAGCGGAGGTCGGGCGGACGAGCGGATCCTTGTCGAGACAGGCGAGGATCGGCTTGGCGACCGCATCGGGTGTTGCTCGAGGAAGGGCTGCAGGCTCTTCGATGATCTGCGGCCAACGCTCGTTAACCTCGGCGTCCTCCTCGTCCACGCCGTGGCTGAAGGGGAGATAGCCGGCACAGGCCTCGAAGAGGGTCACCCCGAGCCCCCAGACGTCTGCAGCCGGACCCGGGGGCCCGCTGCTCGCCGAGGGGTCACATTGCTCGGGGGCCATATAAGCGTCGGTTCCCACCGCAGAGTCAAGAGCAGCCGCTTCGTCGATGGTCCGGGCGATGCTGAGGTCGATCAACCGAGGCGGCGCCCCCATGATTATGTTGCTGGGCTTGACGTCCAGGTGGACGATCTCCTGGGTCGAAAGGTAGTGAAGCGCCGAACAGACTTCGAGGGCAAGCGGGAGGAGCTGTTCGAGCGGAAGCCGCCCGTACTTCCTCAAGAGTGTCGAGAGTCGCGGGCCCTCGAGGTGCTCGAGCACTAGATGGGGACGCGGTCCGTCGAGAACCGCGTCGAAGCTCCGGAGAAGGACGGGGTGATTCAGGCGTCCGAGCATCCGGACCTCTCGAGCTAAGCCCCGAAGGACCGAAGAGCCGTCGACTTGGTCAGGCCGGACGACCTTGACGACCACCAGGGAGAACAGCTCGTCGTCCCAGGCAAGGTAAGCCTCGTAGCGATGGCCGCCTCCGAGCCGCTTGAGCGCCACACGACCGGGAACGATGTCGTCGCCCTGCTCGAAGTCCCAGCTCGTTCTCATCTGTCACCACTTTCGATAGATTCTCGACGGAAGGGTAGGAACCGCATGGAGGGCGCCGTCTCCGGCGCCCCCCATCACCTCACCGACCTGATGCGTCAGCGGGTGTCGTGGCGGGATCGGTCGTTAGTGTGGTTGCCACTCCAATCCCGCTTCTTGCCGCCCTTGCCGTCGCGCGTCCGGTCTCGGGTGTTGTCCCCCCGGCTGCGGTCTCGGTCGCGGCTCACCCGCGAGTGGCCACTACCGGTGCGATCGTTGCTGTTGACGCCACTCGAGAAACCGCTGGTGTCGTCAGTATCATCGTCGTCGTCGCCGTGGTCATCGTCGGCGAGGGCCACGACCTCCCTGGCGTCTTCCTCTCTCTTTGCCGCAAGATCGTCGCTCTTCGCGCCGTTCGCAAGTGCGACGCTGAACGATCCGAAAGCGAAGAGGGCTGCGAGCATCAGGATCGCAGTCCTTGCAAGCTTGTTCATGGTGCTCCTTTCTGTTGCCTGCAGCCTTTCGGCAACCCGGGCTCCGTCTCCCGTGTTCGGCTGGGCATAAGTAAAGGTAGCCACGACACATGAGACGAGAATGAGAACGTGATGAGAGTCTTCACATGTTCGGGGACCCTCACGGGAACACACCTTATCGACGTTCGTGGCGGACTCGGCGGTTGCGAGATCCGCTGTAGGGTTATGAACCGAGTCGGAGTTGCCTACCTAGCAGGACGCACCCGACCCAATGCGGTACCGGCGTCGCTACGGATCACACACTTCCGGCCGGGGTGGCCGGTCGACAGATCAGGGTCCTCGACGAACACGGTGAGCTGCTACGGCGGCTGAGGCTGGATCCGAGCCGGGACTATCAGCGTCGCGGCACGGTCTAGGTGTCCACTATCCGGTGAAACCAGACACCCCCTCTCGCACCGTGTGATGTCGCGCGGCATGGTGGACACATGTCGCGGGTCTTCGTGGACACCCTACGGCCTCCCTCGGGGCTGATAATCCCGGCTCGGATCGAGGACCAGCTCGCGTAGCAGTTGACCCTGCTCGTCGAGGACACGGATGTGACGTCCTGCGACCAACAGGATGACCCGGGTCCCTTTGCGGGCTCGTCCCATCCCGATGTGATGAAGCCTGCTCTTGTAGCGCAACGTCACCGAGCCGTCTTTGTCGACCTTGTCGTGTCGCACCCGGAGCTCTCTCGGATAGACGTGATCGATCGTGCGCGGCCTCGCCTTGGCGCGTGAATCGAACGCGCTCAGAGGAGTCCTTCGACCCTTCGCGCGATGGGGACGGACCTCGTTGTAGGGGCATGAAGATGCCCCTGAAAGCCAAGTTCCGTGACCCGACCGCCAGTAGCGTGAGCCTCACCGGGCCGGGGGCTTTCGGGAGAACGCAGGACGGGTAGGCCGTTCGTATGCTATGGGCTGCGAGCCCGACGTTGTAACTGGCCGCCCCTGCGACTGACCCGGTTGTGCTTCGAGCACGCATCCGTAGTTGTCGTTCACCCGCCTGGTCTCCCACGTCCGGTAGTCGAAGGAGAGGAGGACAGGTTGAGGTTCATCGCATTAGATGTTCACCGCGACTTCTGCGAGGTCGCGATCTCAGAAGACGGCAGCATCCGCGGCCACCCGCGCATCCCAACAGACGTCGAACATCTCCAGGCGTTCGCCCAGAGCCTTGCCCCGGAGGATCACGTCTGTCTCGAGGTCACCGGCAACGCGCTGGCGATCGTCCGCATCCTCGAGCCTTTTGTGGAGCGTGTCGTGCTGGCCAACGCCAAAGCGGTGAGGGCGATTACCAGCGCCAAGGTCAAGACCGACAAGATCGACGCCCGGACGCTGGTCAGGCT
>JACDCD010000128.1 GCA_013694625.1 Actinomycetota bacterium | reverse complement strand
CGACCACCTGCACGAGCTCCCATCCTTCTTCGCCCCACTGATTCAGGATCTCTTGAAGTGCGTGAGAGATCAGTGGCACGGTTGCGTACTCCCATTTTTGCAAGACGCTCGACCTCCAGTCATAGATACCGGCTTGGTGTTGCCCGCTCCACTTACCCTTTGCGAACCGCGGTCGTAACCTACCCGAGGTGACGACGCGCCTCATTGCGGTCTCGACCGGCTCGGTGCTGGCATGGAGGATCAGGGAGGCGACAACCGCCTTTCAGCGCTCCCGGGGACTGCTGGGAACCCCTCGACTGGCCCCCGGCGAATGCCTGCTGATCACCGGGGGGGCCGGTCACCGTCTGGGCGCGTCCGTGCACACCTTCGGGATGAGCTATCCGATCGACGTGTTGTTCTGCGACAACCGGTGGCTGGTGATCCACCGGATAGTGTGCATGCCACCCAACCGACTGAGCCGCTGGGTGGTTCGGGCGCGCCATATCGTGGAGCTACCGGCGGGAACCGTCGATTTGCGCGTGCGTGAGGGTGAGCGTTTGCGGCTTCAGGCTTGGATGCCCGGGATGATCACTCGGGCAGATCGTCCAACCCCGTGAGAAAAGCCTCCGGTGCCAGCCAGAGCCACAAGCCGGCCGCCTCGGGTGCGTCGGGATCGGGCCCGGCCGCCGTGCCCGAGACTGGCAGCGCACCGCGCTGCTCGAGCTCGGTGATGAGATCCAACGTCGGGTGGCCTTCGATTTCCACGCCGGTACCCCTATTCCTCTGGATGTCCGGGATAAGTGCTGCGAGCCGCGGTGAAGACGGCCGCAGATGCGCATGAGAGGCAGCCGATAACCGAACCGATGAAGATTGCCATGAGGTAGCGGCCGGTGTTTCCGGGCCATCCCACGGTGACGAAGGCAAGCATCGCAAGAAGGCCCGTCACTGCGAACACGGCCACGCCAGTGGTTGCGAGTGCGTGGAGCGAGCGTCGTCGGGTGGGCTCACCTCGTGCGTGCGCGGTCATCCCCTGTCCTCGATCCACGCCAGAAGAGTGCGAGTTGCGGCTCCGGTGCCTCCCTTGGGTGACTCGTCCGACGCAGAATCGCTGCGCGCCGTGCCGGCGATGTCGAGATGCGCCCAGGGGATGTCCTTGCCGACGAACTTTCGCAAGAACAATGCTGCAAGAATCGAGCCCCCGTACCGGCCCCCGATGTGCTTTATGTCGGCTACCTCCGATTCGAGCTCGCTTACGTAATCGTCGAGGAGCGGCATCTGCCAGGTGCGCTCCCCTTCTTCCTCCGAAGCAATCTGCAATTCTTGCGCGAGCGAGTCGTCGTTCGAGAAGAGGCCTGTGCACTTGCCTCCGAGAGCCACCACGATGGCGCCGGTAAGAGTTGCGACGTCGACGATGGCTTCGACACCTTGTTCCGATGCGTATGCCAGTGCATCGGCAAGGATCAGCCGGCCCTCTGCGTCGGTGTTGAGCACCTCTGAGGTAGTTCCTCCGTAATGCTTGATCACATCGCCCGGTTTCATTGCATTTTCGCCCGGCATGTTCTCCGTAGCGGGAATGAGTCCAACGACGTGAACCTGGGGCCGGAGAGCGGCCAGGGCGCTCATCGCGCCGAGCACCGCGGCAGCGCCGCTCATGTCGGTCTTCATGGTCTCCATGTTGCGGGCGTCCTTTAGAGACAATCCTCCGGAATCGAAGGTGACGCCCTTTCCAACGAGAGCCACCTTGGCCTTGGGCTCGCGAGGTTCGTAGTCCAACCGGATCAAGCGGGGAGGGTGGGCAGAGCCGCGACCCACGGTAAGGATGCCTTCGAAGCCGTCCTCCCTGAGTGCGTCCACATCCCACACCTTGCTCGCAAATCCGCCGGATGTTGCGATCTCGACCGCCCGGGCGGCCAGCACCTCGGGAGTGAGGATGGACGGCGGTTCATTGATCAGGTCGCGTGCGAGTGTCGTCGCCGACCCGTAGGCGACGCCCCTTGCGACTTCGTCCGCCTGCGCGTGGAGGACGAGCACCCGGGACAGCCCGTTGTCTGGGGGACTCGTCTTGTGGGACGTGAAGCGGTAGGCGCCGAGCAGGTAGCCCTCGGCTGCAGCGGCGGCGGAACCTTCCGGTCCGCCGGAGTGGAGTGTGGATCCCACCACGGTGGCGTGCCCGAGGGAGCGCGCGCAAGCCGCCGCGGCGCGCCGAATCCTCGACGTCTGTGCCTCTGCCTCGGATCCCAGGCCCGCCACGGCAACAACCGGCGCCGGGACCGCTCCCAGGGTGGGGACAAGCACCACCTTTCCGGGGTCGGCCTTGAACCCGATCGCCTCGAGGTGGCAAACCAGACGACCCTCCATCGCCTCGTCGACGGCTGGTCCCTTCCCGGTTAAGCCGGGACCATCCTCGGACCTGTGGGCTCCGACCACGAGGGCGTCGCACGAGGCCTCGAGCGGGCTTTCCTCAGAGACGGCGATTTCGAGCGTCATGCGGCTCCTTCATGGGTTACGGGCGGCCCTCATGGTACGGCCTCCGTATTTGCCGGAAAGCGGGCCTGCGTGGCCCCCGGCGCGATAGCTTGTGGTGCAAAGAAAAGGGTTTCGTAAGCCTCGGGAGGGCGGCTGTGGACATCGTGTTCACCGTTGTGTTGCTCATATTGTTCCTGGTGACCTTCGTCCCGGCCGTGCGGCATGCGCGCCGGAGAATTGAGTCGCCGGATGGAGAGGTCCTCAGGGGCCGGATGAGGCCCATGGGGCGCGCCGATGCCGGGGGCCGGTGGGTGCTGATGCCCCAGTCCCCCGAGCTGCTGCGGCGCGCCCGGCAGCGGCGCGCCCGGCAACTTCGCAAGCGGCTTCTGCTCGGCCTGGCCGCCCTCGCCCTGATGCTCGCGGTAGCCGCCGTTTGGCTCGGCCCGGTGGCCTGGGCGATTCAGGCCGTCGCCGATCTCCTCCTGACCGGTTATGTGCTGTATCTGGTTCGCGACAGGAAGATGAGGGATCAGGGGTCGGCCGTCGTCCGTCCGCTGCCGGCCGCCAGAAGCCCCGAGACCCTGGGTGAGGCCGCCTCGTCCTTTCGGTAGGGTTCAGGGGTGGATCTGACCGATTTGGGGGCCGAGCTACGGCGCGGCTTCGACGAGAAGACCGCCGCACGTGAGGCGGGGCTGGCCGGCAGCCGCAACGTGATCCGATCCTGCGGCAACGGGATCCGAGCCCTCCACCGTGGCGAGATCGAGTCTGCCCAGGGACTGATAGATGACGCCCAACGCGAGTTGGACGAGGCGCGGCGGACGCTCGAGGGTCATGCCGACATCCTCATGGCCGGATTCGTGCACGACGCCGAGAAGGAGCTCGCCGAGGCCCGCATCACTCTGGCACTGGTGACCGGCGCGCCGATGCCGACCCCCACGGGGATGGCCGTCCCTCCGTCCGCCTTCCTCAAGGGCATGGCCGAGTCGATGGGGGAGCTGCGCCGCCACATCCTCGACCTGATGCGCCGGGGGGACCTGGGGCAATGCGAGACTTTGCTCGACGAGATGGACGACATCTACTACCTGCTGATCTCGATGGATTATCCGGACGGCATCACCCACGGATTGAGGCGCCTGACCGATGTGGCGCGGTCGATCATCGAGCGAACGAGGGGTGACTTCACCACGTCGTCAATCCAGAGCTCACTCCGAGACGCCCTTCAGAAACATGGGGAGCTGCTCGACG
>JACDCD010000126.1 GCA_013694625.1 Actinomycetota bacterium | reverse complement strand
GAGCGTCGTGGCCGAGAAGGAAGTCGACTGCGCCGCGCATGTCCTTCTCGGTCCTGTCCATCGACATCGCCATCATCTTCTGCTCCGCCTCGTCGGGCTGTTCGGTCGTCTCGCCCCGGAAGTGGTCCGGCGCAAGCGCAACGAAGCCCTCGGCAGCGAACCGGTCGCAAACGTCGCGGATGTGATCCTCTACCCCCCACCACTCCTGGAACACGATGACTCCGGGGCCATTCTGGCTATCGGGGATGCTGAGATAGCCGGGCGCCGTGCCTCCGTTTGCGGGAAACTCGACCTCGGCATGTTGCTCCTTCCCCATACGCTCGTCCGCCTTGCCGCTTCCCTTATACCGGACATTCGCCTGCACCTCTGCTCGCTTGGTGCAGAATCGTTGACGAAATGCCTCAAAGACGGGAGTAATGATGCCTCAGGGAATTCTCGAACGATTGGCCGACGGTGTTGTGTTGGGAGACGGCGGCTACCTGCTCGAGTTGGAAAGGCGCGGGTACGTACGCGCCGGCCCCTTCACGCCAGAAGTCAGCATCACCCATCCCGGCGCCCTCGAAGAGCTGCACCGGGAGTTCCTGCTCGCCGGCGCGGAAGTTCTGCAAGCGCTGACCTTCTATGCAAGCGAAGACAAGCTTGCAACCGTCGGGCTCGGAGGCAAGGTCGACGACATCAACCGCGAGGCGGTGCGCATTGCGAAGAGCGTCGCCGCAGAGGGTGATTCGCTCGTGGCCATGACCCTGAGCATGACGTGGGTCTACGATCCCGGGGACCGAGCTTCGGAAGACCGCATCCGGAAGCAGTTCGATCGTCAGTTGGAGGTGGCGGTCGAAAGCGGTGTGGATCTGATCATCGCAGAGACCTTCACCTGGCTCGATGAGGCCGTCATCGCAACCCAAAGCTCCAAGGCCACCGGACTTCCGGTGATAACGACGGTGGCGTTCGAACAGGAGCCGCACGACCACAAAGGACACTCACCGGCAGACTGTGCTCGCCGCCTCACCGATGCCGGCGCCGATGTGGTCGGCATCAACTGTCTGCGTAACCCGGCGAACACGCTTCCGTACATGCAGGAGATGCGCGCTGCAGTGTCCACTCCCCTGGCGTGCCAGCCGGTGGCCTATGAAACCCTGCCGGATACCCCGTTCTTCACCGGTCGTCCGGAGTTTCCCTTCCGCCTCGATCCGCTGCAACTGACGCGTCACGCCATGGGCCGGTACGCCCTCGAGGCGCGCGACATGGGCATCAGCTACATCGGCTCCTGCTGTGGGTCGGTTGCAGCTCATGTTCGGGCAATGGCGAGATCGCTCGGGAAGCTGCCCGACGACGAAGCGGAGTGGCGCATGCAGGAAGACAAGCCTATGTCGGCCTACGAGGCACACGGCCACACGGACGGCTCGTGAAGAGAAGTGAGTACCGCTACGGAGTGATCGGGCTCGGAGGCATCGGCAGCGGAGTCGCCTATTGGCTGGCCCGGCGCGCCGGCGAAAACGTCCTCGGGCTGGAGCAGTTCGAACTGGGCCACGACCGGGGTGCTTCCGAGGACCACTCGCGCATCATTCGATTGGCCTACCACACCCCTCAGTACGTGGAGCTGGCCAAGAGCAGCTATGACGCGTGGGCGATTCTCGAACAGGAGGCCGAGGAAGAACTCATCGTGACAACGGGGGGGCTCGATTTCTTCCCTGCGGGCGGTCCCATTCCCCTCGAGGACTACTCCGAACCACTGATTTCGTGTGGCGTCCCAATAGAAGTGCTCGACTCCACCGAGACGATGAAGCGGTGGCCTCAGTGGCAGCTCACGGACGACATCGTCGCGCTCTATCAAGCGGCAGGCGGAATCGCCCCTGCGGCACGCTGCAATGCAGCGCACGTGCGCGCGGCGCGGGCACACGGCGCAACCTTGCTCGAGCGCTGCGCGGTAGAGGCCATTCGTCCGATCGGCGATGCCATCGAGGTCGTCACGGGAGATGACATCTATCGCTTAGAGAAGTTGGTGATCGCGGCCGACTCCTGGACCAACGAGCTGCTCGCTCACCTCGGGGTCGAGATTCCGCTTACCATCACACAGGAACAGGTGGGCTATTACGCCACCCCGCACCTCGACGACTTCTCCCCCGAGCGCTTTCCCGTATGGATCTGGCACGACGCGTCCGATTACTACGGGATGCCGGTCTTCGGCGAGCGGGCCGTCAAGGTGGCGCAGGATGTTGGTGGTGACGAAGTCACCGCGCGCAGCCGTACCTTCGAACCAAACCCCGACACCCTGCAACGCGTCGAGGACTTCTGCCGAAGTTTCCTGCCCTCTGCGATGGGGCCGCTCGCATCAACCAAGACATGCCTCTACACGATGCCGCCCGATCGCGATTTCATCCTCGACGCGCTGCCGGATCACCCCAACGTGCTCATCACGCTGGGCGCCGCCCACGGCTTCAAGTTCGCATCATTGTTCGGCAAGATAATGAGCGAGCTAGCAATCGAAGGGGACACCGAGCACGACATCTCCCTCTTCAAAGCCGATCGGCCCATTCTGTCGATGGAGAACCCGCCCAAGACCTTCACCATGTAGCCATGGCCAAGCGCCAACTGAACTACGACGGAGAGAAGCCAACCCGCCCGCCGGCCGGGGGGTTCCCGGGAGGCGGGTGTCTTGCGGAGAAGTCTGCTCCACTCTGCAGCAGGACATTGGCGAAGGGTGTGTACTCTCCCGTCCGGACGACGGCGCGGGCGCCGGCCGACAGTCGTTTGAGCTCCTCGTGATCGACCCATCGCATCTCGGCGCCCGGAAGGGCGTTCGAAAGCGCGTCCATGAGGTGGGGGCAGCTCGTGCGGGACTCGTTCGCAACCGTATAGGCCTCGACCTGTAGTTCGCCGAGCCCAGGCGATCGGTGTGGCCCATCATGGCGACGACACGCGCCAGCTCCGGGTGGAGGATTCCTTCGTCCTTCAAGTCGTCAGATCTTCGACTTCGGCCCTCGTCGGCAATGACGGTTGGGCCCCTTTGCCCGTAACCGTGAGAGCCGCAGCCGTCACCGCCCAACGAACCGCGTGCTCGAGCTCGAGCCCTCGAACGAGCGCGTCTGCGAGGGCGCCACAGAAAGAGTCCCCCGCCGCGGTCGTGTCCACCACCTTGACCTCAACGCCCGGGACGTGCAGTGACCCGTCCTGGGTCACGACCAGCGCCCCTTCCGGTCCGAGTGTCACGACCACGGCATCGGGGCCATCGATGTCCGACGCAACCGAGGCCGCCGCGTCGAGGTCGTCCGGCGCCTCACCGCCCGACAGCACTGCGAGCTCGCCGAGGTTCGGGACGAGCACATCGACCTGCGCCAGCAACTCCCCCGGCAACGGCCGGCCCGGGGCGGGGTTCAGCACCACCGTGCCCCCCGACGCATCTGCGGCGGCGGCTACGGTCTCGACCGGGATCTCGAGTTGCAGCAGCGTCACGTCCGCAGAACCGAGGAGGTCCCTTGCATTCTCAACCGCCTCGACATCGACCCGGGCATTGGCGCCGGGGCTGACGATGATCGTGTTTTCGCCGGCCCTGTCGACCGAGATCAGTGCGATCCCGGTCGGAACATGGTCGAGCGCAACAACCCGTTCGACATCCACACCCTCGGCCGCCAGAGATGACCTGAGGTCGGTCCCCGCGTCGTCGTCCCCCACGCATCCCACCATCCCAACCCGCTGGCCGAGCCTGGCCGCCGCCACCGCCTGGTTGGCCCCCTTACCTCCCGGATTGCTGAAGTGATCCGAGCCGAGGACCGTCTCGCCGGGCCGCGGGTGATGTGGGACCGGCACGACGAGGTCCAGATTCAGGCTGCCGACGACCGCAACCGACGGCGCTGGCTCGCTCATCGGCCCGATCCTATGAGACCCGTTCGGTCATCACCTCGTCGACGTAGCACCAGCCCCATTCCTCACCGGGTTGGAACGACTTGATAGCGGGATGTTCCGTCGAATGAAAGTGAGCGGTTGCGTGCTTGTTCTTGGAGCTGTCGCAACAACCGATGTGGCCGCACGACAAGCACAACCGAAGATGAACCCACCCGTCGCCCATGACGATACATTCTTCGCAGCCTTCCGGGGTCTTGGCACTCACCTCTTGATCCACAACCAGGTGCTCGCAAGCTGTCGTCACCATTTCTCCTCTCCTGCGTGGATTCCGTGCACGTCGGCGTTAAACCAACTCCTTCGTGCTCAGAAGCACACCGTCTGCGGGCGCATGGGCTTTGAGCCAATTCCCTCTTGTGAGCGGCATCCCGCTGTCGCCTCGCCCGTCCGGGCGGACCGCAAGAACCTGGTGGATGTAGGTCCGCCCTGCTTCGAAGTTGAGCGCAGATGCGGCCATGTAGAGCGCCAGATCCGCGCCCGCCCAGGACCGCTCAGTTCGACGGCCTGTGACCAGTTGCTTTCGAGATTGTCTACCCAGAACCGCAACGTCTTTGCGTAATGCTCGCGCAAGGACTCGACATCTCGGACCTCCAACTGCTGCTGCATCGTGCTCACGACGCTTCCGACCTCATGGAGCTCTCCGTCTGGAAACACGAAGCTCGTGGCAAACGTCTTCTTGTGCGGGGAGGACTTGCCGGCGCGCCTGGTGATTCCGTGATTCAGGAACCGCCCCCCCGGCTCGAGCAACCGAACAACTAAATCAAAGTACTCGGCCAGACGCGCCCGGCCAACGTGCTCGAACATGCCTATGCTC
>JACDCD010000090.1 GCA_013694625.1 Actinomycetota bacterium | reverse complement strand
AATCGACCTGAGGCTCGTCCTGGACGATGATCCCGAAGTCTCCTGCATGGCGGATCTCGTCGGTGAGCTCGCCGGCGTGCAGCAACGCCTTGGTTGGAATGCACCCTCGATGCAAGCAGGTGCCGCCGACCTTGTCCTTCTCGACCATCGCGACCGCCATCCCGAGGGAGGCTGCCCGGAAGGCTGCGGCATAACCCGCGTTGCCACCACCCAGGATCACCAGATCGAAAGTATCGCCTCTGTCTGCCACCGCTACCTCCACGGAGTCGGAACGCCACCTTCGACGATAGCGCCCGCGCGCCGAGCCTCCGACGCCGGTGGCCCGAGTTGTGGGACCATTGGGGCATGAAGGGTGACAGGGTCGAGATCGTGGTCGATGTCGGGGACGGAACAAAGACCTACGAGATCATGGCCTCGAAGGCCGGACGGCGAATCGACGTTGCGAATCGACGCGGGACGATAGAGGTCTCGGAGGTCACCCGCAACGGCGAGCCTGTGCGCACCGCCCGCTTCATGGCGGCACGCGTCGTGGCGCTGATCGAGTTCCCCGCCGACGACCCAAGCGCCGGAGGGGCGGAGCCCCGCAACCAACCTTCGCTGTTGTAGTTCTGGGTGACGGCGACGCCCGGGCGGTCGTCGAGCCACAGGGCCGGCCGGGGTTCGGGACCGCCCAGCGAGCAGCACCTTGGGTTCGTTGCACCAGCGAGCCCGAAGAGCGGGCTCCGGAGTGCACTGAACGGCGGTTTCGGTTCCGGCTAGGGGGCTGTGGCCGCCCCGCAGTGTTTGCAGACCGGGGCGTTGGGTGAGACGAGGCCGCCGCAGCCCGCACAGCGGCCGGGCCCGACGGTCCCGCTGCCGGCGCGCCGGGCCACGGCGATCGCCAGCGCCCCGAGGGCCACGATGCCCCCCAGGATCGGCAGGGACACGGTGTCGAAGCCCTTGGTGACGCCGGTCAGGAGGACAAGACTCACACCCGCCACCACAATGCCCGTCACCCAGGCCGTCATGAGGCCTCGGCGGCGGCGAGCCGGAGGGCCTGTTCGAGCCAGCGAGCGACCTGGTCCATCACGGCCGGGTCGTGGCGGAGGTTGTGCTCGGCGCCTTCGAGGATGGTTAGCTCGGCGCGCGGAGCGTGCGCCGCGATGCGGTGAGCGTGGCTGACCGGGACGACGGTGTCTGCGGTCCCGTGAACCACGAGAGTCGGGATGCCTACCTCTTCGATCGAGCGCTCCGTCGTCACCCCGTCGAACTCCGCCGCCCACATCGTAGGGTCCTCTAGCACACCCGGGCCGAGCGCCAGTCCGCTCCCGAACAACACCCGGCGCGCCCCATCGTGGGCATCGTCTGCAAACTCCTCCCATCCGGCCGGCGCGGCGAGCAGAACAAGCGCATCCGCCGGACCGCCCCGCCGGATGGCCTCGGCGGCGACCGGCCCCCCGGCCGAGGTTGCGATGACCGCCAACGGTTTGCCCGGGCTCAGTGCCTGCGCCGCTCCCAGCCATGCGAGCGCATCCCGGACCCAGCCCTCGATCGAGAAGAAACCCTGGGAGCCGCGCACGCTTCTCATATCGGCCCACAGTGCGGCCCAACCGCGCTCGGCCCATCGGCGCGCCAGCCCCGGATAGTCGACCGAGCCCGGAGCCGGGGGCATCTGGGAGGGCATCCCGTGCAACAGGACCACCGTCGCCCTTGGCTCGGGAGGAATCCAGGCTCCTCCGGCCAGCTGCAGCCCGTCGCACTCGACCATAAGGGCCCGTTCGAGGAGCTTGCTCACTCCGCCCCACTCCGTTTGACGGTCAACCTGTGGCCCGAGGCATCGTCATCCAGCGCCACCTTCAGCGTGTCGGTGGCCGGGTCCCAGGCGTGGGCGACGGCGCGATCGTCGAGCTCGACCACCTCGGGTGGCGCGCCGAGTCCCCTCAACTCGAGGCACATCTGCGATCGAGCGGGTGTGAAGGCGCCCTCACGCTCACCGACGCTCACAGACACCGTCTCGGCCGAGCCCTCGCAGACTATTTGGGTGCGGGCATAGTCCCCATCCCGATGGGCGTACCCCTCGCCGGCGTCTTCATAGAGGACGGCTTCGCCGCGGCCCTCGTCCACGAACGCCATCACCGTGAGGGGATCGGTCGCACCTTCACCGACATAGTTCATCTCGGGCCACATCGCCACCGCCTTGTTCGCCGCCACGAAAAGTGCCGGTGAGCCAAGAGGGGCGTGCACCAGAATGTGGGCCGGGCCCGAGAAGCGCTCGCCGCTCCACAAATGCCACCAAGCTCCCTGCGGAAGATAGACGTGTCTGTGCTCGACGCCCGGTTTGGTGATGGGAGCGACGAGCAGTGCGTCGCCAACGAGAAACTCGTCGTCCATCGTGTAGGTGGTCTCGTCCTCGGGATACTCGAACAACAGCGGCCGGAGGATCGGTGCCCCGGTGCGGTGGCACTCTTCGAAGGCGCTGTAGAGATAGGGCAGGAGCCGCTGGCGAAGCTTGATCATCTTGCGGCACACGGACTCGAACGGTTCGCCGAAAGACCACGGCTCTTGAGAGCGAAAACCCTTTGCGTTGTGGTTTCGGCAGAACGGCTGGAAGACGCCCATCTCGGTCCAGCGCGCCAGAAGCTCTCCGTTCGAGTCACCGTGGTGGCCACCGATGTCCGATCCTGCCCAGGCGACACCGCTTAGCCCGAGATTCTGCAGCTGCGGCATGCTCATCGACAGGTGCTCCCACCAGGCCGAGTTGTCTCCGGTCCACTGCAGTGCGTGGCGCTGCAAGCCCGCATAGCCTGCCCGGGTGATCACGAACGGGCGCCGCTCCGGCTGCAGTCGTTCGAGCCCTTCACGGGTGGCGCGAGCCATGAGCGATCCATAGGTGTTGTGTATCTGCGCATGCACCTTCGAATCGCCGTCTCCGTTGTGAACGACATCGTCGGGGAAAGTCTCCTGCAGGGGGACGAACACACACGGCTCGTTCATGTCACACCAGATGCCTGCGACACCTGCGTCGATCAGCGTCCGATGGTTGTCCCCCCACCATGAGCGCGCATCCGAGCTCGTAAAATCGGGCCATGCGCACATGCCCGGCCACACCACATTGTGGTACTCGTCGCCATTCAAGGTCTTGCAGAACAAATCGGCGCGGCGTCCCTCCACGTAGACGGAATAGTCCTCGTCTACCTTGACCCCGGGATCGATGATCGTAACGACATGAAAGCCGTCCTCGGCCAACTCCGAGAGAAGCTTCGATGGATCGGGAAAACGTTCGCGGTCCCATGTGAAGACCCGGTAGCCGTCCATATAATCGATGTCCAGGTAGAGGGTGTCGCACGGTATATCCCGTGCCCGGAAGGAGCGTGCAATGGCCTGCAACTCGCCGGCATCCATGTATGAGTACTTGCTCTGTTGGTAGCCGAGTGACCACAACGGCGGCATCGGCGTTCGCCCCGTCAACTCGGTGTACCGGCCCAACACCGCGCGCGGTGAGGGGCCGCAGAACACGTAGTAGATGAGATCACCACCGTCCGCGCTAAAACAGGCGGTGGTTGGATCGTCGCGGGCGAGGTCGAATTCGACACGATGCGTGTTGTCGAGCAACAGACCCCACGCCTTGCCGTCTTGAAGTACGAACAAAAATGGGATCGACGTGTACAGGTTGCTGAGGCTTGCAGTGTGACCTATCGGAGGGTCGATGTTCCAGAAGGTCTGATGTGAATCGGTCTTCTCGAGCCCACTGGTCCGCTCCCCGCAGCCGAAGTAACACTCCGCTGCAGCGTGTTGCTTGTACAAGCGCACCGCGGGACCCACCGGGGCCGTCCACGGATCGCCCGTCGATCCTGCAACCGTTCCCATTCCCCTAGCAGGATCATCGGCCGCAAACGTGCGGGCGGCACCGTCGGAGAAGTGTATGCGCAGTGGATCCAGTGCCACTGTGGCGGTGCTCGACCCGGCTGAGAGCGTGACGGCCTGGTCCCCTCCGGTGAATTCGAGGGGCACCGAATCCCACTGGGCTCGGGCTATCGCCTCGGTCGAGTAGTCCGGTGTCCGGCCGTGCGCAAACATGCCAACGCGCCAGAGGTCTGGTGCAAGTGCAGTCACCTCGACCCTCGTCGAGCTACTCCGGAACAGCGCCCCGGAGTCCGTCTGCGCCTCGAGATCCGCACTCCCTACGGGAACGTAGTCGTGGTCGGAGCTAGGGCTCACACAATGGCTCTCTTCGTTGGCATGGCTCTCTTCGTTGGCCGGATGGACCGCATCGTACGAGCTCAACGGTGGGACGCCACCCACGACTGCAGCTCGGCGCAGGTGCGGTAGTTCAAGATGCGTGCGCGCTCGATTCCCGCTTTCATGGCCGAAGCCAACGCCATGTCGACGAAGCGCAACTCGGTGGGGTCATGTGCATCCGTCCCAATTGTGAACATCACGCCGGACGCGTTGGCGATGGGCAGCAGTTCATCACTCAGGTCCTGCCGGTGAGGATGCGAGTTGATCTCCACGGCCTTTCCCAAAGAGGCGGCCTCCGCGAACACCCGTTCCCAATCCGCGTTCAACCCGCGGCGACGACTATAGCGTCGCCCGCGAGGGTGCCCGATCACATCGATGTGCGGGTTGCGCAGCGTCGTGAGATAACGCTGTGTCGAGTCCTCGGGCACGCGCAGCGCACTGTGAAAGGACCCCAGCACCAGATCGAGCCCGGGAAGCACCTCCGGGTCCATGTCGCCCTGACCTTCGCCGTCGATATTCATCTCGATGGCGCGAAGGACCCGAAAGTCCCCCGAGGCATCCAAGCCGTCGTTCATTTTGTCGATGGTGCGCCCCTGCTCGGCGAGTTGTTCGGAGTCCATGCCACGGGGAACACGCAAGCCCCCGGAGTGGTCGGTGATCGCGATGTAGGTCAGACCGCGCGCGGCACAGGCGGCCGCCATCTCGGCGAGCGTCGAGCTCCCGTCGCTCCAGGTGGTGTGCATCTGGAGGTCGGCTTTGAGCTCCCTACGCCATGTGGCGTGCGACGCCACCTCGGTGCTGGCGGCTGCGAAGGTGTTGAACCCCCGGCGCGCCGGGGGTGGCTCCGGGACCTCCGGGGGATGGTCGAGCCACTGCGACAGGCGGCGCTCGATGCCCGGGCCGACCGCCTCGAGCTCGGTCAACGAGCGTCCCTGCGTTGCCAACCCGGAGGCCTCCTCGGCCCACAGAAGGGCAGCGCTCGAGGCGCGTCCGAGGGCGCGCTTGCGATGTCCTTCGGCGGCGTCCGCTTCGAGCCCCAGAAGCTCTGCGAGGCTCGCGTTGGTCAACTCAACTGACAATGGCACCCCGGGTGGCGGAAGTGGGCCTCATGCGACCGAGACACACTACGCGACGGTCACCTCTCGCAGGTGGTACCCGGTCGCTCCTGCAGGATGGGGGGCGGCGAGGCGTTTCGTCTGGACCTCGCCCAGTCCGTCGGTGGCCCGGCAGACCACCGAGGTGGTCCCCGGCTCCTCCGGGGTCCAGCGGTAGGCCCACTGGCGCCAGGTGAGCGGGCTGATCGGCTCCTTCAACTGCGCGTCGTGCCAGGTGCGGCCGCCGTCGGTGGAGACCTCGACCTTGTCCACCCCGCGGTCGCCGGCCCACGCGACGCCCGCGATCCAGGTCGCGTCGCCGGCCACGGCCGCATCCGAATCGCCTGCGACGTCGATGCGGGATTGGGTTCTGACCAGCGCGAGATCGGACCATCCCCGCTCCATCCAGTAGCCCTTGTAGTCCCGGGCCACCACCTCGATCGACTCGACCCACTTGACGTTCTTCATGCCGTAGGTCGAAGGGACCCTGACGCGGCAGGGGAAGCCGTGCTCCTGGGTGAGCGGCCGGCGGTTCTGGGCGAACGCCAGGAGAACACTGGGGCTCCGCGCCGTTTCGAGGGTGATCGAATCGCTGTACCCGTCGGCTGCCCGGAATACCACGTCGAGGGCGCCCGGGAGGGGGCCGGCGGCGTCGAGCAGATCCCTCAACCGCACTCCACCCCACAACGAGCTGCCGACCAGGTCGCCACCGACCTCGTTCGAGATGCACGTGAGCACCGAGTACTCCTCGACAACCTCGAAGCCCTGCCCCAACTCGGAGAACGACAGAGAGAGTGGACTCTCGACTTCACCCGTCAGCTTGAGGTTCCAACCTTCCGCCTCGACCGAAGGTTGCACGAGGTTGATGTCCACAACGTAATGCTTGCCGGCCGTTGTGATCTCTGGGGTCAGGCCGGGAATCTGAGGGAACCCGGAACGCTCGGGAAGGGGCGCCGGAACGAGCGGCTCGACCAGCGCGATGGCCCGGTTGGGCCCGCCGAGCTTGCGCGCGAAGTATCCGGCGACGCCGCCCGTCAACGCGAGTGCGAGGGCCGAACCGGCTCCCATCCTGAGCGTCCGGCGCCGGCCTGGGTCATGGGTGTGGGGGGCGGCGCTTCGCCCCGCGGCTACGGCCTCGGCGATCCGCGCATAGAGGAGTGCGGCAACCACGAGCGCCAGGGTCGAGAGCAGGGCCCCCTGGGTCGCAAGTCCCCCCGACGAGGTGGGCAGCAGAGCCAACCAGCCGATCGCCGCCAGCACCACGCCGGCCAGGAACGGCCGGAGGCGCCCGTCTCGGGCGGTGCGAGCCAGCGTCTCGGCGCCGAGCAGAACGGCGCCGGCCAGCACGCCGGCCACGAGAAGCGGCCGGGCCAGGTGTCCAACCGACTCGATGAAGAAGGTAGCGAGGTCGCCCGGAACCGAGCGGATGATCTTGGTCGCGACCTGCGTGGGCAGGAACCCCACCGCCGTCACCCATCCGGAGACCGCCCAGAGGGCGGCCAGCACAACCGCGGTGGCAAGCGCCCCGGCCAGACGAGCATCCCTTCCGGACGCGCCGTGCTCGGTGGGGTTGGTCTCCCGAAGTGTGGGTGCTGGTTCTGTCATATCTTTCATTGTTCGGTGCCCGGGAATTTATGCCTCGGGTCGCCGTGGACCCTGTGGGCGGCGAGCCGGCTTCGTGCGAACCTCCGCCGGAAAGATCACAGCGGAGTATCGCTCCGGGCTACCAGCCTCGGGCGGCCCACTCCTCCAAATGCGGCTTCTCGGCGCCGATCGTCGTGTCGTCGCCGTGACCCGAATACACGGGGGTGTCATCGGGAAGGGTGAACAGCTTGGTCTCGAGCGAACCGATGATCTGGTCGAAATCCTGCTTGTTCTCGGTCTTTCCGGGCCCGCCGGGGAAGAGCGTGTCTCCCGCGATCAGGTGCCGCCCAACCAGAAAGCTGGTGCCGCCCGGAGTATGTCCGGGGGTGTGCAGCACCTTCGCCTCCTTGGTGCCGAACGGAACCGAATCGCCGTCGGACAGCCTATTCTCGATCTCCACCGGGTAGTTGTCACCCGGATGAGCGTGAACCGGCACGCCGAGCTTGTCCTTGAGGTCGGCGAGCGCCTGGATGTGATCCGGATGCCCGTGCGTCTGCACGATACCCACGACCCGGGCGTCTCCGACGGCCGACAGAATCGTGTCGGCCTCGAAGCACCCGTCGACAATCAGCGCCTCGTGGGTGTCCGGATCTTCGAGAACGTAGACGTTGTTGCCCATGTTCCCGACCTCGATCTTCCTGATGATCAGATCGTCGCCTTCGTAATGGTGCGCCACAACAGCCTCCTGGTAGGTGAGTAAACAGAACCCGTCTTATACCAGGGTGACCGACGCCGGCACGTCCTCGACACGGACCTCGGAGCCCGGCTTCACGGTGTACCGCAGCAGGGCAAGTGCGCGCCCGCCGACTGCGCTGGTCACCGTGCCGACCTTGCCGTCAGCCGACATGACCTCGGCGCCGGGCCGCAGCGTCCCGGCGGACTGAAGCCGGAACAGCTTCCGGTTCACCTTGCCGCGGAAATTGATCTTGGCCATCGCCTCTTGCCCCAGATAACACCCCTTGTCGAAATGCACCGCTCGATCTTCGATGCCCGCCTCCTGGGGAATGGTCTTGGGGCCCATATCGCGGCCCCATCGCGCCATCCCCTCCGTGATCCTGAGGGCCTCCAGCTCGACCTCTACCCCCTCGACTACTCCGGAGCGGCGCAACGCTTCGAGGAGCGCAGCCACCTCAGTGCGGGGCAACCAGAGATAGGAGGCGATGACTCCGAACGATCGGGTGGGGTGCACCAGGGCGCCGGGACACTCCCGGCGCGCCGCCTGGAGAGCCCGGTCCCCCACCGTCAATATGAGGCCCCAATCGTCGGTGACGTCGTTGATCTCGACCTGGGTTGCGAAGACGTAGCGGGCCATGGTCTCGGGCAGGCTCTCTCTGAGCTCTGGCTCGAAGTGGCACATGATGGCCTCGTCGGTGGCAACGGTCTCGAGGTAGCCCGTCATACGCCCGTGTGAGGTGATCATCGCCGTGTCCCTGGCCTCGCCGGGAGCCATGCCCTCGAAGGCCTGCGTCAGCACCTGATGAAGAAACCAGGCCCGCTGAGGTCCCGTGACCGCCAGCTTGCCGCGCTCGGAGCGATCTGCCCAACACTCCCGGACCAGCTCCGCCGGCGTGGACGGTGTCTCTGCCTGCCCTGATGTCGTCACAGTCCCTATTGTCCCTCCGGCGCGCCGCTCCGGCTGACCCGGGGTGGCTCGGGGCACCGGGGGACGATGATAGGTATGGGGCGTGGGGCGACGGAGAAGGGCTCACTTGGCCGCCGGAGAGGGTATCGTCGCCGCGAGCCGAACCTCGGAGGTGAACTTGCCGGACCTGCTGGACGAAGAAGAAATCGAGCAGCGCCTGGACGAGCTGGGCGACTGGGAGCGCGACAACAATCACATCGTCAAGGTGTTCGAGTGGGACGACTTTCCCTCGGCCATCAAGTTCGTGACCGATGTCGCCAAGATGGCCGAGCGCTACGACCACCATCCCGACATCGATATTCGCTACAACAAGGTGGCGCTATCCCTCTCCACTCACTCGGAGGGGGGCCTCACGCCGCTCGACTTCGATTTCGCCGGCGACATCGAGCAGTCGATCGTGTAGAGGCGCCTCGGCGGCTTCATGCGGGACGGTCCTCGCGGAGCCACGGAGGAAGCGAGAAGGTCACGTCCTCGGTCGTTACCTCGCGCGTTTCGACGTCTGTGTAACCGAGGGTTGCCAGCCGCTCGAGGAGGCGATCGACCAGCACCTCGGGAGCGCTTGCGCCGGACGATACCCCCACGGTATTGCGTCCCTCCAGCCATCCGGGATCGAGCTCTGACTCATCGGGGACGAGGTAGGCGTCGGTGCCTGCCACCTTGGCCACTTCGACAAGGCGGTTGGAGTTGCTCGAGTTGCGCGCTCCGACAATGAGCACGACTTCGGCGTGCGGTGCAATCGCTTTAACGGCCACCTGACGATTCTGCGTTGCGTAACAGATGTCGTCCGAGCGGGGACCGGCGATGTTGGAGAAGCGCTCACGCAATCCTTCGACCACGCCGAGCGTGTCGTCGACCGAAAGAGTCGTCTGCGTCAGATAGGCGACCGACTCGTCGGGATCGAGCTTCAGCTTGTCTATCTCAGCCGCATCCTCGACCACCACGGTGTTCTGGGGCGCCTCGCCGAAGGTGCCTTCGATCTCTTCGTGGCCGGCATGGCCCACGAGCACTATTTTGCGCCCGGCGCGGGCAAATCGCTTGGCTTCGAGGTGCACCTTCGTAACGAGAGGGCAGGTGGCGTCGATGACTTGGAGGTTCTTCTCCTCGGCACGTTGCCGCACCGCCGGCGAGACGCCGTGCGCCGAGAAGATGCACACAGAGCCGTCGGGAATCTCGGCTTCGGAGTCCACGAAGACCGCCCCCCGCTTGGCGAGCTCCTCGACGACATGGCGGTTGTGCACGATCTCCTTGCGCACGTATACCGGCGCGCCCAGGGTGTCGAGCGCCCGCTCCACGATCTTCACCGCCCGATCGACGCCTGCACAGTAGCCGCGCGGCGCGGCCAGAATGACTTTCTTCACCACCTCATCGTACGTGCCGCTCTCCCTTACCCACGAGCCAGCCGGTACCGGTCGATCAGCCCGGCCCTCTGGCTTGACGGGCACAGGCGCTCGATCGCACAGTCTCCGCACAAGGGCCGCTTGGCGGTACAGATACGTCGCCCATGCTCGATGAAAAGGTTGGTTGCCCTCAACCGATCCTTTTTGGCTATCGAACCCATGAGGTCATGTTCGATCTTGTCGGCGTCTTTGGATCCGTGGTCGGTCAGGCCCAGCCGGACGGCGAGCCTTCCGACATGGGTGTCGACGGCTATTCCGGCGTCCCGATCTCTCCTCGCCACCTGGGGATAGGCGTTCGCCTGGACGATGTTCGCGGTCTTGCGGGCCACCCCCGGAAGGGTCACGAGGTCGGCGATGGCGCTCGGCACCTCGCCATCGAAGTTCTCGAGCAGCCTGTGCGACATCGCCCTCAGTGCCCGGGCCTTCTGGTTGAAGAAGCCCGTAGGGTGGATGTCGTCCTTCAGCTCGTCCTCGGGAACAGCGAGGAAGTCGTCAGGGCGCCGGTACTTGGAGAACAGGGTGGCAGTGACTTCATTGACCTTGGTGTCGGTGGATTGCGCCGACAACATGGTCGCAACCAACAGCTCGAAGGGGTTCGAGAAGACGAGAGCGATCGAGGCGTCCGGGTAGGTGCGCGCCAGGCGCCTGATGACCGCGCGCGCTCGCTCCGTCCGGTCCCCGTCCCGCCCCACAGGCATCTCCGCAGAATAGGCGACGCCCGATCGTGCACCGCCGGCCTCGGTGTTAAGCTCGCGACAAACGACCGTTTGTTTGGAGGCCCGCCCTGCCCCGCATCCTCGAGACCCCCGCGGCACCCGGCCGGCTGGTTCCGGGCCACCCCCGCACGGACCGGAGCGCGCCGGAGGAGGCGGGCCCCGACCACAGTCCCCGGCGCGCCGAGCTCGTGGATGCAGCCGCCCGGCTCTTTTCGGAGAGGGGCTACCACGGCACCTCCATGCAACATCTCGGTCAGGCCCTGGGCCTTCAGCGCGGTTCCCTCTACGCCCATATCGGATCCAAGGAGGAGCTGCTCTTCGACGTGGTGAACCAGGGTGCGGAGCGCTTTCTTGGGATGGCCCGGCACGCCGCCTCGTCCGGCGAACCGGCCGCTGCGCGGCTGCGGGCGCTGCTCGTGGGGCACGTGAGCACCGCCGCGCAACATCTCGAAGCCTCGACGGTGTTCCTCAATGAGTGGCGTTACCTCTCACCCGTCCCCCGGGCCCAGATCCAGGCCAAGCGGGACCTTTACGAAACCGTGGTGCGCAGAATCATCTCCGACGGCGTCGCAGCGGGTGAGTTCGACCCCGGGGTCAACGTAGCCATGGCCGGCCGTCTGGTGTTATCCGCCGGCAACTGGATCTATACGTGGTACCACCCGGACGGCGCTCTGAGCGCTTCGGCTATCGGGGCGGAACTCTTCGACCTCATCTTGAATGGACTCGCAAAGGAGGGCCCAGCATGACCTACGACCAGAGAGTCAACGGCTTCAGAGGCTACGTGGGGGCAGGTGGCAAGGTGGAGGCCACCGACTGGATGCCCGACGACTACCGTGCCGGGGTCCTCAAGTTCATAGAGATGCACGCCAACTCCGAGATGATGGGTGCGATCCCCGAACGGGAGCAGATACCGCATGCTCCGTCGCTGCTGCGGAAGATGTCGCTCACTGCAAAGGTCCAGGACGAGGTTGGTCACTCGCAACTTCTCTACCGCATCGCCGAGGATCTGGGGAAGAGCCGGGAGACGATGTACCTGGACCTCGTCAACGGGCGATCGAAGTTCCACAACGTTTTTCACTACCCCACGCGCCACTGGGGCGATGTTGCGGTCATCGGATGGTTAATCGATGGCGCGGCGCTCGTGACGCAGGCTGCATTGCTCGAATCCTCCTACGCGCCCTACACGCGTGTGCTAAAGCGGATCTGCGCCGAAGAGCAGCTCCATTTGCGTCACGGCGAAGACATCACTCTCGAGCTGGCATCCGGCACCGACAAGCAACGCGCGATGTTCCAGGATGCACTCGACCGATGGTGGCTCCCTATCGTCCACTTCTTCGGCCCCAAGAGCAACGTCGACAAGGACCTCTTGCTGCGATGGAAGGTCAAGACCCGGACCAACGAAGACCTGCGGGCCGAATTCCTCGATCGCTACGTCCCCAAAGTCCTCGAGCTCGCCTTCACCTTCCCTGTACCGGTGCCATACGAATCCGGGGGGCACTGGGTTCTGCGGGAAGACGCCATCGATTGGGCGCCTCTGGACGCGATAAAGCGCAACCAAGGGCCCGAGACCGCACGTCGCCTGGAACTTCGTCGCCGGACCTATGAACAACATGCGTGGGTGAGGCAGGCCCTGGCCGAGCCCTCGACTCAGGTGGTCTGAGACCCGTGGAGGTCTACGAGGTATTTCGGCGCTCGGGGCACAAACAACCCTTCGAGCATTGTGGGACCGTCACAGCACCCGACTCAGAGATGGCCATGCTGATGGCCAAAGAGTGCTACTTGAGGCGGAAGGAGGGCCAATACCTGTGGGTGACCAGGCGCAGCGAGATCCACTCCTGGTCGGATGAGGCGTTGCCCGAACCCGCTGCCGACAAGTCCTATCGCTTCGCCCACGCATATCGTGACGTGGTTCAGAAGCGCGAGTTGGCGCGCCGGCGCGCAGGACATCCGTGAGCGAGTCGCTGGTCGCCATGGTGACGGCGTTGGGCGACGACGAGCTCATACTCGGTCATCGCCATGCCGAGTGGACGGGGTTCGCTCCCTACATCGAAGAGGACGTTGCGTTCTCTTCCATCGCCCAGGATGAGATCGGTCATGCGGCTGCGTACTACTCGCTTGCGTCGACATTGACAGGACTGACTCGCGACGCGATAGCGCTTGGGCGCAGCGCCGGTGAGTATCGCCATGCCGTCCTATGTGAACGGCCCAACTCGGATTGGGCCTACACGATCACGCGTCAATGGCTCTACGACCGTGCGGATTGCCTACGCCTGACCGCTCTCGAGGAGTCGGAGCACGACGATCTCCGGCATCTGGCGACCAAGATCCGCAGGGAGGAACGCTATCACCTCATCCACGCCGACATGTGGATGGAACGGATCGCACACGGCCCGATGGAGGGCCGCAGCAAGTTGTCCCGGGCTGCAACGACCGTCTTGAGCGCCACTGCAGGATTGTTCGAACCGTTCGAGCGCGAGGCCGCGGCCATCAGTGAGGGGTGGCTCACGGTTTCTTCCGAGGAGCTCGGCCGGCGTTTCGTGAGCGAGGCCGTCGATGCTCTCGACGGCCTCGGTCTGCCCGCCGAGGTGTCGCCGGGCGGATGGCGCGCCGAGTTCGTGGCCTCGTCTTCAGGGGACCTGATCGCCGGAGATCAGAGCGCCCCCGGCGAGGCCATTGCGCCGGCCGGATTGGGAGGCCGCAGCGGTCATCACTCACATGACTTTTCCTCGTTGTGGGCGGACATGACCCGTACCTATCGGGCCGATCCGAAAGCGACATGGTGACCGAGGCGACGGCTGAGGTTGTCTGGGCGGCCCTCCAGACCGTCGCCGATCCGGAGATCCCGGCCGTTTCGGTGGTCGAGATGGGGATGATCTTTTCAGCCGAAGGCAACGCCGGACGGGCCCGGGTCGTCGTATTGCCTACCTTCACCGGGTGCCCGGCAATCGGGGTCATCGAGCAGGACGTGCGGGCCGCGGTGTCCTCGATACCGGGGGTCGAGGAGGTCGAGGTTACGGTATCCTTCGATCCGCCGTGGACAACCGACCGAATCACACCCGAGGGGCGCGAGAAATTAAGGGGCTTCGGGCTCGCTCCCCCCACCGGCGAAGGACCCGTTCTGATAACCGAAATCGGGCTTCCAACCGAGGCGGTTTGCCCCTTCTGTGGGAGCACGGACACCAACAACCAAAGCGTGTTCGGCCCGACGCCGTGCAGGGCGATCTATCACTGCTCGTCCTGCAAGAACCCCTTCGAGCAGTTCAAGGCGGTTTAGCACCGGAAGCGGAGACCAGCAACCCATTGCGGGCCGGCCGGTGCGGCCTTCGATCAGGGAGTTCGGCCGGGCTCCGGCCGTTCCTCGATGACACGCAGGAACGCGTCCACGACCTTGGGATCCACTTGTGAGCCTGCAGCCGCCTGCAGGCGATGGAACGCCTCCTCCATCGACATACGCGCACGGTAGGGGCGGTCCGTGGTCATTGCGTGGAAACTGTCGCAGACAAGGATGATGCGTGACTCGATGGGTACATCGTCCCCGGCCAGCCGGTCCGGATAACCCATGCCGTCGTAGCGCTCATGGCAGTGCTTGACGATGACGCACACCGAACCAAGGCGTTCAACAGGGCTGAGTATTCTCTCGCCGATCTCAGGATGCTTGTGGACAATCAGCCGCTCGGGTTCTGAAAGGGGCCCGGGCTTGGACAGGATGGTCGACGGCACACCGATCTTTCCGATGTCGTGGAAAAGGGCCCCCAGCTCGAGGTTCTTCAGGGATTCATCCCCCAGTCCCAGCTCCTCACCCACCTCGACCGCGACGCTTGCGATCCAGCGGGCGTGTGATGATGTATAGGCATCTTTGGCCTCGAGGGCGTTTGCGAGCGCCTCGACCGTCGCTCTAAAGGACTCCTCGATAGTCTGCAGACCCAGCTCCTTGGCTATTGCAATCTGGGCTTGGTAAGCCAGGCTTGCCATCAGCCGAAGCTTCTGCTCCGAGAACTCAAAACCCTTGTTGTTGGGGGCAACCGCCATCACGCACCCCAACCGCCCCCTTTCCATCTTTAGAGGCGCTAGTGCGACAAGGCAATCACCCGGCAACTGCCCAGGCCTGCCAAGTTGTGCATAGTCTTCTGGATGCATGACGTACGGCCCCTCGCCGAGCAACAGTCTGTGCATGAGCACACGATTGGCCCGAGTGCCCGTGGTCAACTCGTGAACCGCGTATCCCCACACGGCTTGAGCTACAGCGCCCCCCGTCTCCGGATCCTCGAGCCACAGCGACGTCTTCGGGCATTCGAGGATCTCCGCTGTGTGCTCCACAGTGTGAGCGATAACATCATTCAGCGATTCGCTCGTAGACATGTCAAAGCTGAATCTCAGCAGAGCGCTCGCTCTCTCGGTGCTTGCGGTTTGCTGCTGAAGGAGATGCAGTTTCTCTATCGCCAGGGAGGCCTGCTGCGCAACGCCCGCAAGTAGTCGAAGCCGTTCCTGACTGAAGTCCCATCCAGGGACTCCCGGATGCCTCACCATCAACCAACCGGCGACAGGTTGGGATGGCAGTTGCAGCGCCACCACGACACCGGGTGACGTCGACGCGCCAGCCCCACTCGATGACCAATCCATGATTCTCAAAGGCCTCGGCATCCCGGCAGGAGGGTGGGAGGACTGAGGCTCCGATACGAACTCGGCTTCCTGACCTTGGAACACCTGTAAGGCAGTGGCTCTGTCCAGCCGGACGTCTATCTCTGCTTCGAGTCCGGGGTCGCCCTCGTAACCGTAATGGGCTTCAATGTAATAATCACACGCGTTCTGATCGAGCAGCCACAAGGAGCTCTGCTTGGCCCCTAACAGGGTTGCCGCCATGCGAACTGCGTTCCCACCGATGACGTCAAGAGATGGCGCCACAAGCATTGATTGGGCGAACTCGAGCAATGCTTTGGCCTGGCCGGCCTCTCGGCGCTGCATCTCATACAACTGCGCGTTTTCGATTGCGACGGAGGCGTGTCCGGCAAGCACCTCGAGCAGACGCAGATCATCTTCGTCGAGCGCTCCGATACTCAGCTTCGTCACAACGATCACACCGACAACCCGAGGGCCATAGCGTAGCGGCACTGCCACCACCGATTGCGGCACCTGATCGATCTCGGTAACAGGGCACGCAAACTCGCATTCCTGAGAATTCGGAATCAGGAGCGGTCTGGCATTTAGAGTCGTCGAACCGGTGATTCCTTCCCCTACCCGGTGGGTGAGCTCCTCGAGTCCTTCACCCTCGGTCAGGTGGTTGGCTGCTACGGCGATGCACTCATCTCCTTCGACGACGTAGACCCTACAGACGTCGTAATCGATGAAAGTGCGAAGCTCGTTGACTATGGTGGTACCGATCTGGTGGACATCGTTCAGGCGATTCAGCTTGCCTGCAAGGCTCTGCAGCATCTTCATGTGGGCCAGTGATCGAACATCCCTGTCCTTGCGTTCAGCACCACTGGGCCGTTGGGAGGAATCCTCGCCAAACACAACGGCCCTGTTCTTGCCGTCGGCCTTTGCGACCATCATTGCGGTTTCGGCAAACGCCACGAGCTCTCTGGGGTGGGCCGCCGCGGCAGGCCCCTGGGCTATTCCTATGGAGAGAGTGATTCGATCCGCCGGATCAAAGGTCCGGGCGGCAAGCTCCTGTGTCAGACGCGACGCGAAGCCGAGGGCGTCACCGACCTCACAAGAAGGCATGATCACGGCGAACTCCTCGCCGCCGATGCGGCACACGACATCGGAGCCCCTCACCGCAGCCGCCACCATCTCGGCCAGAGCGACAAGAATCTGATCACCAACCGAATGCCCGTGGATATCGTTCACGGCCTTGAAGTCATCGATGTCGAGCATCAAGACCACCAATGAATCCCCCACCCTGTTAGCCCGGGTCAACTCCGAGCGCACCCTCTCGTGGAAGAACCGGTGGTTGTAGAGACCGGTGAGTGAGTCCGTCTGAGCTTGGTGTTCGAGAGAGGCACGCACTTGGGCATTGTCGAGTGCCAGTGCGGCAGCGTCACCAAATCGCTTCGCCAGTTCGAACTCCTCGGGGGAGAAAACATTGGCCACGCCGATTCGATAGATATTCAGCGCGCCCTTCACCGAGTCCCTCGTGATCAGCGGAACCGTGATGCATGCTTCATGTTCATCCTGAGGGGTACCCGGGATGGGAATGGCTCGAGGGTCATGGGCAGAGTCGTTGACCAGGGCCGCCTCGCCGTGCTCGACCGCCCACCCGGTAATACCCTCGCCGAAGGGGATGCCGGTCTCTTTGAGGATGTGCTCGATGTGAGGATCGCGCGCCGTCACCGCATTGAGGACTCGCTTTCTCTCATCGGCTTCGTAGATCGTGAGTGTGTCGTAGGGGATGAGCTCGGCCAGCGTGTCGGCTATGCGCTCGAGGACCAGGTCTACTCGTTGCTCGGAGAGCACGTCATGAAACACATCGGCCAAGCGCCGGTAGGACTCGACGGTGGGTTCTATTGATCTTTGCGAGGGGAGCCCGACTGGGGCAGCAGGCGCGGGGGCGGGAATCTGCTCGAGCTTCTCGGGCCTCAATAGCCTCACCCCGTGGTTGTCCACTTCTCTCCTCCCTTGGAGTCGGCAATACGGGGCTCGCACTTGAGGCCCGTCAGCTGAGGGAAACTGATCAGAAAGGCAGTCATACACGAATCGATCCGGTATACCCAGCCGGAAGCATGCCAACCCTCCTGCCTTCAGTGCATGCCGTAGGCCTTGTGGATCGTGAACTCGTAGACCAGCCGTTCCTCGGCTGTCATGGCGCGCCGGTATTCGTCCAGGCCCTCGGGTTCGCCGGCGAGGGCGCGATACAAGGCGAGGTTTTGATCCACGGCCTCGGGCCCCTCCAGGATAGTTACGGTGGTCTCCAGCCCCAGCCAGGCCCACGGGTTGTCCTCCGACAAGACGCACAGTGTCGCCCTCGGATCTCTCCTGACGTGGGCGGTTCGCACCCTCTTCCGGGTGCCGGAGCTCCACAGCTTCCCCTCGACGAGACCGATCACGACCCGGGCAACGTGAGGTGAGCCGTCCTTCTTCAGGGTGGTCATGATGGCCCCGTGATTGGCCTCGAGAAACGCTCGTACCGGGTCGTCCACCTGGCGTCCTTCCTCTAGGGTTCTGCCTTGGCGGCCCCGGAAGAATCTATTGCTGTGGGAGGTTCCAACGTGACAATCACCGTGACCGAAGAGGCCGTGCAGGTGCTCACACGTTCGCTGGAGATGGGGGGCATCGACCCGGTCAGCGGAGGGGTGCGGCTGCGCGGAGCTCTAGGGCTGGGCGGGGGCATGGACATCCAGGTCGAGCTCGCCGAGGGCCCCCTCGAGGGTGAGGCAGTGGTTCAAGAGGGTGGAATCCGGCTCTTCGTCGACCCGGAGATCGAGCGGGCGATGCCCAACCCGGTGGTGGCCGTGGAGCCGCAGCACGAAATCATCGTCGTGCGGCCGGAACCCCCGCCGAGTGGGTGACCAATGTGCATAGTTAACACCCACCACCCATTCGGCGGGTTCAACGGCCCTGCGCCAGCGCCGAGGCGTAGGTGCCGAGCAGCCGCGTGAAGGTGGCGTGCTCGCTCAGCTCAGAAAGCGCCTCGAGCATCGCCGGCGCGTCGGCGGGCGCCTCGACGTCCGCATAGAGCACGTACTCCCAGGGGCGCCCGGCACGAGGGCGTGACTCGAGCTTACGGAGGCTGAGGTGACGCTCGGCAAAGGCGCCGAGACAGCGGTAGAGCGAGCCGGCCACATGTCCCACACCGAACACGAGAGACGATTTGTTGGGCTCGCTCAGGGGGTCGGGGTGACGCGAGAGCGCGCCGAAACGCGTGTAGTTGTCCGGGTAGGTCTGGATGCGCTCCTGAAGGACCGTCAAGCCGTAGAGCTCCGCTGCGCGCGCCGATGCGATCGCGCCGGTGGCCTCGAGCTTCTCGTCGACGATCCGCTTGCCCGCCCCGGCGGTGTCGTATTCGGCGCGTATCCGGACATCCAGCGCATTCAGGAATTCCTCGCACTGGGCGATGGCCTGGGGGTGCGAGATGACTTCCGCCAGGTCGTCGATCGCGGTACCGGGCAAGGCAATCAGGCAATGGTCGACCCGGACGACGGTTTCGCCCACGAGGTGAAGCCCGTGGCGGAGGAAGAGGTCGTACGTCTCATTGATGCTCCCGGCCTGCGAATTGTCAATCGGGACGAGCCCGAAGTCGATCCGGCCAACCTCGACCGCCTCGAACACCTTGCGGATTGACGACAACGGACGCAGTTCGGCAGCGGGAAAGAGCGTCTGCGCGCCCTCTTCCGAGTACGCGCCGGGCTCTCCCTGATAGGCGACCAGCCGCCGGTCCATACGATGCTCAGCCTAGGCCGAGCGTTGTTTTTGCGAACGGCCGTGCATGATGCCCATCACAAGCGTCGAGCACAACGCCTCGAAGGAGGCATCCACCACGTTGCCCCCCACGCACCCGGCGTCCCAACGTCGATCGCCGTCGGAGGCCTGAATCAAAACGCGAACCTGGGCTCCCGTCCCCTGTCCCGCATCGACGACCGAGACCTGGTAATCCGAGAGGCGAACTCCCTCGAGCTCGGGAAACGAGGACTCGAGGCATTCTCTGAGTGCGAGGTCGAGGGCGTGCACCGGCCCGATTCCCATCGCCGAGCGACGGACGCAGTTGTTTCCGATGCGCACCTCGACCATGGCCTGGACGCGCGTCGCCTTGGCGTGCGTTCTCTCGCTTACAACTTTGTAGCTGCAGACGTCGAAATAGGGACTCTTGGTCATCATGTGGTGGCCGGCTCCTGACTGAGTGCGTCGAGCAACATGTGTGCCGCTGTGATCGCGGCGCTCGGATCTGCGAGTCCCCGGCCCGCGATGTCGGGCGCGGTGCCGTGGACGGGCTCGAACAACCCAAGGCACCGGGTCGGCCGGGTAATGGGGTCGGGATGGAGATTCGCGCTGGCGGCCCGTCCGAGCCCTCCCCCCAGCCCGGCGGCCAGGTCCGAAAGCAGGTCACCAAAAAGGTTGTCGGTCACGATGACATCGAACCTGCCCGGTTCGGTGACGAGATGGTAGGCGGCAGCGTCAGCGTGCTCGTAGCCGACGGGAACGCCGGGGAATTCGGCCGCCAACTCATCGGTGATCTCCCGCCACAGAGCGCCTGCGTGAACCAGGACATTGGTCTTGTGCACGAGGGTCAGGCGCGCCGAGCGCGCCTGCGCCACCTCGAAGGCATACCTAAGGCATCGCTCCACGGAACGCCTCGTGTTGACGTTGACCTCGATGGCACGGTCACCGTCACGTCCCCCCTCACCCGAGTAGGGGCCCTCGGTGTTCTCCCGGACGAAAAGGAGACCCAACTCCCGGAAGGGTCTAAGGTTCACGTAGAGGTCAAGCTCTTGCCGGAGCCGAATCACGATCCCCCGCTCGAGGATTCCGTCGGGCACCCGTGGGTCACCTACAGCGCCCATCAACAACGCATCGGACTCTGAAATGGCCTCCATGTCCGCCTCGGTGAGCAACTCCCCGGTGGCGAGGTAGCGCTCCGCGCCGGCTTCGATCGTCACCAGGCTGTGCCCTGCACCGAGCACGGGAAGCGCCGCCTCGATTACCTCCGGCCCTATCCCGTCCCCGGGAAGAACCGCAACTCGGGCCTTCACGGGGAGGAAGGGTAAACGGAGGAGGGGGACGAAGTGGGCGCAATCGAAGTCGTGATCCGGATGAGCCGGTTCGCGGCAGACAGGTAGGCCCGGGCCGAAGCCTCGACCACATCGGTGGAGACGCCTCTGCCCGTGGCCCGCCGTTCGGGCCGGTCACCTCCATCCCCCTGGGTCGCCAGGACGATGGTCACGTCGCCCAAGGCGTCGATCCCGCCCGTCACGCTCGAAACAGTGAACGATTCGAGGCGTGCGTCAATTCCGGCGGCGCGCTGGATCGCTCCACAGGCGGCGTCGATCATCCCGTCTCCGATTGCCGACTCGTCTATCATCTCGTCGCCTCGTCTCAGGCGCACGGTAGCTGTGGGCGACAGATGCGTCCCCCCTGCCACCTGAATCGACACGAGCTCGTAGTCGTCTTCATCGGATGCGAGCTCGTCGACCACTATCGCTTCGAGGTCTACATCGGTGATGCGGATCTTGCGGTCGGCCATCGCCTTGAAGCGCGTGAACGCCCGGGCCATCTCTTCTTTGTTCAAAGAGAGTCCGAGGTCCTCGAGCGCCTTGACGAACGCATGCCTCCCCGAATGCTTGCCCAGAACGATGCGGGACCCTTCGAGCCCAACATCGACCGGGTCCATGATCTCGTACGTGGTCCGGTCCATCATGACACCGTGTTGATGGATGCCCGCTTCGTGGGCGAACGCATTGGCGCCGACAATGGCTTTGTTGGGAGGAACCGGATAGCCGGTCAGCATAGACACCAGACGGGACGTGCGCGCTATCTCTTTGGTGGCTATCGCGGTGTCGCTTCGGCTCGCCGATCTCCTCGTACGAAGCGCCATCACGATCTCTTCCAGCGAGCAGTTGCCCGCACGCTCCCCGATTCCGTTGACTGCGACCTCCACCTGACGTGCGCCGGCGGATATCCCCGCCATGGCGTTGGCTACCGCAAGCCCGAGGTCATCATGGGTATGCACGCTCCAGGTCACTTCGCGGCCCACTTCAGATCGAAGGTAGGTGAGCAGCGCAGCAAATTCCTCGGGCAGCGCATAACCGACGGTATCGGGCAGGTTGAGTGTCGTAGCACCGGCACGCGCTGCGGCGCCGAAGACCTCAACGAGAAATTCAGGGTCTGAACGAGTGGCGTCCTCACACGAGAACTCAACATCGTTGACGTGCCTGCGCGCCCGCCCACAGCTCTCCTTCACGGCAGACAGCACTTGGGCAGGAGTAAGCTTCAACTTCGCTTTCATGTGGATCTCGCTGGTGGCGATGAAGGTATGAATACGCGGACGTGACGCAACAGCGAGAGCCTCGGCCGCGCAATCGATGTCGCGTGGGTCGCAGCGCGCGAGTCCGGCGACCACCGGACCCGTGACGGATTTGGCAATCGCCTGCACAGCTTCAGTCTCTCCCTGGGAGGCTATCGGGAAGCCTGCCTCGATGACATCGACACCCAGGCGCGCTAGCTGCTCTGCGATCTCGACCTTCTCCCTGAGATTCAGTGAAATCCCCGGCGACTGCTCGCCGTCTCTCAAAGTCGTGTCGAAGATCTTTACCCGGGCGTCGCCGCCCGGACCTACATCACCCTCTCCGCTCGTTACAGCCACGACATCATCTCCCTCAAACGGGCTCCGACTTCTTCGATCGGGTGCTCCGCCTGCCTGCGGCGGTTCGCATCCAGAACCGGAGTCCCTGCCTTGTTTTCGAGAACCCACTCGCGTGCGAAGCTGCCCGAGCGAATGTCGTCGAGTATCTTTTGCATGGCGACTTCGACGTCTGGGCTGATGACCTTCTCGCCCCGTGTGAGGTCTCCGTATTCCGCCGTGTCCGATATCGCGTTGCGCATCCCGCTGAAGCCGCCTTCGTATAGAAGATCAACGATCAGCTTGAGCTCGTGCAGGCACTCGAAGTAGGCGATCTCAGGTTGGTAACCGGCCTTGACCAGCGTTTCGAATCCCGCCTGGACAAGGCGTGATGCCCCCCCACAGAGGACGGCTTGCTCACCGAACAGGTCGGTTTCGGTCTCTTCGGCAAACGTCGTCTCGAGCACGCCGGCTCGCGTAGCGCCGATCCCGTTGGCATACCCAAGGCCCACTTGGTGTGCCGAACCGGATGGATCCTGGTGGATCGCAAGCAGCGCCGGCACGCCGCTCCCCTGTTCGTACGTGCGGCGTACGAGCGGACCCGGGCCCTTTGGCGCGACCATCACCACATCGGTCTCACCCGGCGGGCGGATCTGTCCGAAGTGAATGTTGAATCCGTGTGCGAAGAGAAGCGCGCTACCCGGCTTCGAGTTGGGCTCGACAAAATCTTTATAGACCGACGCCTGATGCTGATCGGGAACGAGCATGACGACGACATCCGCCGACGAACATGCCTCTCCCACAGTTGCAACCTGGGCGCCGTCGGCCTCCACGGTTCCCCAGGTAGGCGAATCCTTTCGGAGACCGACGATGACGTCCACTCCGGAATCTTTCAAGTTCAACGCATGAGCACGGCCCTGAGAGCCGTAACCGAGAACCGCCACGGCTTTGCCTGACAGAGCCTCCAACGGTGAGTCTGCGTCGTAGTAGACCTTCGGTGGCATAGCTACCTCCTGTTAATTAGCTGCGTAGTTCGGGACCGGAACGGGACGAAGCGCCGGTGACTTGAGGCTTCCCGACCCTCGCCCCAGCGCCACTCGCCCCGTTCTTGCCATTTCGACGACACCATAGGGCTCCAGGAGCTTCTCCAGGCTGCCGACCTTCTCGGGAGGCCCGGTCGCCTCGATCACGAGTGCGGTTGCATCGACGTCAATGATCTTGCAGTGAAATATCTCCGCTATCTCGAGTACCTCGGCGCGCCGCCCGGCTCCCACGCCAACCTTGATGAGCGCGAGCTCGCGTTCGACTGCGCCATCATGCGGCAGCTCGACGATGCGAAGCACATGTATCAGCTTGTGAAGCTGCTTGCTGATCTGCTCGAGGGACTTGCCATCGACCGGTACTACGATGGTCATGCGCGAAATGGTTGGATCGTCGGTCGGGCCGACTGCAAGGGACTCTATGTTGAACCCCCGCCTCGAGAACATACCTGAAATGCGGGCGAGCACTCCCGGTTCGTTCGCAACCAGCACAGACAGAGTGTGAGTGGAAAGGCTCATGCGCTTGGAACAAACTCGGGCCGGTGGAGCGGAGCCGGCACCGGATGGTGCTGCGTCGATCTCCTCGACCCGGGAGTCACCCCCGGCGCGACGATGATGTCGTCGTTTGAAGCTCCGGCCGGAACCATGGGAAAGCACATCTCATCCGGGTCCACCACGAAGTCGATGACGCAGGGACGGTCGTCGACTCCAAGCGCCTTGTCGATGACGGCATCGACCTCGTCGGCCGAGGTTGCGCGCAGGCCGATTGCTCCGCAGGACTCCGCGAGCTTCACGAAATCGGGTATCTCTGGGTGGAAATGGACGTTCGAATAACGCTCGTCGTAGAAGAGCTCCTGCCACTGGCGGACCATCCCGAGGGACTGGTTGTTGAGGATCGCAACGACGAACGGGATTCGCTCGACGGCCGCCGTGACGAGCTCCTGCGCCGTCATCTGAAAGCATCCGTCGCCGTCGATTGCGACCACTGGGTCTTGGGGGCGTCCCACCTTTGCTCCCAGAGCGGCCGGGACGGCGAAGCCCATCGTCCCGGCGCCTCCGGATGTCGCCCATGAGTTCGGCTGGTTGAAGCGCATCAGTTGAGAGGCCCACATCTGGTGCTGTCCGACACCGGTGACGACGATGCCGTCGCCTCCCAGGGCCGCATCGAAGCGTTTGACGACGTGCTGCGGCTTCAGCGCACCGTCGGTCTCCTGGTCGAACGCGAACGGATACTCGTCGTGCCATCCTTGGACCTCGGCAACCCATCGGGAGTGATCTGAACGTGGGCCTTCGGCAACCGCACGTGATAGCTGAACAATGACCGGCTTCGACTGCCCCACGATCGGCACGTCGACGGCCCGGTTTTTGCCGATCTCCGCCGGATCGATGTCGGCGTGAATGATTTTCGCTCCGGGGGCAAATGACGCCAACTGGCCGGTAACCCGATCATCGAAACGCACGCCGAGCGCCACCAGCAGGTCAGAGCGCTGCAGTGCCGTCACCGCTGCATACCCTCCGTGCATTCCCGGCATCCCCATGTGCAATGGATGGTCATCGGGAAAGGCGCCGCGCGCCATCAGTGTGGTCACGACCGGCGCGCCGACTGTTTCCACAAGGGTTTTCAGTTCGGCGGCAGCGCGTCCCTTGAGCACGCCTCCGCCGACGTAGAAGACGGGTCGTTCGGCGCGCCGGATTAGCTCTGCCGCGGCCCTGATCTGCCGGAGATGCGGCTCCGTGTTCGGCCGGTAGCCCGGGATCGTAACCGTGGACGGCCAGGAGAAGCCCGTCTCGGAGGTGAGAACATCTTTGGGGACGTCGATCAGCACCGGGCCGGGCCTGCCTGTCGAGGCAATATGAAACGCCTCTGCGACCGCCACCGGGATGTGGTCGGGGTCCATCACCTTTATCGAGTGTTTGGTGATCGGCATGGTGATCCCGATGATGTCGGCTTCCTGGAAGGCATCACCACCTATAGCGGCACGCGGCACCTGTCCGGTTATCGCCACCATTGGAATCGAGTCCATGTACGCATCGGCGATGGGAGTTACAAGATTGGTCGCGCCGGGCCCCGACGTCGCCATGCATACCCCCACCCGTCCGGTGACGTGCGCATAACCTTCGGCAGCGTGGCCGGCACCCTGCTCGTGACGCATAAGAATGTGCCTGATCGGGGAATCGAGAATCGGGTCGTAGGCGGGCAGGATGGCGCCTCCGGGGATGCCGAAGATCACCTCCGTGCCGGCGCACTCGAGGGACTTCAGCAGAGATTGGGCGCCTGTCACCGTCATGGGCGAGGCTTTCTGGTCCGAACCCGGACTCGCTTCACGACGCCCTCGCCTGACTCCGGGTGCCGCTGGATTCTCGGCTCACCTCGTAGGAGTAACGGGCGAGCTGATAGGCCGCCCGAATGAACGCCTCCTGCGAGGAGTCGGGCCGCTCAACCGACAGCTCCGCGCCGTCCACCGCACCCGTCAGGAAGGCATTCTCGGACTGGAAGTAGCGCTGGAACCACTCCCTCCGGCCGGGATCGGGGATGTCCAGCGCCACCTCTCCGGGACCGCACCATTCCGCAGTGCCGAACCAGTCGCCGTTTCTGATCTCGAGTCTCACTTCCCTCTGCCTCCTTGATCCTTCTGTGTGGCGGCTTCCCGTCACATCGGGCCAACAAAAAAACCCCCCGTGCTCCACGGAGGGTTAGCGCACACCGATCGGCCCCTGAGGGTCGATTCGATGCGCGCTAGGTAATAAGTACGAGGTTGAGCAGGAAGATGCGTTCCTCTGCTCTCGTGTCGCTCCTGCTGGGAATGGTCATCGGTCCCGTCTCGGTCGTGGATCTCAGGTTGTCAACGACCTCGGCGACATTGCAGAGGCACGGTGGCGAAAGTATAGGCAAGGATTGACTTCTGTCAATCGATCCATGCGAAGAAGGCGGGCACCCCCGGAATCGGGGTGCCCGCCTTTCGAAACATTATCCTCGGGCGAGAGGCCTTGCAGCAGCGCTACTGTTACTCACAGAGGCTCGTGCTTTCACCGTTGATGCACTCGTCCTCGCCTTCGCCTCCACCCAGGAAGTCCGTCTGGGGGCCGCCATCCAGGAAGTCGTCCCCGTCACCGCCGCGGATGTCGTCGTCACCCTCACCGCCCCGGAGCTCGTCGTTGTCCAACTCTCCGGTGATGAGGTCGGCTCCGGCGCCGCCATAGGCCCGGTCATCTCCAGACTGACCCTCGATGTCATCGTTCCCTCTGCCGCCCTTGAGGACGTCTGTGGAGGTGCCGATCCCGCCGATGACTATGTCCGGACCGGGGCCCCCGTAGAGGAAGTCCAACCCCTTCTGCCCGCTCACGGTGTCATTCCCGGGGCCACCGAAGAGCCGGTCCGAACCGCTGATGCCGGAAAGATGGTCCTCGGCCTTGCCGCCCTTCATGGTGTCTTTGCCCTGCATACCTCTAAGGATGTCCAGGCCTTTGCCGCCCTTGATGCGGTCGTTGCCTCTGTCCCCGATGATGTTGTCGTTCCCGCCGTTGCCACAGATCAGGTCATTGCCCCGACGGCCGACGATTCGATCGTCGCCGCCGCGCCCGACGATCACATCGACACGCCCGGTTCCTTCGATCTCGTTGCCTCCCCGGGTGCCGACAATCGTGGCCCTCTTGCCCAGGCATTTCTTCTTGCCCGCAGCCTGGGCGCCCGTCAGCCCCACCACCAACGCGCCCGTAAGGGCGATGACCGCAATGACCACAAGCCCGGTCGGTCGAAATCTACTCATACGACTACCTCCATCTCCGTCGATCCTCCACTGGCCTTCGATACCGTCCATTTCCTTCCATCCGGATATCACCCGTTCGTCACCTTTCTGGTGGAGGATGTCCTCTACCTAGAACGGCCTCGACCGGGGGAAGTTGCGGGTCGCCCTCCATCGAGGCGGCTAGAGTCCAATCGGAGCGGACATCCGCTCGCTTTAGACGAAATCGCTCGAGAGCACGAGAGGACGAGGAACCATGCGCAGGGTCGCCACCGGATTGATCATCTTGACGCTCCTTCTGGCCGCCTGCGCCGAGGAGGACACCCCCACGTCCGGCAACGGAGGAGGTAGCGGCTCTGCGGCGGGCTGCGACACATCAAATCCCCCGCTCATGGAGGATGGCGTCCTGACGGTCGCCACCGACAGGCCCGCTTTCCCACCTTGGTTCGAGGGCAACCCAAAGCGTTACAGCGGATACGAGGGGGCTCTCGCCACGGCCGTCGCAAAGGGCCTCGGCGTCCCGGTCAAGTGGGTGGTCGAGCCGTTCAACAAGTCCTTCGCACCGGGGGCCAAAGACTACGATTTCGACATCAACCAGATTTCGATCACGCCCGAACGAAGGCAGGCGGTCGCTTTCTCAGACGGGTACTTCGACAACAACCAGGGCCTGCTGGCGGCCAAGGACAGCACCATCACCGAGGCGGACAGTGTCGCCGATCTGAAGGATGCTCAGTTGGGCACTCAGGTCGGCACTACGAGCTTTGGTTTCATCAACTCGGTTATCCAGCCCACAAGCGAGCCTAAGATCTTCGATACAACCAACGACGTCAAGTCCGCACTCGAAAGCGGCCAGTTGGATGGGCTCGTCACCGATGTGGTGACCACAGTTTACCTTCGAGACTTCGAAATCCCAGGCTCGGTTGTGGTTGGACAGTATCCGACCAACGAGCAGTTCGGAATGGTTTTCGAGAAGGGAAGCCCGCTCGTCGATTGCGTCAACCAGGTGCTCTCGGATTTGAAGAAGGATGGAACGCTGAAGAAGCTGCAGGACAAGTGGCTGCAAGACTATCTGGGCGTCCCCATCCTGAAGGACTAGTCTTCATTCTGTTGTCACGTTCCCGCGATGGCGGCGCCGGCTGGGACAGAACCTGGTGACGACGGGCGCCCCACAAGGCGGGCTCGATCCCCTCGGCTTACCTGGTGCTTCTCCGCCGCCCTCACGTGGCTCTCGTATGCTCGGTGGACGAGCGGTTCTAGTCTCCAGTGCCAGCACGATTGTCTTCTTTGTTGTGCTTTTTGCGGCGATTGCCTTGGCGCCGGGGGCCTCGATCGTGCAAGAGCGCTTCTTGGATCCCGTCCATCTGAGGCAGGCTTTCTTCGGGACCCAAACCTCTCCCTCCGTGTTCGAAGCCTTGCTCTTGAACGTGAAGATATTCATGATCGCCGAGGCCTTCATTCTCGTGCTTGCGCTCATCGTCGCGATCGTGCGTGGCATCCCCGGCCCCGTCTTTTTTCCTTTTAGAGCAGTTGCCGTTGCGTATACAGATCTCTTTCGGGGAGTGCCGCTGATCCTCGTCCTGTACATGCTCGGATTCGGTGTCCCGGGGTTGGGTCTACGCTTCTTCTCCAGCCGATCCGACGTCACCTACGGCATCGCTTCCCTGGTGCTCGTGTACTCCGCTTATGTCGCCGAGGTGTACAGAGCCGGGATCGACTCCATTCACGAAAGCCAGGTCGCGGCCGCGCGCTCCCTTGGTCTATCGCGCTGGCAATCGCTGCGTTTCGTAGTACTCCCCCAGGCCATCCGCCGGGTCATTCCGCCACTGTTGAACGACTTCATCGGCCTGCAGAAAGACACCGCTCTCGTCTCGGTGCTGGGATCGGTAGAGGCGGCGCGTGCGGCGCAGATCTATGCAGCGGAGCAATTCAACTACTCTAGCTATGTCATCGCTGCAGGGCTATTCGTGCTCTTGACGATTCCTCTCGCACGTTTCACCGATCAACTGATCGCTCGGGACCGGCGCCGCCGGGCCGCAGGAGCCATCGTATGACGGCAGACACCCCGCTTCGGACGTCCACAACCGACGAGCCGGCCCTGCGTATCGAGAACGTCTACAAGTCCTTCGGCGCCAACCGGGTGCTCAATGGCATGAGCGTTCAGGTAGCCCCGCTCGAGGTCATCTGCCTCATCGGGGCATCCGGCTCGGGTAAGTCGACTCTGCTCAAGTGCATAAATCTGCTTGAACCTGTGGACTCGGGGAGCATCTTCGTCGAGGGACACGACATCACGATCCCAGGCGTCGACGTCAACCAGGTGAGGCGCCGCATCGGAATCGTATTTCAGGCGTTCAATCTGTTCCCCCACATGACCGTCCTCCAGAACATCACCCTGGGCCCGCGACGCGTCCTGCAGATGTCCCCATCTGAGGCAGGGGCGCGGGCGGCCGAGCTTCTGGACCGTATCGGGCTTGCGGAAAAGAAGGATGAATATCCGGACCGGCTCTCGGGCGGACAGCAACAGCGGGTTGCGATAGCACGTGCACTTGCGATGAACCCCGAGATCATGCTCCTCGATGAGGTCACGAGCGCACTCGACCCCGAGCTCGTTGCGGAGGTACTGGGCTTGGTCAAAGAGCTCGCCCTGGGCGGCATGACGATGGTTATCGCCACCCATGAGATGGGCTTCGCGCGTGACACCGCCGACCGTGTGTGCTTCCTCGACGCGGGAGTGATCATCGAGGAAGGCCGGCCGGAAGAGATATTCACAGCGCCTCAACGACCGCGCACCCAGCAGTTCCTGCAGCGAATAGTCGCGGCGGGTCGACTCTAAAGCTTGGTCTTAGCGGCCGATCAGATCTCGGGCGTGCGACTATCCCGACCTACGTTCTCACATTTATGGTCCGGCCCTTCAATCGTCGAACAGCGGGGGATCCTGACAGCTCGGGTCGTACACCGATTTGATCTTGGGGTCGTTTACATTGTCCTTGGTGATGTAGTAGGTGCCCGTTTCCTCGCTCTTTGGGGTCTTCCCTGTGCGGATGAGCTGAAGTGCGGCGTTGACACCCTCGTAGCCCATCTTGAACGGGTTCTGGGTCACGAGCACGCTGACGACGCCCTCTTTGACAGCCGCAATCTCGTCCGGTGATGCGTCCCATCCGATCATCGCAATGTCACCGGCCTTGTCTGCGCGCCGCACGGCCTCTGCTGCACCGAGAACCCCTCCCTCGTTCGCCGCAAAGATGCCGTCGAGGCCCGGATGGGCAGTAAGGATGTTCTCCGTTACGTTCAGCGCGATGTTGTAGTCGCTCTGAGTCGTCTGTTCGTCCACGAGCTTCAATTCGGGGTGCTCTTTGAGACCCTGCTTGAACCCCTTGGCCCGATCGTCGTTCGTGCCGCTCCCCGGCTGGAAGGGCAGGAACGCAACCTCACCCCCTTTGGGCCCGATCTCCTCCGCGAGCAGATCAGCTACCTTCCTGGCCGCAGCTATGTTGTCGGTCGCATACAAAAGGCACCTGCTTGAGCTGAGGGTCGGTGCCCGAATCGATGTTGGTGACCTCGATGCCCTGTTCGAGCGCCAGCTGGGATATCTGTGTCATCACCGCAGCATCCAGCGCCGCATACACAAGCCCGTCCACACCTTGGGTAATAACGTTCTGAAGCAGGTTGAATTGGCCGGTCACGTCAACCTCCGTCGTCACGCCGTCCCACTGCATGGTCACGTTCTCCTGCTTGGATACCGCGCATTCGGCGCCGATTCGGACCTGCTCCCAGAAGTTGAGCCCTACCGATTTGGGGATGACGGCGAGCTCGATCGGGCCCCCATCGCTCTTCTGCGGATCGCCCCCTTGCAGGCCGCCCGACACTTCGATCTGCCCACAGGCAGTGATCAGAACCAACGCTGCGGCCATCACCGCTCTCTTCATAGCGGCGCCCCCTTATTGTCCCTGGGCGGCCGCAAGGCGCCGGCGCTGGAATTGGTCGTAGAAAACAGCCACCCAGATGACCACGCCGATGATGATGCTCTGGCTGAATGAGCTGATTCCCAACAGGATGGAGCCGTTGCGCAACAAAGCAATGAGGAACGCACCGAGCAAGGTGCCGATGATGGTTCCCTGGCCGCCGAACAGGCTGGCACCGCCGACGACGCAGGCGGCGATCACATCAAGCTCCAATCCCAACCCGAAGTTCGGCTGCCCCGAGGCTACGCGCGACGCGGCAATCATGCCGGCAAAACCCGTAAGCAAGCCTTGCAGGACTTAGACGCGTATGAGATAACGCTTCACCGGAATCCCGGACAGGCGCGCCGCCTCGGGGTTGGAACCGATGGCGTAAGAGTAGCGGCCGAGGCGCGTCCGGCTCAGTAGGAAGTGGCCCCCGACGGCGATGATAATCAAAAAGATAAGCGGGACGGGAAAACTGAAGATGGTCCCCTGTCCAAGGACCTTGAAGGAGTTCGGCGCGCCGAACACTGAGACGGCGTTCGTGATGATGTAGACGAGGCCACGCGCCACCGACAGCATCCCCAGCGTTGCGATGAATGGAGCCATGCCCGCCACCGTGATCAGGAAGCCGTTCAACAGTCCGATCAGGCCGCCCGCCAGCGTACCCAGTAAGACGGCGCGGGGTCAGGGAACCCCGTAATAGACCATCAGCTGCACGCCTAGCACGCCGGCAAGAGCAGCGACCGATCCAACCGACAGATCGATGCCGGCGGTGATGATGACGAACGTCATGCCTATGGCGATGATCGCTACCACGGCCGTCTGGGTGGCCACGTTGAAAAGGTTCGTCGCAGTCAAGAACACAGGTGACGCAAACGTCAGGAAAATAAAGACAACGATGAGCGCGCCTGCTGCGGAAACCTGGGAGAGCACACCACCGAAGCGGCCCTCCATCACTCCACCAGCTTTGGGCTTCTCGGTATCGTTCCGGTCACCCTTTACCGCGACGCTCATGCTGCATCAACCCCCTCGGCTCCGGTTGCCAATCCGATGATGCGCTCTTCATTGAAGTCCTGGCGCTCCAGAATTCCAGCTATGCGACCTTCTCGCATCACCACAATGCGATCGCACATGTTCAAGAGCTCGGGCAAGTATGAAGAGATCAATACGATTCCCTTGCCCTCTCTCGCCAGGTCACCCATCAGCTCGAATATCTGAGCCTTCGCTCTCACGTCGATACCGCGCGCAGGCTCATCGAAAAACAGGATCTGGGCTCCCGTCTCGAGCCATTTCGCGACGACCACTTTCTGCTGGTTGCCGCCCGAAAGAAGCTGCACCTGACGTCGGACCGATGATTTGATTCCGAGCTCCTCGCTGCGGGTTTCCGCCGTCTGACGTTCCCCCGACAGGTTGATCATTCGCCTTTTCAGCGGCAGCTTCGCAAGGGTGATGTTCTGGGCAATCGGTAGCTCCATGGCGAGTCCCTCTCCCTTCCGATCCTCGGTCAGGTACACGATCTCCGCGTCGATCGCAGCCTTTGGCGAGTTGATTCTGGCTTCCTTGCCGTTGAGCCTGACGGTGCCCGGGTCCTTGGGATCTGCCCCGCAGATCGCCCGCGCCAGCTCGGTGCGACCGGCCCCGACAACCCCTGCAAAGCCCAAGATCTACCCCTTACGCAGTTCAAAAGAGCATTCGTGCAGGACGCCGGCGCGCGATATGGCTTCGACCTCCAACACCACCTCACCGATCTCGACCTCAGGCTTGGGATACAGGTTCTCGACCTCACGCCCGACCATGAGATTGATCAGCTTGTCCTCATCGAGGTCGTCCACAGACAATGTGTCAACCACCTCGGCGTCACGCATGACTGTAATGCGGTCGGCGATGCGAAATATCTCGTCGAGCTTGTGGGTGATGTACACAATCGCAATGCCATCGGACTTGAGCTTCTCGATGATCTCGAACAGCTCATCGATCTCCTTTCCGGTGAGCGTGGACGTCGGCTCGTCCATGATCAGAACCTTTGCGTTGATGGCAAGCGCCTTGGCTATCTCGACCCGCTGCTGCTCGGCCACCGATAATTGCGACACCTTCCGCTTGGGCTCGACGTCGAGATGAACACGCTTCAACAACTCTTCGGCGTTGGCGTTCTCTTCGCCTCGAGCGATGATGCCCCGGTTACCGGGCTCTCTACCAAGCGAAAGGTTTTCAGCGACGCTCAAGTCAGGGGCGAGAGCGAACTCCTGATACACCATGGCGACCCCGAGTCTTTGAGCGTGAGCAGGGCCCTGATACTTCACAACCTGCCCGGCGATCTTGACCTCGCCTTCATTCGGGCGCTCCACCTGCGACATGAGCTTCATGAGAGTTGACTTGCCCGCGCCATTTTCTCCGGCTATGACATGCACCTCTCCGGGATAGATGTCAAGGTCGACACTCTTTACGGCAACGGCGCCGGGGAACCTCTTGGATAGTCCCCTCAACTGCACGATCGGGTCCGCATCATTTGGTGACATAACGACCCCCTTGCATGTCGGCCAAAGCATGGAGATGCTCGCGTGTAGCCGGGTACAACTCCCTGTACGTGGCGTAAAGCTCATCGTAGACATCTCGATGCTCCGAGTTGGGTTCCACCCTGTGGGCAACGGAATTCCACTCGTCCCCTGGTTCGGCGAGCCCAGTTGCTACGGCCGCAAGAAAAGCGTCACCATAGCTGGCGCCGATCCCCACCTCAGGCAGGTCCTGTGGCATTTCGATAACGTTTGAAACTATCTCGGTCCACAGCCCGCCTTTGGTGCCACCCCCTACAGCCACAATGCGCCGGCCGGTCCCCCCGGCCTCGCTCATGACTTCAAGGATGTGCTGCACTCCGAAAGCAGTGCCCTCCAAGAGGGCCCTGTAAAGATCGCCGCGCGTGTGCCCTAGGTTCAGGCCGCATATAACGCCCCGGGCCCTTGTGTCAAACAACGGCGCCCGCTCACCCGCAAAGTAGGGAAGCACGACTAGTCCGTTGGAGCCGGAAGAGGACTCCGCGGCCTCCTGGATCAACGTCTCATAAGAGAGACCGACGACGTCTTTGAACCAGCTCGTGAGGGCTCCCGACGCCGCCATCCCGCCGGCCAGGTTGTGTGTCCCGGCAAACAGGCTCACGGTCGACCACAGGCGATGGTCGGGGCGAGCCTGGCTCAAGACCTCGACAAGGAACATCGTCGTCCCGTACATCAACATCATGTCTCCAGCGTTGCGGACACCCACACTCGCCGCCTCGGCCCATGTATCGATCGTCCCTGCCGCAACGGGCGTGCCCGGAGCCAAACCGGTCGTGTCGGCGGCGAGACGCGACACCGACCCCGCTATCTCTCCGGGCCACAACAGTCGTGGCAGCCTCAGCCCGGGTGCAACCTCGGATGCCCAGTCCTCGATCCATTCGTTTGCGGCCAGCTCATAGAGCGGGTCACTCTGACTGGCCGAGTGGTGATCGAGGATGTACTCACCCGTGAGCCTGTACACGAGGTAGGAGCTGGCCATGAACACATACATTGTCCTGTCCCAGACCTCCGGCTCGTTGGCGCGCAGCCAGGCGAGCTTGGGGCCAACAGCTTGACTCGTCAGCGGTGAACCACAGCGGGCGAGTATCTCTTCGGCACCCAGAAGTACGGTCAACTCCTGGATCTCGGTCGCCGCCCTCGTGTCGACGCCATAGAGAATGGCCGGACGGAGGGGATGCCCGTTGACGTCTGCTGCAACGACGCAGGGACCGAGTCCACTGCAACAAACACCCGCAATGTCATCATCGGCCTTGGGCACGAGCTCGCGGCAAAGATCGCAGAAGTCTTCCCACCAGACACCGTCCGCGTCCTGCTCGACCCAACCCGGGTGGGGTCGTGAGACGCCGTGTGGGCGCTCTGCCGTGGCGCACACAGAGCCATCAGGGCGGGCGAGCGTTCCCTTCGACGTTGCCGTCCCGATGTCAACCCCCAGCAACAACCCGTTCATGCCATCCATCCAGGATCCTCGGCGCGCCGAGCGCGTCGTTCCGGCACTGTCGTCGCAAACCCCCTTCTTAGCTCGGCGGCAAGACTACAGTTTTCCTTATTGGGCGGTGAAGCCTCCATCCACCGGCAGCGCTACACCCGTCACGAAAGAGGCGGCCGGCGAGGATAGGAACAGCGCCACCGAGGCGCACTCTTCGGGGCTAGCGAGCCGGCCAAGTGGCTGCTGCTGGGCGAATTCCCTTCGGGCTTGCTTCGGATCGGGAGCGGAGTCGATGAAGCGATCGAGCATCGGAGTGTCGACTATTCCGGGACAGAGCGCGTTGACCCGCACATTCTCTCGCGCCCAGTCGAGCGCCAGGCCGCGAGCAAGCTGCACTGCGGCTCCTTTGGTCGCGTTGTACACCGGTGTGCCGAGTTGCGCCACGAGCCCGGTCTTTGAAGCCACCACCGTGAAACTGCCCGCAGTTTCGGCAAGCGGCCCGTGTACGGCCTGTGCAAGATAGATCAAGGCTTTGATATTGACGGCGATCAACCCGTCGATCTCCTCCTCGGTCGTCTCGTCGATGCTCTTTTCGAGATTGATGCCGGCATTCCCGACAGCAGCATCGAGACGACCGAAGTGTTCCAGCGCAGAGGCGACGACCCTCTGGTTCGCGGCTCGCCCGCTTATGTCGTCGGCTATCACTACCAGGGAGTCACCATGGCGTTGGGCCAGCTCCTCGAGCGTCCCCGCTTCGCGGTCTACTGCAACGACCTTCCAGCCGTCGTCCGCGAACGCCTGAGTTATCGCTCGACCTATGCCCTTTGCGGCCCCCGTGACAAGCGCGACTTTCATCAGTCGACGTAGTCTAGGGCTTCGGCGCGCCGGGCACCCTCGGTTGCCCCGCGCCACGTGCCCGACGAAGCGGGGTAGAGGGGGCAGTGGGGGCTTGCGGGTAGACGCTCATCAGCACTTCTGGGATCTGCAGCAGGTGGACTACCCATGGATCTCTCCCGACGATGCCGTCCTCTACCGCAACTTCGAGCCGGACGACCTGAAGCCGGAGCTCGACGGTGAGGCCATCGACAAGACGATTCTGGTCCAGGCCGCCGACTCCCTGGAAGAGACCAACGCCATGCTCGATAGGGCAAGGCGGCACCCTTGGATCGCCGCGGTCGTGGGTTGGATCCCGCTCATCGATCCGGACGCAGCCGCCCGGGCACTGGAGGGTTATGCGGACGAGGCGAGGCTCCGGGGCATCCGTCACCTGCTTCACGATGAACCGGACCCACATTGGGTTCTCCAATCCTCGGTCACCAAATCGCTCGGGCTGCTGGCGATGAGAGGTTTGGTATTCGAAGTCCCGGCAGCCTGGCCCAACCATCTGACAGACGTGCCGAAGATCGCAGGCCGGCTGCCGAACCTCACGATCGTCCTTGACCATCTGGCCAAACCACCAATCAGGGACCGGAGATGGGAGCCCTGGGCCGAACAGCTTGCCGCCGCAGCATCGCACCCGCGCGTTCACGCCAAGTTCTCCGGGTTGGTGACCGAAGCCGACCATCAGGGGTGGACGGCCGGCGATCTCAAGCCCTATATCGAATGGGCGCTTGAGTGCTTTGGTGTCGACCGGCTCATGTGGGGCAGCGATTGGCCGGTGTGCATGCAGGCGGGCAGCCTCGGGGCCGTCCACAGGGCGAGCCTCGAGGCACTCGAGGGCAGATCTCAGGATGATGTCGACGCCCTGTTCGGCGGAGTCGCCACAGATGTCTATCGCCTCGGCCCTAGAGGATGATATTTGTGAATGCACACTCCCCACACACTCGGCGCGCCGAAGCGTGGGACCCGGCCGCTGCAAGTTCGGTAGTCTGCGGGCATGACCGATCCCTACGGACGAGAGTCCGACCCGGCCAAACGGGTCAGCTCGGCCCTGACCGACGGGCCGGATCGAGCGCCGGCGCGCGCAATGCTCAAAGCCGTCGGCTACACCGACGAGGACCTGGCCAAGCCGATCATCGGCGTCGCCACGGCGTGGATCGAAACGATGCCGTGCAACTTCAACCAGCGCAATCTCGCCACACAGGTCAAAGGGGGGATTCGCTCCTCCGGCGGCACGCCAATGGAGTTCAACACGATCGCAGTGGCCGACGGTGTGTCCATGGGCACAGAGGGCATGCGCGCCTCGCTCATCAGCCGCGAGGTTATTGCCGATTCGATCGAGCTCGTTACCCGGGGCCACATGTTCGACGGCATCGTGTGCCTGGTTGGATGTGACAAGACCATTCCAGCGGCGGTCATGGCTCTCTGCCGCATGAATATTCCAGGCCTCGTGCTCTACAGTGGTTCGATCGCGCCGGGCAAGTGGCGCGGTCGCGACGTGACGATCCAGGACGTCTTCGAGGCGGTGGGTCAGCATTCAGCGGGCAAGCTGTCGGCCGCCGACCTCCACAGCCTCGAGGACGTCGCGTGCCCGGGCGCCGGCGCATGCGGCGGGCAGTTCACGGCCAACACGATGGCGGCTGCCGTTGACTTCCTCGGGATTGGGCCCGCGAGTTTGGACGGCATCCCGGGGACGGCGCCCGGCAAGCGCGCTGCCGCCGAGAAGGCCGGACGCCTGGCGCTCGAGCTGGTAAAGGACAACGTGCGGCCCTTAGATATCGTCACGCGCGAGGCTCTCGAGAACGCGATCACCTCAATCGCCGCCACCGGAGGCTCGACCAACGGCGTCCTCCACCTGCTTGCCATAGCCGAGGAGGCCGGGCTGGAGCTCTCGATCGACGACTTCGACCGCATTGCGGCCCGTACTCCCACCATTGCCAACCTCAAGCCCGGCGGTGACTATGTAGCTACCGACCTCTATCGCGCCGGCGGGGTGGCGCTCATCGCACGTGAGCTCGCAAAGAAAGGGCTCCTCCACACCGACTCCATCACCGTCGACGGGAGAACGATCGGCGAGATCGCAGCATCGGCCGAGGAAGCGCACATGCAGAAGGTCGTGGTGCCCATCGAAAGCCCGATCAAGCCATGGGGCGGACTGGCAATACTCCGGGGAAATCTCGCCCCGGAAGGCTGCGTTGTGAAGTTAGCCGGGCATGAACGCCAGTTCCATCGAGGCCCCGCTCGCCTCTTCGACTCCGAGGAGGACTGTTTCCAGGCGGTCAAGAACGGCGTCCTGGAAGAAGGAGACGTGGTCGTCATTCGCTACGAAGGTCCTGCAGGGGGGCCGGGGATGCGGGAGATGCTGCACGTCACCGCAGCCATCGTCGGTGAGGGTATGGGCGAGTCGGTTGCTCTCATCACCGATGGGCGCTTCAGCGGAGCCACCCGGGGGTTGATGGTCGGCCACATCTCACCTGAGGCTGCGCACGGCGGACCGTTGGCGGCGATCGCCGAGGGCGACATCATCGAGATAGATGTCGGCGCGCGCGAGCTGCGGGTCAAGTTGACCGACGAGGCCATCGCCAAGCGCCTCGCCGACTGGACGGCGCCCCCCCATCGCCACAAAAAGGGCGTCTTCGCCAAGTACGCAGCGTCGGTGTCCTCGGCCTCCCGGGGGGCCGTCACCAACCCCACCTAGAGCCGCCCCGGGCTGGTCACAGCATGGGCGCGGCCTCCGCCTCGGTCCTACGTGCCGGGCGCCACGGTCTCTGACGCAGTTTCGGGGCCGGACGCCAACTCGGGATGGGCCTTCTTCAGCCACCGTTCCTCCTGCTTGCCCAGGCGGGTGCTCGACGCCTCCCCGAACCACACCTCGCGTGCGATCCGGTGCCAGTTCGCCGTGGCCCCGAGGCGGCCAAGGAGGGACACGACCCCGAAGGACATCCGATTGAGCGTCACAACCACACCCGGAAGCCCTACCTTGCGGAGAGTCTGAAAGGCAGGAGACCGAGGATCCATGCCCGCAGCGGTCATCTCCTGAACCAGCGGAGGATCGACTGTGAGATCACGATCCTCGAGCACAAGGCGGTTAATGGTCTTGAGATGACCCCAGATGGCGTCGATCTCCGGCGTGTTGCGGGTCAGGATGCCCATGCGCTCGAGTGCCTGACGAGCGCGTCCCTTGTCGTCGTCGATGAGCGCCCACACGATTTCGTGCAGAAGATCCAGAGACTGCCCATCGACCTCCCGAACCAACCCGAAATCCAGAAACGCCACCTTGCCGCGGGGGAGCAATAGGTAGTTACCGGGATGCGGATCGGCAGAGAACAACCTGAAGCGGTTCAGGCTTCCATAGAAGAAACGGAAGAGAACCTCCGCCAGCACATCTTTCCTGGTCTGTGACCAGTCAAACGCCGAGTTGAAAGGCTTTCCTTCGATGAACTCCTGGGTGATCACCCGCTTGCGACAGAGGTCTGGATAGACCTTGGGGATCACGACAAAGGGATGACCTTTGAAGAGCTCGGTGAACCTCTGCTGGCTGGCCGCCTCTCTGCGGTAATCGAGCTCCTCGAGCACACGAGCGCGAACCTCGTCGGTCACTTCCTTCGGATCGACGTTGGGGGCAACGGCGACCGAAAGCTTCATCATGGCCGACAGATTCTTGAGGTCTGCCCGTACCGCCTCGTCGACGCCCGGATACTGCACTTTTACGGCAACCGTCTCGCCGGAGAAGAGGGTCGCCCGGTGTACCTGGCCGATGGAAGCCGACGCCACCGGTTGCTCTTCGAAGGTGGCGAAAACCTTTTCAACCGGCTTCCCGAACTCCTGCTCGATCACGGCCTTCGATGCGGCAGGATCCATAGGAGGCGCCGAATTCTGCAACATCGTTAGCTTGTCTCGGTAGGTCGACATCGTCTCATCGGGGCCTGAGAATTCGTAGAACGAAGCGATTTGTCCAAGCTTCATCGCAGCACCCTTCATCTCGCCCAGCATGTCCACCAGCTGCTCCGCTGTTTGCTGGTGGAAGTCGTCGAGGAATTCCTGAGCGCGCTCGGGATCGGCGAAGGATTTCATCCGTGTCCCGACGAATCGGGCGGCGGATCGGCTCGTTTGGCCCGCAAGCCGGGCGCTTCGCTGAAACAGCCCGGTGGGCAAGGGATCTTTGCGTTTGCGTTCGTTTGCCATTATTTATCTGTACCCTAGTTCGTGTGATAGGCGCGCGCTTGCCAATCGTCGTCGTCGCCGTCAGCGTCCTGATCTCGGGAGCCGCACTCGCAAGCTCGCTCGTAACAGAGTCCGCACCTACCGCCTCCCATGCGCGCGCTCCGCAAGCTCTTGGAGTTGAGCCGTCTTGGGCTTCAGGCACGTCCTCCTCCGGACGCCTGGAGCGCTTCTCTCTCGAGCACGCCATGTCGCATGTGCGCCGTCTCGCCGGACGCATCGGCACCAGAGTGCGCGCCCATTCAGGAGAAAGGAAGGCTGCGCGATACGTAGCCGCTCGCTTCCGCTCGATGGGCTACAGGACCGATGTGAACAGCTTCCCCGTGGACGACGATCGATCGAGGAACGTCGTGGCGAAGTGGCCGGCGAGCGCCAGGTACGGAATCGTGCTGGGAGCACACATGGACACGGTGCCGGGATCACCCGGAGCCAACGACAACGCCTCGGGAGTGGCCGTGCTACTGGAGATCGCCCGGCTCATCGCTGCCCGGGAACCATCGCGCTGGGTAAAGCTTGTCGCCTTCGGCTCAGAGGAATACGGCGCCGACGGCCGTCACCATGTCGGATCGCGCGAGTTCGTGGAACGGCTCGGCGCACGGGGCCGTCGCAGACTGGCGGGCATGGTTTCGATCGACATGATCGCCGACGGACGTCCGCTCCTCACCGGGACTTCGGGAATCGGCCCCCCGGTTGCGGCCCGGAATCTCTTTCGGATCATCTCGGCCAAAACGAACATCGGCCTCCGGTACATCACCTTCTGCGACTGTTCAGATCATGGGCCATTCGAGCGCGCCGGAATCCCCGCCACCTTCCTGTACAGCGGAGAGGAACCCGACTACCACTCCTCATCCGACCTCCCGCAAAATCTCATCCCGGGTGACCTGCGTAGGACAGGGCGGGCAATGAGGGCGTTCGTTGCGGATGTGGACCAGAGGCTGGTGCAGCGCTGGCGCTCCCGCGGCTAGAGGCAGCCATCGGACTGCGGGCCTTCGAGGCATTCCTCGCCGCCTACGGCCCGCGAAAAGGAATTGTCCCAAACGCCGGGAGCGCAGACGCAATGGGGCTAATGTCGACAGAGGCGGCGAGCGTTCGATAAGAGGGGCGCCGGCAGAGACCAGGATTATGGAGAGGGGTTCGAGATGAAGGGCCGCTATGAGCCAATCCGCTAGGCAACCTCACGAAACCAAAGAGGTGCAGCGGCGGCCCGTCGAATGGGATCGCACCAGCCCTCCGGTCAAAGTGCTCTGGGGACGTGTAGCTGCTTTGGCGGCCACGATCATCATCGCCTACCTGATCGGGCGCGCCACAGGGCCGCAGGGGGTTCCCGTCGAAGAGTTGGGACAGGCACAGACCGAGCTCGCTGCCGCCCAGGAACGAATTACCCAGCTCGAGACTCGCCTGGAAGAGACAACGGCACCCGAAAACGCCCGTCCCGTTCCTCAGGGCGCCGATGAGACCGGCGAGCCACAGGCTCAGCCTCCGGATGGAAATGAGGGAGAAGACGCCCCGGCTGCAGGCAGAGAGGCCCCGGCCGAGGGGGCACAGGCTCCCCAGGATCAGCCGGGATCCGCTCGGACCTATGTCGTACAGGATGGCGACAGCCTCAACTCCATTGCCGGGGACTTCTACGGTGACGCTTCCCTGGTCGGCCTGATCGCAAGGGCAAACAACATCACCGCCCAGGGCCAGATCCGGGCCGGCCAGAAGTTGGAGCTTCCGCCCAAGCCCTAGAGCGTTTCTTTCCTCGAGTGGGTGACAGAACAAACAGGAAGGGGGAGAGAGAGGGCGGATCAGTCTCCCAGGGCCCGGAAGGCGTTTTCGCCGCGACGATCGTACTCCTGGGCCACATTGGCAGGTAATCCCGTGCAGTCCCTTTCGTCGAGAATCAGTTTGCGGTCGCCCGGGGGCGCGTCCTGTTCGAAGTCGAATGCGTTCATCATGTTGCTGGCCTGACAATCCCGCATGGTCATGCAATCGAGGCCGTGCACCGTCTCGATGAACTTGAGTACCGACGAGAACTCGTACTCGGTGCTGTCGACGTATCCCTCCTTTGCCCACGGGGAGATGATCAACAAGGGGGCTCGCGGCCCAAGTCCCATCTCGTCGTAATGGGGTGGGGGAACGTGATCGTAGAAACCTCCGAAGTCGTCCCATGTGAGGAAGATCGCCGTGTCCTTCCAATACTTCGACCGCATGATCTGGTTGACGACCGAAACCGTCCAGTTCTCCCCCACGCACACGCTCGGTCCGCCGGGATGCTCGTTCACCCCGGGGCCCGGAACCACCCATGTCACCGGCGCCAGCCGTTCCTTGGCGATGTCCTCGGGAAAGTCCTCTTCACCGGTTATCTCTTTGCCCCAATGCGGTGAAAAGCGCATGTGCTTGATCGCCAGCATCGCGTTCATCCACGACCCCTCGTCGGCGTAGTAGTGCCAGCCGATCCCCTCCTTGTCCAGCTTGTCGGGCAACACCTCGAAGTTGAAGCAGGCCCGCACGTGTTCCCAGTACTGGACAATCGTGTCCGCATCGTTGTCCTCCTCGGCCTCCATGATCTCCCGCTTCTCCTTTCGCGAGAGCTTCTGAAAGCGGAGGACGGTCTCATTGATATCGTCGCAGTAGCCGCCTTCGGTACTGGTCTGATCCTTGTTGCCCACGACTCTTCCCGCCTGGGCTGCGACGGTATAGAGGTGGGCGGGAAAGGTGGGGCCGTACATCGAAGTGAACAGGTTGTCACCCAGGACGAACTCGTCGGCATAGGCCCAGTAGTTGGGAATCCCCATCCGGGTGAAGGCCGAGTAGCCGTTCATCGTCTCGCCGTTGGTCACCTGGTCGAAGCCATCCATCTTGCCGCCGTTGATCGACTTGACACCATCCAGGAACGCATGGCCGAGATCGGGCTCGAAGACATCGGTCGCCACCGAGAGATCGACGGTCTCTCCGGTCGAGGTCTTGCCCGTCGTAGCTCCGTTTGCGCCGGCGTACCGGCCAAAATAGTTGTCAAAAGTACGGTTCTCTTTGATGATGAAAACGATGTGCTTGATGGGTATGTCGCCGGGCCCCCCGGCCGGCGCTGCCCCACCTTCGTCGTCCTCCTTATCGGGGGCAGGCGAAGCAGCCTCCTCCCCCTCCGCCGGCCCGGCCGGCTGGCCGGAAGCGGCCGTTGGGTCCGCTCCGGAATCCCGAACGGCAAACCAGACACCTGCGGATGCCACGACCAGCATGGCGAGGACAAGCGCGGAGCGCCTCCGGCGCGCCAGCATCCGTCGGCGCGCCGACCGGCGGGCGCTCCATGTTTGCGCCGGATCTATGTGAGATCGGATGACTCGATTCGACCCTCTTCGAGGAGGCAGAGCTCACACCCCATTTCTTCGTCCGGAACACCCGCACCCCGGCCGAACACGAACGAACCGAGCCCGGCACGGAACTCGGTAACCATTGGACGCTTACCGACATCCAAAGTGGTGTCGCGGCAAAATCCTACTTGAGGCCGGCGAGCTGGGGTTGGATTGACGAAGGTTTCCGGGTTGGCTGCGGCGGGTAGTTGGCTAGGTTGGAAGAGTTATCCCTTTATCGGAGGAGAAGCGAATGGACGAGTTCACAGATGGGTTAGGCGACGCGTTTTCGTCGGTAGCGACGTTCCTGCCGAAGCTGGTCGGATTCCTGCTGATCCTTGTCATTGGCTATTTCGTCGCCAAAGCGGTGGCGAAGGTGCTGGACAAGGTCCTCGAGCGCATCGGCTTCGACAGGGCCGTCGAACGCGGCGGAGTAGGCAAAGCTCTTGCCAAATCGCAATACGACGCTTCGGGAATCCTGGGCAGGATTGTCTTCTACGCCCTGTTTCTGTTCGTGCTGCAACTAGCTTTCGGCGTTTTCGGCCCGAACCCGATCAGCACCCTGACAGCGAGCGTCATCGCCTACCTGCCCAAGCTGTTCGTGGCCATCGTGATTGTCGTGATCGGCGCTGCAATTGCGGCGGCGGTCAAGGAGATCGTCGAGGCGTCACTGGGGGGCCTGTCCTACGGACGCACATTGGCCATAGTGGCTAGCGCTGCAATCCTCGTGATAACCGCCTTTGCTGCGCTGAACCAGCTCGAGATCGCTCCGGAAATCGTCAATGGCCTCTTCTATGCCATTCTTGCGATCGTGGCAGGCAGCGCCGTTGTGGCTGTCGGGGGCGGCGGCATCTCGACGATGCAGGAATACTGGCAGCGTGCCGCCCACCGCACCGAGCAAGAGAGCAGCAATGTAAAGGAGGAGGCAGCCGGCTCCCAGGAGCGGATCCAGGAGCGGGCGCAAGAGGGTAAGACCCAGGCCCAGAGCGCAGGCGACGGCGCAACCCGCGCAAGCTAAGCCAGCCCCCCACGCACAGTCAGACCAGCACAAAGAATCCGCCCGGCCAAACCGGGCGGATTCTTCTTTCCGTGAGGTGCGGGTGTGTGTGGTGGGGGGTCTTCCCCCCACTCAAGGTGGTTAGGGGGACTTGATTTTCCCCTAATGTGAGGAAAGACGTCTCTGGAGGGGCACTTAAAGCCTGCGTGCCCTGAAGAGACGTGTTTCCGCAACAGCGTGCCCTGAGGGAGACGGGCTCCCGCAGCACGTGACCTGATGAAGAGACGTGTTTCCGCAACAGCGTGGCCTGAGGAAACGGGCTCCCGCAGCACGTGCCCCAGGAGGTCCGGAGGTTGTTTGGGGTTTGGGGGGTTGGCCTTTTCCCTACTGTGAGGAAACACGTCTCTGGAAGGTCACTTAAAGCCTGCGTGACCTGAAGAGACGTGTTTTCCGCAACAGGTTACTGGAGGGTGCGTCCCTGAGGACGCGGCACCAAGCCGATCCTGAGGTGTCCCTTGACGGAGTCCGATTCCAGCGCCGACGAGAAGCGCCCCAGGACCTCGGTCTCTATGCGACGGCGCACCTCACCCAGAGTGGCATCTTCGGACACGTCGAGGTCGACGTCGACCTCTGGCCTGCCTCCGTCCTCCAACATGCGAACGTGGGCGGAGTGCACCGCCGGATCCCGCTCTATGTCGTCGGACAGGGCGGAGGTCAAGCCGGACGCCCGCAATGTCGTCCTGCCCTCGGCGGGGTCGCGAGTCAGGTCCAAATCGGACACCGACGACGTCGGCGTCAGCTGCGCTTTGAGCCACCTGTAGGCAGGATAGGCAAGGATCAACGCGACCAGAGCCACCACAGGCCAGAACCAGTCGTCGATGCGGCCGAAGAAGCCGGTGATCCCACCTGTGAGGAGCGGTTCCTCAGCCTGGGTGCTGCCGAAGGCGCCATACCCTCGCGCCACGCCGTACGCCCCCGCTGCGATCAAAAGGATTCCCAGCAGTGTGAAGACCGTGCGGTTGAGTGCGTCCGGAGTGCTGCTCATTGGGTCCCCCTGGTCCTGAGGTTGACGACCACGTCGGTGGGCGAAGCAAGGTCGAGGGAGGCAAGCCTCGAAGCAACGGTGGACTGAACCCGTTCTTTGAGGTCCCCTTCGACGCGGCGGTTCGTCGTCGCCGACACCTGCGCAGTCCCCGCCTTCTTGATCCTCACGCGTGCCCCCGAAATGCCTTCGACGCTCATGGCGCTTCTGCCCAGTGAGCCCTCGAGGCTCTTGCGTTTGACGAGCGCATCAACCGAGTCATCCGAGCTCTTCAGTGGGAATCCCAGCGGGCGCCGGGCGGCCAGAGACAGATAGAGCAGGACGAAGCCGGCCACAATGAGGCCGATGCACAACAGCCGGATTGCGGGGTTACTCCACGGATTCTGCATCGCCCCCTGGTACCAGGTCGTGTAAGGGATGACCAACGGGGGTTGCCCCAGCCCTGCGAGCAGTATCTCGAGAACCACGAGCAGCGCGCCAATTAGCAGGGCAAGGGCCAGCAGCGCGGCAACTATTCGTCCGAAGATGCGCAACCTTCTCCTCCTAAATAACTCTCGGCCGCGCGGGCGGCGCACTCGGAACCACGAGCTCGGGAATGGTGACGTTTACCTCGCCGACCTGCAGACCCGTCAACTCATGGAGGCGTTTGACCACGTGCTGCCTGACACGGTTTGCGACCGCACCAACCGGCTCTGGGTATCTCACGCTGACGACAAGATCCACGGCCGTAGAGGCCCGGTCCACCTCGGCGTGCGCCTGGGTCTCTCTTTTGTCGCTCCCCGAAAACAGGTCCGCAAAACGACCCAGCCCTGACGACTGAACGCCTCCGACGCCATCAACCTCTGCCGCAGCGCGACCGGCTATCTTCTCGACCACGTTTGGCATGATGATCGTGTGCCCGCGCTCGGTAATCAATAGACCGCTTGAGGGGTCAGAATTTTCGGTTGTCTCGGCGGAGGAGTTTTCTGGAGCCGCTTCGACGTGACCGGGGGTCACCAGCGGGTCTTCCGTCCCAGGAAGGCGGACCTCGTCTTCCTCCCACACGTTTGTCTCCCGAGACGAAGCGCGGGTCTCGGCGACCGGCGCAAACGGTCCCTGGGGCCCTGCCGGTTCGGAGGCATGCGGATCCTCGTCGGGCACGAAAGGCTGCAACCCTCCGCCATCCTCGGGCGCCTCGGAGCTTGCTTCCGCCCTGGGCTCGCCGCCCTGATCAACCGGGATCATGTCGGGTGGAGGAGTCGCGCCGGCGGCCCATGCGGCCGCTGCGGTCTCGCCCAAGGGATCCTCCCGGATCGAAGACTCCTCAACCACCGGAATCTCCTCCAGTTGGGTCGAGTCGTCGTCCGAGACGCCGGAGTCATCACCCTCGGTCGAGTCGGCGTCCGAGACGCCAGGGTCATCACCCTCGGCCGGGGTATCTCCCGCTACGGTGATTTCCTTGGTCTCGAACTCATCGGGGTCGAAATCCCCGCGCCGGCTCATCGCCGGCTTGACCCGCCGCCGATGTACTGCGACACGTCGAGCTCACCCTCGACCACCTTCATGACGACGAAACCCGCCGCGCCAAAGAGCGCCACTACGAGCATCTCGCCGAAACCCACCAGTACCAGAGCGAGTCCCAGAATCAAACCCACAAAAAGTCCGGCAACCGTCGGCTTCATCGATTCCCTCCTCCCACGTCAGATCACTCTTCTTGGCCGTCTCCGGGCGTTCCATCGCTCCCGGCACCACGCAACGGGTACCTGCATGCCTCGCGGTCTGTGATGGAAGACGACCTCTGATCCGCAAAGACGGGACCGCTTTCCCGCCAGGCGGCGATACTCCTCTGCGCCTGCTCTGAACGTATCGGGGCGCCCTCCCCTGTCGGGATGATGCGCCATGGCGAACCGTCGCCAAGCGTCCTTGAGCTCGCTCTGGTTGGCACCGGCACCCACCCCCAGAGGTGAGTGCGCTGATTGCACTTTCACCTGCTGCCGCCGGCGCCCTTCTTGGAGGTGCGCTTCTTCCTTCGATGCCCGGAGCCCGTCGGCGGCGTCACCGGCTCGCCCGGTATCACGTCGCCTGGCACCTCGTCCTCGAGCACGGGGTCATCCGGGAGGATCTCACCTGGAAGCACATCTGCTGCGGGATCTCCCTGGGCCGAAGGTGTGGCCGGTTCCGGTTGGGACAGCAACAGATCGGCCTGAATTTCAGAGTCCACCGGATCTGCGCCAAGCGGATCCATCGGGTCGCCGGGCAGAGCGTCTCCGGCCGGGGGAGGCACCGGCGGGGGCGGGATGACCTCTCCGGGTACGGTCGCGCCCGGCGGCGCAGGGGCCGTTAGCCCCATGGGGTCCGCCAGGGTGTCCTCCGGAGGTTCGTCGGCACCGAGAAGCGCAGGCGGGATGTCGACGTCGTCGATGAAGACGGCCACCGGAAGTCCGCCACCCACAGGGGCTGCAGCGCTGCGAACCTCGTCCGCAACCTGCGGCAGAGGCACGTCCCACGCCGCCACTACGTGCACCTCGAGCTCATCCTCGGCAAGCCGCACGCCCTCGACCCGCGTTCCGGGCAGGTAAGTGGCCACTTCGGCAGCGCGGCCGCCATAGAGACGAGCGACCGACGGGCATGCCGCAACCACTGAGGCGACGACCTCGGCGTCCACGGGCATCTTCGCTATTGGACCCGTGGCTCGGGAGGGGGAGGAGCCGGCTCTTCGGGCTGCTCGATGTAAATGTCGTCTACCGTCACGTTCACCTCGGTGACCTGCAGGCCGCTCATGGACTCGACACGGTCGATGATGTTGTCCCGCACCGCCTGTGCGACGTCGACGATCGAAACGCCGTACTCGGTCACGATGTCGACATCAACGGCAGCCTGGCGCTCGCCGACCTCGACCTTGACTCCCTGAGAGGGGCTCGGCTGGCTTCCACCCATCGGCAGCCTCTCTACAAATCCGCCGATCGCTCGTGACCCGCCGGCGCCCATGTTGTGCACCCCTGAGACCTCACGGGCCGCCATACCTGCAATCTTGGTTACGACCGAGTCGGCAATGGAGGTCTTGCCCTTCTCGGTTAAGAGTTCACTTCCCCCGGATGCCGAGGTACTGGCCAAGCTTCCGCTCATACCACTCCCACCTTTCCTTCTAAAGTCAAAGAGAAACTGCACCCCGGCAGCAACCTCTGAAAGCCTTCCCCTGGATCTAACAGACGTAACCTACCAAGAGCACTGTCACGGCGCACCATTCCCCGGCAAAATACTCGCAAAGGTTGGAAATGAAGGTGCTGCTCCAATAGATATGTGAGCCTGAGGCCATGGGAAGCTTCGAGATTCTCGAGCACACAGCCGATGTGGGAATCAGGGCGGAAGGCGCTAGCCTGGAGGAGCTGTTCGAGCAAGCAAGCCGAGGACTTGCGGAGATCATTGGAATCTGGAAGCCGTTAGCACCGGGGCGCGAAGCTCAAATACGCGCACAACGGTTCGTGATCGACCTGAGTGCACGAGACCTCGGGGGCCTCCTCGTCGACTGGCTCGGTGAGATCGTCTATCTCGCAGATGTCGGAGACGCTTCCTTGGCTCGGGTCCATGCAGAGGCGGTGCGCGAGCCGGACGACCCAGGCTCAGGCGCTTTTACCGCAACCGGCAAGCTCTGGCTCGAGCCACTCATCGGCGAGCAGATGGAAGGAACCGCCGTAAAAGCGATCACTTATCACCGGTTGAAGGTGGCGCCCGCCTCCACCGGTTGGACCGCGGAGGTCTACGTCGATGTCTAGATCAACGCATCCGCGCAAGGTAGGAGAGTTCAGATGGGAGATCCCTATTGGCTTTGTCGGCGGCATGCGGGTTCCCGGCCTTGTCTTCGCTTCGAATACGCTGCTCAACAAGGCGGCCGAAGACCACTCCATCGAGCAGGTAGCCAACGTGGCTACCCTTCCCGGGATCGTCGGCGCCTCATATGCGATGCCCGACATCCACCGGGGATACGGCTTTCCCATCGGAGGCGTAGCGGCCACAGACGTCGCAAGCGGTGGTGCGATTTCTCCGGGCGGCGTCGGCTTCGACATCGGTTGCGGCGTCCGGCTGCTCCGGAGCCAGTTGCCGTGGAACGACATCCGTACGCGCCTGCCGGACCTCGTCACGTCACTCGGCCGCATGGTTCCCCGTGGGGTCGGCGGCAAAGGCAAGCTGCAATGCAGCCCTCAGGAGATGGATCGGGTGCTCGAGGAGGGAGTGGCCTTCACCTTGTCCCGAGGCGTGGGGTGGGAGGAAGACGCCGAGATGACCGAAGACTCCGGCACACTCGCCGGTGCGCGGTCCGAATACGTATCTGATCGCGCAAAGGAACGAGGGGGAGGACAGCTCGGAAGCCTGGGCGCCGGCAACCACTTCCTCGAGGTTCAGGTGGTCGAGAGGATTCTCGATGCACCCTCGGCGGAGGCGATGAGCCTGTGGGAGGGGCAGGTCTGCGTGATGATTCATTCAGGATCGCGCGGTGTGGGGCATCAAGCGTGCACCGACCACATCAAGGTCTTCGACCGAGCCATGGGCGAGCTGGGGATCGAGGTTCCAGACCGGCAGCTCGCATGTTTACCCGTCGACCATGACCTCGCGCAGAGATACCTCGGTGCGATGGATGCTGCAGGGAATTTCGCAAGAGCCAACCGCCAGGTGCTCGCCGACGCGGCACGCGCCGCGTTCGGAGAGGTGCTGGGCACGGGGCCCCGAGATCTGGGTACGGTCTACGACATCTCCCACAATCTCGCCAAGATCGAATCCTATGAGGTCGGCGGGGCCACTCGGGATCTGTGCGTGCATCGAAAGGGCGCAACACGCGCGTTCGGGCCGAATCATCCCGAGCTCCCGGATCGCTACGCTCAATGCGGACAACCTGTGATGGTTCCAGGCAGCATGGGTACCGCTTCATATGTTCTGACCGGCCTGGAGGCGGCCCGGACCCGCTCGTTCAGCTCGACGTGTCACGGTGCAGGACGCCTGATGAGTCGCACGAGGGCGCGAAAAGTCATGGACGGCCATACGCTGAGAGAGCAGTTGAGCTCCCGGGGCATTCTGGTGGCAGGCTCGAGCTCGAAGCTGCTGTCCGAGGAGGCCCCCTACGCCTATAAGGACGTCTCCGAAGTGGTGGAAGTGTGCGAGGGCGCGGGGCTCACGAAGACGGTGGCGCGCCTCCGTCCTGTGGGGGTCGTCAAAGGATAGGGCGACCGTCCACGTAGCTCACTGCCGAGATGAGAATCCATGGAGACCATGCAACCTTTCGCTCCCCCGGATCCGTCAAAGGGATTATGAAAAACAAACTGAGCACACGGGCAAGAACCGCCGCAGGTTTGTTGGTCGTCGTGCTGGCTCTGGCGGCTTGCGGTGCGCCGAAGGGAAGCCCTGCCGGCTCCGGAAGCGGTGGGGGCGGGCCGGATAAACCGGTCTCGAGCACCCCAGGGACGGGTTCCGACAACGGAGGTGGGGGTGAGGTCGTGTCGCCCCGGCCGGGAATGGCCGACGCTCACCCAGTCGAATGGGACATGGTCAGGCTTGCCGAGGACGGACGCAGCCTGTGGCTGCGTTGGTGGAGTGGCGTCGGGCCCTGCCACGTGCTCGACCGCTTTGACGTGCAAGTCGGTCACCGGGTGGTGATGGTCACCCTGTTCGAGGGACGGGTTCCGGGGAAGGAAGACGTTGCCTGCCCCGAGATGGCACTCCTGAAAGAGGTCGAGGTGACTCTCGCAGAGCCGCTGGACGGGCGAAGAGTCATCGACGGTGCAAAGTTGGCAGAGCTGCGGGACCCGTCCAGATGCGGGCCGGGCCCTACGGCCTCGAAAAAGTGTCCGTTAGGGTTTCACCCCAACCCCAGGGCTCAACGACCGCACTAGGTCCACGAACGAGCTCATCGTCCGGCGCCCCGCCTCCTGCTGGCGGGGCAGATGGCGCGCAGCCTCGTCGAGGAGGCCCTTGGGGTTCACCCCCCAGTACTTCTCCATGGCCTCGGGATCGGTATCGTCACTCCAACGCGCGATGATCTCCGGTGTCACCTCGAAGTGAAATTGGGTGGCGTAGACACGGTCCCCGTAACGAAAAGCCTGGTATGGCACGGCGAAGCTCGAATACAGCAGCTTGGCGCCGTCGGGCAATTCGAATGCGTCCTCGTGCCATTGAAAGACCCGCATTCCCGAAGCGAACGAGTCGATGACGGGATCGGCCCGCCCGTCGTCGGTAGCGACAACGGGGTGGAAACCGATTTCGCGCACGGGAGACGGCCGCACCTCCGCCCCCAGGGCGCGAGCCAGAATCTGAGCGCCGAGGCATATCCCGAATAGGGGCACCCCGCGCTCGAGTACCTTGTCGACGAAGCCGTAGATGTCGCGCAACCAGGGATGCTCGTCGAATTGCTGGGCGTTCATCCCCCCGCCGAGCACCACGACCGCAGAGACATCCTCGAGCCGGGGCCAGTCGGCCGCCCTCCACGCGTCGAGATACCGGTAAGGCGCGCCGACCGAGGCGAAGACATCGGCGGCAATGCCTAGCGGTGCATCGGTTTGATTACGAATGCAGAGGATCGGTCTCACTGCTCGAGTCTACGATCACCTCAGATTCGCTCGAAATAGCGCATGAGCTCCCAGTCGGTGATCACGTTGTTGTCGAAGATCTTCTGCTCCTGCACGGCGGTGTTCAAGAGGTGCCCGAACACCAGATCGCCGAACGCTTCGCGCGCCACTTCACTGGCCTCGAACGCGTCGATTGCTTCATGCAGGGAGGTGGGCACGCGCTCGATGTCGGTCGCTTCATATGCGTTGCCCTCGAAAACGGGAGGCGCTTCGATCTTGTTCTCCAGGCCGTGAAGGCCGCCCGCCAATGTGGCAGCGAACGCGAGATAGGGATTCGCATCCGCGCCGGGAATTCTCGACTCGATGCGGAACGACTGGTGCTCCCCCACCAGGCGGTAGCCGCAGGTGCGGTTGTCTTTGCCGAGCGCGATCGCCGTGGGAGCCCACGACTCGGCCTGATAACGCTTGTAGGAGTTCACCGAAGGTGCGAACATCCAGGCCATCTCCCTTGTGGTCGACAATAGACCGCCGAGGTAGTGACGGAAAGTCTCCGACAGGTGGTCGGGATCCGAGTCGTCCCACATCAAGGACTTCGACCCATCCTCATTCCACAGGCTCGAATGTAGGTGGCATGAAGAGCCAGCTTCCGCCATCTTGTACTTCGCCATGAAAGTGAGGGAGACACCGTTCAGAGCGGCGATTTCCTTGGCGCCATTCTTGTAGATGGAGTGTCGGTCGGCGACCTCGAGAACATCTGCGTAACGGAAGTTGATCTCGTTCTGTCCTGCGCCAAATTCGCCTTTGGAGAATTCGACCGGCACGCCGGCTTCGTCCATGCCAGTTCTTATCTGGCGGATGATCCACTCATCCTTCGTCGTCTGAAGGATGTGGTAGTCCTGAATGTAGAGGGAATGTGGGTTTGGCTCCCGATAGCTGCGAGAGCGGAGATCATCGAACGAATCCTTGAACAGATAGAACTCGAGCTCGGACGCCGCCATGAAACGGTACCCTCTGGCCTCCGCCCGCTCGATCTGGCGTTTGAGAATTTGACGAGGGGTGACCTCTACAGGCTCGTCCCCTTCCTCTGAGAGCACATCGCAGATCACGAGCGCGGTTTTGTCCAACCAGGGGATCACCCGAAGAGTCGCCAGATCGGGAGCCATCTTGAAGTCGCCGTAGCCGGTCTCCCAGTTGGCGTACTTGTAGCCGGGAAGGGGTTTCATCTCCATGTCCACGGTCACAAGGTAGAGGCAGGCGTGCATGCCCTCGGCCCCAAGAACGTCATCCAGAAAGTAATGGCCTGTGACCCGCTTGCCCATGAAGCGCCCCTGCAAATCGGGAAAGACACACACGACTGTGTCGATCTCGCCCGAGTGGATCATCCCTTCGAGTATCTGGATATCGACGTTACCGGCCACGACTTAACCCCCTTTTGACTGCACAAAGACGTGTGCATCATGCCATTGACCATCCAGAGTGAGGAATTCGGCCTCCGAAGGCCGCCGCTCTGGTGTCCATATTTGCAAGGTGTGGGGCAAGAGGCGACAATACGAACAACTCAATGCTATCCAAGTCCTTCCTTTTGGAAACGGGTTGAGCCAGTTACCGACCTGTTGGGGATCGAAAGGAGCTTGTCGATGTCGACGGAGACCTCGGGGCAACAGGGGGCGCCTGCTCCTGCCACCCGGAAAACGGACGACGAGAGATTGCACGAAATGGGCTACGCCCAGGAACTTCTACGCAATATGGGCGGCTTCTCGAACTTCGCGGTGTCTTTCACAATCGTGTCCATCCTGTCCGGCTGCCTGACCCTCTACTTGTTCGGGATGAACACCGGGGGGCCCATCGCGATGAACATCGGCTGGCCGCTGGTCGGAATCATGACTCTGATAGTGGGGCTCGCAATGGCGGAGGTCTGCTCCAGCTACCCAACCGCCGGAGGTCTGTACTACTGGTCGGCTAGGCTAGCCAAAAATAACGGGCCTGCGTGGAGCTGGTTCACCGGTTGGTTCAACCTGATCGGTCAGATCGGGGTCACCGCCGGGATCGACTTCGGTCTGGCTTTCTTCGCGACCGCTCTGTTGAACTTGCTCTTCGGCTTTCCGACGAGCCCGGGCTGGGTCATCACCGTGCTGGGCTTCATGCTGTTTCTTCACGCGCTGCTCAACACCTTCGGGGTGCGTCTGGTTGCCTTCCTCAATGACGTCAGCGTCTATTGGCACATCATCGGGGTGCTCATCATTGTGGGGGCCCTTTGGTTGATCCCCGATCAGCACCAGTCGGCTTCGTTCGTGTTCACCAAGTTTGTCAACAACACCGGTTGGGGCTCCAGCCTCTACGTTTTCCTGCTTGGGCTCCTCTTGGCTCAGTACACCTTCACCGGCTACGATGCCTCGGCCCATATGACCGAGGAGACCCGCAACGCTGATACCACCGGGCCCTGGGGCATCGTGATGTCAATTCTCGTGTCCCTAATTGCAGGCTGGATCCTCTTGATCGGGGTCACCTCCGCCATCCAGAGCTACGGAGGCGCCTTGGAATCGTCCACTGGAGTTCCACCTGCACAGATCTTCATCGACGCCGTAGGCCGGACCCTTGCGGAGTTCCTGCTTGTGATCGTCGTCGGGGCCCAATTCTTCTGCGGGATGTCGTCGGTTACCGCCAACTCGCGCATGATCTACGCCTTCTCGAGAGACGGAGCGTTGCCGGGGTCTCGTTTGTGGCACAGGATCAACCCCCGTACGCGTACACCGACCAACTCGATCTGGCTGGCCGCGGGAGGCGCGTTTGTACTGGCTTTTCCCTACTTGTGGAGTCCAGTTGCTTACTTCGCCGTGACCTCCATCGCGGTAATCGGCCTTTACATCGCCTATGTCATCCCCGTCTACCTTCGCCTGAAGGCCGGGGATCAATTCGAGCGCGGTCCCTGGCACCTCGGGCGATGGAGTAAGCCGATCGGCGTCATCGCAGTCACCTGGGTCGTGTTCATCTCCATCCTCTTCATGCTTCCTCAGGTTTCGCCTGTCACCATCGAAACGTTCAACTACGCGCCCGTGGCCGTGCTCGTCGTCCTGCTGTTCGCAGGGGTTTGGTGGGTGGCCTCGGCGCGCAAGTGGTACAAAGGGCCGAAGGTGCAGGGCACCGCAGAGGAGCTCGAGGCCATCGAAAAGGAGCTGACAAAAGTCCCGGGCTGACGGGCTCGAGGGAACGAAGCGCCGTGACTGTGGAGGCCCAGCCCCTAATTGGCCTGACCTCTTATGTACAGAGGGCCCGGTGGGGAACTTGGGACAAAGAGGCTGTGCTGGTGCCCGCGTCCTACGTCGGCGCCGTGGAAGAGGCGGGCGGCCAGCCGGTGATCCTGCCGTCTACCGGCGCACCTGCTCCAGAAGCAATGGACGCCATCGACGGCCTCGTAGTCATAGGGGGTAACGACATCGATCCCGGTGCGTATGGAGCGGAGCCTGACTCCGAGACCACCGGCACCCGAGAAGAGCGCGATCGCGCCGAGCTCGCACTCCTCGCGCTTGCATTACAGCAGAACCTTCCCGTCCTGGGGATCTGCAGGGGAATGCAGCTGCTGAACGTCGTGCACGGAGGCGATTTGATTCAGCATCTTCCCCACCAAGTGGGGACGGATAACCACAGAATCCAACGGGGCGCGTTCCACTGTCACGACGTGAGGCTCGAGCCCGGCAGCTTTCTGGGTGACACGCTTGGCGCCCAAGCAAACGTCCCATCGCACCACCATCAGGCGCCGGGCCGGATAGGAAAGGGCCTTCGTGCGACCGGGTGGGCCGAAGATGGCACAGTCGAGGGGTTGGAGGCTACCGGGCGGCACTTTGCCGTCGGAGTGCTGTGGCACCCGGAGGAAAGCACCAACCGAGCCCTTCTCGACTGCTTCGTTCAAGAGGCGACGGTCTTTCGATCAAGGAGAGAGTCGATATGAAAAGCGTTATCAACCCTGCAACGGAAGAGGCAATCGAGGAGCTCGAGCTCGCGGGCCCTGAGGAGTTGAACGCTGCAGTGGAGGCGGCCAAGACGGCATGGCCTAAGTGGCGGGACGTCTCCATCTCGGATCGGGCACGGCTGCTGCGACGGCTTGCCGGGTTGATCGAAGACGATGCCGAGCACCTTGCCCGGCTGGAGACGCGCAACGTGGGGAAGCCAATCTCGGACTCGCGCGCCGAGGTGGCAATGGTGGCGGACGTCTTTCACTTCTATGCGGGAGCGATCGACAAGCACTACGGTGAGACGATTCCCGTTGAGGGGGGAGTCGATTTCACCTTCCGGGAGCCGCTTGGGGTAGTCGGCCTGATAACACCGTGGAACTTTCCAATGAATATCGCAAGCTGGAAGCTGGGGCCGGCACTTGCGTGCGGCAACACAGTCGTGCTCAAGCCGGCGGAGATCACGCCGCTTACGGCCATGCGCCTGGCCGGCCTGGCCCTCGAAGCGGAGATTCCCGAAGGAGTACTGAACGTCGTGGTCGGCCCCGGAAGTGTGGTCGGCAAAACGTTGGTCGAGCATCCGGATGTCGCAAAAATTGCCTTCACGGGCTCCACTGAGGTGGGGCGAAGCATCATGAAGGGCGCGGCCGGAACGATTAAACGGGTGACACTCGAGCTGGGCGGCAAGTCCGCAAACGTGGTCTTTGCCGATGCGGATCTCGACAAAGCGGCAGGCTCTGCTCCCATCGCCGTCTTCGGCAACGCCGGGCAAGACTGTTGTGCGCGCAGCCGAATCTTGGTGGAGACTTCCGTGTTCGACACTTTCGTCGACCGGTTGATCAACGAGACGAAGAAGATAACGGTCGGCGACCCCGAGAGTGAAAGCACCCAAATGGGTCCTTTGGTTTCGGCGCAGCAACGAGATACGGTCGCCTCCTATGTCGACGGCGAGGCCGCCTGGCAGGGCGAAGCGCCATCCGGGCGTGGCTACTGGTTTCCCCCGACCATCCTGGCTCCTGTGTCCAACGACGACAGGGTTGCGCGCGAAGAGGTATTCGGGCCGGTTGTGGCCGTAATCCCGTTTCATGACGAAGCCGAAGCGATCGAGCTTGCGAATGACACTCCTTACGGTCTCTCGGGATCGGTGTGGAGCAAGGACGGCGCCAAGGCACTCCGCGTGACCAGACGCATCGACTCCGGAGTCATCTCGATCAATTCGAACACCTCGGTCAGAGTCTCCACACCATTCGGGGGTTTCAAGCAGTCCGGGTTTGGGCGGGAGCTCGGAATGCATGCGCTCGATGGCTACAGTGAAGTCAAGAACGTCTATATGTCAACGGAGGCATGATGGGGCGACTAGACGGCAAGGTCTGCGTTATCACCGGAGCCGGCGGGGGTATGGGCCGCGAGGCGGCTCTACGGTTCTCTCGTGAGGGCGCGCAAGTCTGCGTTGCCGATATGAACGAGGAGGCAGGTAGGAAGAGCGTTGCCGAGGCGGACGCCGAGGCAGGAGACGCTTTCTTCTTCAAGGCCGATGTCACCGATGCGGCCAGCGTTCAAGCCATGTACGCCGAGACCGCCGAACGGTACGGGGGAATAGACGTCCTCTACAACAATGCCGGCATCATGCCCGAGGATGACGCTTCGATCCTCGATACCGAGGCGGATGCTTGGCAACGGGTCCAGGATGTCAATACCAAAGGCGTCTACCTGTGCTGCAAGTTTGGGATTCCCTATCTTCTCAAGCGCGGCGGCGGCGGCTCCGTGATCAACGTCGCGTCTTTTGTGGCCCTGGTGGGTGCAGCGACCTCGCAGATCTCCTACACCGCATCGAAGGGTGCGGTGTTGTCGATGAGCCGTGAACTGGCGGTGGAGTTTGCGAAGGAAGGGGTGCGCGTGAACGCGCTCTGTCCGGGCCCGGTGGCGACCCCCCTTCTGTTGCGCCTCTTCGAGAGCGATGACAACGCCGCTCAGAGGCGACTGGTCCACGTACCGATGGGGCGGATGGCGCGCCCAGAGGAGATAGTCGCCGGAGCTCTCTTCTTGGCAAGCGATGACTCTTCCTACGTAACCGGAACCACTTTTCTGGTGGACGGAGGACTCACGGCCTCCTACGTAACCCCCGAATAGCCGATGTCCCATTGTGACCGGCGACGATCAACCCAAGCCTTGCTCGGGGGTCCCGCTACCGGCATGTGACGTGCCCATTGGCCGGGGTCAGTCAGTTCCATTCAACCGTCGAGGCGGACGGCGTCTCCAAGGTTCGAGTTGCCCTCGAAGAAGTTGACGCTTGCGATCTCCTCGTGCTGCGGGCCTGTGTAACGCAGTATGTAGAGGCCGTTTCTGACGTCGATAACGTAGATCAGCCCATCCTTGATGATCGGGTAACTCCACATCACGACCTTGCTGAGGCCCTGGCTCAACGCCGGATCCTCAGTATCGACATCGGCAAGCGGCTTCGGGTAGAAGAACCCACCTGCTTGCGGTTGGCCGGCATCGCTCAGATCCATAGCCTGCAGGCCGCCGGAGTGCCATGTGAAGAGGCCCACATTGCTCAACACGGTCGGGTTGTGAACCGAGTAGCTGGTGAAGTAGGTATTTGCGGGATCTTGCCCCACTTCGCTTCTACAGTATGACTCTTTGTTCTCGTCGATCTTGTATTCGCCGACAAGCTGCGGGTTTACTTCGTCCGAAACGTCGATGATGTGCGCCCAGCCCCAAGGGCACCCATGGTCTTCAAACGCGAAGTCGTCGAGCAAGTCTCCGTAAATCTCATCGGTGGTGACAACATAGTCGCTACCCAGCATCTTCACTGCGGAATGCACAGTCTGATTAGGCCATCTGGGGCTGTTATGCGCCGGGCTAATCAGCTCCACCTTCGGGTTCGCTTCGTTCGCTGCCAGCTCGGTCGTATCGAGCACCATAAAGCCGCCTCCCAGATAGGAGAGGTAGGTGCGTTGTCCATCTGGTGATGTCGCCATCGAGTGCAGGGCGACGTCCTGATTCTCGATTTCCTCCGCAGTGAAGAAAGGGTTGGCCGTAAAGGTCGCAACTTCCTCGAACTGGTCCTGTCGCGCTTTACTTATGTCGGTCACGACCAGATTGGGGGTGTCGTCGTTCAAGCTCTCAGAGCTATGCGGCGTCGAGATGTAGAGTAGCGCTCGCTTTTCGCGTACCGGGTCCTCCCAAAGAAACATTTCGTGCGGGAAGAGCGACGACTTGTAAGTCGAAATCAGTTTGGGGCGCGCTGCATGGCTGCCGCTGAGGTCATAGAACCTGAAGCTCCACGCTTCTTCACCCGGGGCACAGGCGTGGATGAACGTGCTGCACGTGAAGTTCATCACTATCAGCAACTTCTTCTCGGGCCAGACACGTAACTCGCGCGAGGACTGGCTTGCCACACCTTCGTCAGGCGGACCGATCTCGTGGACGACTCGTGGGTGGCGTGGGTTCTTTATGTCCACAACGAGCACGCCCGGGCGATCATGACCGCGACTCCCGTCGGTGCGATTGCCCACATAAAGGTGGTCCTTGTAGATAGCAGGGGCGGCGTTCATCCCGCGCCTGAACAACGGGTTGTGTCCGACGAGCTCAAAATTCTTTGCGGAACCTGCCGCCGGTGAGCGGTTCCTAGACAGCGGCTCATTATGGGCTTGAACGGCGAGAGGCACCGCAAGAGCTATCAGAAGCGAAAACACGATCACAGAAACTCGCCGCATCAGAATCTCTTTTCTCCCATTCGGGCGCCCCTTGCCCGACTGCGGGGAACCTACATCATCTTGGATGCCTCTTACCCCTTACCCAGCCGTCCTCCGGATCGCCCTCCATACCCGCTCTGGCTTGAGCGGCATGTCGATGTGGCGAACGCCGAGGTGGTTCACCGCGTCGATCACCGCATTCTGGACCGCCGGGGTCGAACCGATGGTTCCCGACTCGCCAATCCCTTTGGCGCCCAGCGGGTTCAGGGGGGATGGTGTCTCGGTATGAGCGGTCTCAAAATTGATGAGCTCTGCCGCCGTGGGCATGTCATAGGAGGCGAGGTTCGCGTTGAGAGGATTGCCGTCCTCGTCATAGACCACCTCCTCGAACAATGCTTGCGCCACCCCCTGGGCGACTCCTCCGTGCACCTGTCCCTCGACCAGCATCGGATTGAGGATGCGCCCACAATCGTCCACGGCGATGTGTCGCAGTAGTTTGACCTGGCCCGTCTCGGTATCGACCTCGGCCACTGCGATGTGGGCGCCGAAGGGATAGCTCATGGTGTTGTCGTCGTACCCAAACTTATCTTTGGCCGACAGACCAGGGTCCATTCCTTCGGGCAGTCGAGCCGGGTCCGAAGCAGCCGAGGCAAGCTCCCCCCATCCGACCACCGAGTCCGGCACACCAGCGATTCCGAAACGACCATCATCGTGCTGCACAATGTCCTCGACGCTTACCTCGAACAGGTGAGAGGCAAGCAGTTTCGCTTTCTCCAGCACGCCTACGCTGGCGCCGTGAACTGCACTGCCTCCGATCTGCAGCGAACGAGAGCCCATGGTCCCGTCACCCTTTGCAGTGAGACGGGTGTCAGAATGCACGATCTGGACTCGTTCGTGTGGGATGTTCAGCCTCGCCGACACGAGCTGCGCCCACGCCGTCTCGTGTCCCTGACCGTGAGGTGATGTACCGGTTGTCGCGGATACGCTGCCATCCTCGTGGACCTCCACGGTGCTCGAGTCCGTGCCGAATCCTGTGAGCTCGACATAACAGCTCAGACCGATGCCGAGTTGCTTGACATCACCGGCGGCGCGCCGCTCCTGCTGCTGCTTGCGGAGCTTTTCATAACCCGCCATCTCCAGCGCCTTGTCAAGTGTGGCTTCGTAGTCCCCAATGTCGTATCGGGCGCGTGATGCTGTCTTGTAGGGAAACGCCTCTTTGGGAATGAAGTTCTTTCGCCTCAGCTCGACCGGATCCATTAGGAGCTCCTGGGCGAGCATGTCCATCGCCCGCTCGATCAATGCCGCCGCCTCCGGACGGCCTGCGCCCCGATAGGCAAAGGTGGGTGTGGTATTCGTGGCCACACAGAAGGTCCGGTAATGAATATAGGGAATTCGATAAACCCCCGACGCCATCTGCCTCGTCAATGTGGATAGAGAAGACCCCTCACCGGGATAAGCGCCCTGATCCGCGATGTTAGTCACTTCGAGATCGGTGATCATCCCTTCCTTGGTTGCGCCCAGGCGGACATGCTGTACCTGCCCGCGTCCCTGAGTCATCGCGACCATGCTCTCGCTACGCGCTTCGAGGTACCGAACCGGACGTCCAAGACGATGCGCTATGGCTGCGACGACGATCTGCTCGGGATAGGTTGCAATCTTCGCTCCAAACCCGCCGCCCACGGCCGGAGCGACGACATGCACCTGCTTCTCCTCGAGACCCAGAGCCTTGGAGATCTCTCTCGACATCCAGTGCGGCGCCTGGCACGGTATCCACATCTTCAGTCCGCCCGTGTCTGGATCGGGAACGGCAAGAGCGCCGTTGGTCTCCATGGGTACAGCAGAGAGACGTTGATTCAAGAAACGTCCCGTCACCACGACCTCGGGCTCTCTTTCCCTGGGTGCCCTCGAAGTGAAATTCCGCTCTACCGCAACATTGCTCCCGTGTTCGGGGAACAGTAGAGGAGCACCCCTCGCGAGTGCTTCTTCCGGATCGACGACCACCGGGAGAGGGTCATAGTCGACTAAGACCAGCGCCGCAGCATCCATCGCCTCGGCCAAGGTGTCGGCTACCACCACGGCAATGGGCTCGCCGACGAAGCGCACCGTTTCGTTCGCCAACATGGGGCGGGCGAAGACGTCCGGAACCTCGTCTGAATTCTCAGGGCCGAGGTCCAGGTCACCGGCTCCGAACACACCCACGACTCCCGGCATCCCGACAGCCGATCCGAAGTCGATATCACCGATGCGAGCATGGGCCATGAATGAGCGGACGAAAACGGCGTGAAGCGCGCCCTCAACAGACACGTCCTCGGTGTACTTGGCGGCGCCGGTCATGAGGCGCGGGTCCTCAACTCGTCTAACCGGATGTCCGAGAATCGAACCTTGCATGTCTGCCCTTTCTAGTAACGCTGGCAGCGTGGGCAGTAGGTTGTTCCACGTCCACCCAGGACTATCTTTCTGAGCGGATAGCTGCAACGGGGGCATGGTTCTCCACCTCGACCATAAGCGAAAAGAAAGCTTGCGTTGCGTCCGCTTTCTCCGTTGACCATCCGATAGTCGCTGAACGTGGTGCCTTCACGGTCGATTGCCGCGCTGAGCACTTCCCTGATCGCCGTATGAAGAAGACGGGCTCTCTTGGGGCCCACACGCCGGGATGCAGGGTGAATACGAGCCACCCAGAGCGCCTCGTCCGCATAGATGTTACCTACGCCGGCGACAGGCCTCTGACTCAGCAGAAACGGCTTGACCGGAGCATCGGTACGGGTCAGCCATAAGCTGAAACGCCCGGGATCGAACTCGTCGGATAGAGGCTCGGGGCCCAGGTGAGCCAGAGTCGGAATGGTGTCGTAACGACCAGCGTCCACCACCGCAATCCGGCCAAAGCGACGCACGTCCTTGAAAATCAACCGGCGCCCGTCGTCGAGAGTGAGGCTTGCCCGCGTGTAAGGATCGCTCACCTCGAATCGAAACACCCCCGTCATCCCGAGGTGCATCACGAGTTCGAGGCCCCGATCCAACGGCGATATCAGAAACTTGCCGCGCCGGCCGACACAGGAGATCCTCCGTCCCTTCAACTCCGCGATCCGCTGAAATTGGCGAGGGACCATCGGGTGGGGATCCACCCATACTTCGAGCACCCTCTTTCCGCTCAACTCCGGGTCGAGCTGGCGGCGCACCGATTCGACTTCTGGGAGCTCCGGCATGTTAGATAGGTTACGAGCCATGGGAACAGCCGAACGCCCCTATGCCCCCGAGGGCTTGCCTCACAAAGAGGACATAGGCGCTGATGGATTCTTCGCCGTTGATATGCGGGTGGGCCGCGTTGTGGAGGTCGAAGAATTTCCACAGGCTCGCAAGCCCTCTCTCAAGCTGGCGGTCGACTTCGGGCCGGTGGTGGGCGTGCTGAAGACGAGCGCACAGGTCACCAACTACAGCCGGGACGAGCTGATGGGCCGGCTGGTGGTAGGCGCAATCAATCTCGGGCCCAGGCGGATCGCCGGGTTCAAGAGCGAGTTCCTCGTGCTGGGATCCATGGAGCCCGACGGGACCGTGAGGCTGCTCCGGGTGGAGCCCGACCTGGCCCCCGGCGCGCCGATCGCCTAGCACCTCAGTCGTTGGGCTACTGGGGAGTTGCGGCGCTCCGGATAATCCCGGGTCATTCTCCAGGGCGAAATGGCTGTGGGACGACCATTCCGCCCCAAAGGTGAGCTCCGAGCGAGGTCCTTGTGGGTCGCTGTGAACCGCGCCTCTTGCCTGACCCGTCCACATGGGGTAGAAGTGCGTGGGGCTAGGCGAAACAGGCGGACGAAGACATGGGGCATTCCGACAACTCGGCGGTTACGGGCACGGACGGATCGGCCACGGGCCCAGATGGGGGCGCGCCCGTGTCCCCCGTGAGGGCATTCTTACTGCTGCTGGCGCTGCTGGTGGGCGCTGGGTTGGTGTTGTGGATGACCACACGACCAGAGCGCGCCGAACCAATCCGAATGGCACCCTCCCAAGGCGCCGGAGGAAACGGGGTCACGGATGAACAACCCGAGGGCCGGGCAAAGGA
>JACDCD010000040.1 GCA_013694625.1 Actinomycetota bacterium | reverse complement strand
GCCATCGCGAGCTGCGCCTCCCGTATCAGGAACACCCGATCATCGACCCCGATCACGAGGTCGCCCGCCGCCCGCAGGGCGAGAATGTCGAAGTGGCGAACCAGGAATCCCTCGAGCGTCGCACCGCGGTCCCGGGTTTCGGCAGCCTCCTCGTAACGTTCCTGGCGCGCCAGGCGCGCCATGCGGGCGGCGATCGCATCCAGCACCGGTGCCGGATCATCCTGCAGCGCAGCCACCGCCACCCCGACCTGCTCGCGGTGACGTTCGGCGTCGCGGCCCGAGCACCTCGCGAGATCGGAGAAAGCGCACCCCCGGCAGCGAGCGGGCTCGGCGCAGCGATGGATTTCCAAGGCATCGCGCAACGCATCGATCAACATCCTGGTCGCCTTGATGGACGCCAGCGGTCCCGCGTAGAGGGCGCCGTCTTCCTTGACGACCCGCGCACTGGAGACCTTGGCGGCCCTGCCGTCCAGGGCCAGCTTGAGATACCACTCGCCGACCCGCTTGCCCGAACGGTTGTAGGGCGGCTGCTCGCACGCTATCGCTCGCGCCTCCGCGACCTCCGCCTCGAACAAGGTAGCGTGCGGTTCGGCGGTTATCGACTGCGTCTCGCGCAGGAGGGACGCCACCCTCCGCCTGGGATCACCGTAGAAATAGGACCGCACCCTGCTGCGTACATCGGTCGCCTTGCCGACGTAGAGCGTCTGCCCCGCGACCCCCAGGAAGCGGTACACGCCCGGACCCGCCGGGAGGCCTGCGGCAAGACGGATTTTGGGAAAGGTGCCGTTCATGCGGGTCGAGGACAGCCCGACGAGATCCTCGAAGGTGGTCACCCCGAACCCGGCGGCGCGCTCGATGATCCCGTGCAAGACATCGACGGTGGCGAGCACGTCCGGGAAGGCGCGGTGGTTCGGATGGTGGGCGCAGCGAAAGTGACGAGCGAGGGTGGCGAGCTTGTGATCGCGCACCTCCCCTCCGAGCACCTTTCGTGCGAGAGCGGCGGTGTCCACGACCGGATTGGGGAGCGGCGGGTAGCTGAGGCGTACGAGCGCTGCGTTCAAGAACCCCACGTCGAAGCGTGCGTTGTGCGCCACGACGACGGCATCGCGCAGAAATTCGAGAAAGCTCGGGAGCACCGCATCGATTGCAGGTGCGTCCGCCACGAGCTCGTCGCTGATGCCTGTCAACAGCCCCACGAAGGCGGGGACGGGCTCATCGGGGTGGACCAGGGTCGCATACGACCCCAGCACCTGACCACAGCGCACCTTGATGGCGCCGATCTCGGAGATGGAGGAGGTCTGCGGCGACCCCCCGGTGGTTTCGAGATCTACCACGCAGAAGGTGACCTCCGACAGCGGTGTGCCGAGCTCCTCGAAGCTCCTCTGGGTCACCCTCGACTCCCTCATGGCCTGCCACACTATCGAACATATGTTCGCCTTTTCAAGACCCTTAAAGTAGCCGGGTGAGCCAGATCCCTGATGCCGCAGGAGCGTCGGACGAGGGCGCGCCGGAAGGACTCGAGCGCGCCCTCGAGTCGCTGCGGGGGGAATCCGAGGTCGCTCAGGCGCTCCTCGGGCTGTCGGCGGCACTGGCCGAGGTCCGCTCGGTCGACGAGACCCTCGAGCTCATAGTCACGCAGGTCCCTCCACTTCTCGGAGCCGAGCGGGGCTTCGCCGCCTCGCTCGATCGGGCCGGTGGGCACCTCGGTATGAGTGCAATGGCGGGCTACGACGCCGCCGCCGAGGCCGTGCTACGGCACCCGCCGGGGCGGGACGACCTCCTGGCGCCGTTGCGCTCCTCCCTGGGTGGCCGGGAACCGATTTTCATCCGGGGTGACGATCCCGCTCTCGCCGCCCTGACTCATTTCCACAGGATCGAGTCACTGCTCGTCTTGCCCCTTGCCCGTGCCGGTGTCGGCTTCAGCGTGCTGGGGATTGAGTTCTCAGAAGCGCGCCGGTTCGACTCCAAGGACCTTGCCCTCGCCCGGGGGGTCGTGCATCTGTGCGGGGTGGCGCTCACCAACGCCCGCCAGCTCGACCTCCTGCGGGGACTGCGTGAGTTCGGCCTGCGAATCGGGCGCAGGCTGCGGTTGCGGGGGGTCGCCGAAGACATCACCGGGGGGGCCGCACAGCTCCTCGACGCCGACGCCGCCCTCCTGTACTTCGCCGATCCGGCCGGCACCAGGTTGGCCCCCAGCAAGCTGGCGCCGATTCCCACATGGCTTCCGGCGAGTTTCGAGCGATTCGACCTGACCACTCCCCCATGGAGCAGGTTGATCCAGGGGGAAACGCTTTCGTCCAGGGAGGTGGCCGGCGCCGAGGGCATGGGCGGGTCCGAGCTGTCGGTGCTGGCCGCGCCGATCCTGACGGGGCGGTCACCCATTCTCGGTGCGGTCGTCGTCGTTTTCCGGGGCTCCCGCACCCTGCGCAGAGAGGATGGCGAGGCGCTCAACGTCCTCGGAGCCCAGGCGGGTCTGGCGATTACCAACGCGCGCCGGTTCGAGCGGCAGCGGCGGGTGGCGCGTCACCTCCAGGCCGGCCTCCTGCGAACGACCCTCCCGGTGCTCGAGAACTTCGACATCGGCACGGTCTACAAGCCGGCGAGCGGCGAGGCCGAAGTCGGCGGAGACTTCTTCGACGTCTTCGAGCTCCCCGACAGGCGTTACGGCTTCGTGGTCGGGGACGTATCGGGAAAGGGCGCCGAGGCGGCGGCACAGACCGCGATGGCCAAGTACATGCTGCGCGCTTTCTGCATGCGCGAGCCGGATCCTGCCCTGGTGCTGCAGGACCTGAACAGTGCGCTCGTGCAGACGATGGGCGAGGAGCGGTTCACCACCCTGATCTACGGTGTTATCGATGGGTCCTCGTGCCGCTGCTCGATGGCCAGCGGGGGCCACCCTGCGCCGCTGATCCACCGGCGGTCGCAGGGGATCGTCGAAGCGCTGGAGGTTCCGGGCGGCATCCTCGGGCTGTTCGAGAACAAGAAATACACGACCCTCGACTTCGACCTCCTGCCGGGCGACGTCTTCCTCTGTTACACCGACGGCCTCCTCGAGGTGCGCTCCGGGGGTGAGCTCTACGGCAGAGACCGGGTGGCGCGCTCGCTCCTCAACCAGCCTCCCGGGGCCGGCGCGCCGGACCTGGCGCAGCGCGTCTTCGAGAGCGCGCAGAGCTTCGGTGACGTCATCGATGACACGGTGGTTTTCGCCCTCATCTGCCGGGCTTCGGGTGAACGTGCGGCCGAAGAGGACCCGGGTGGGCGGTTCAGCGGCCCGTCGGAGGTCTGAGGCTTCCTTGTACCGGTGCGACGCGTGCGGAAACAAGACCCGTTTCGACGTCGTCGAGCGCACACGTGTGCGCGCATACCTCCACTTCACCCTGGGAGGCGAGGCCTCGGTCGAGGAGGAGGAGTTGCTCGAGCGTGAAGTCGAACGGGTTTCGTGCCGCTGGTGTGGCTCGTCGGACGAGGTGGTGACCGAGGCTCCGCCGGGCAATGGGGGTGCAGGGACGCCGGGAACTCCGAGGTGACCGAACGTCCGCCTCCCCAGGTCGAACAGATCCTCGCCCGCTCTGTGGCCGCCTTCTTGAGGAGCGCTCCGACACAGCAGATCCCGCCGAAGCTGCGACGGTTCAAGGGGATCCGGCCCAAGGGGCTCGGACAGCACCGCGCCGAGCTGGTCGGCGCGCTGGAGGATGAGGTGCTCCGGCGCCAGATCCTCGAGTGGCTGGACGGGAAACCTCCCCTGGCCCGTTCCGACGCCGGCCTCCTCCGGCTGGCCGTAGAGCGCTCCGAGGGTTGGTCCGAGGCGCTGGGGGCCGGCGGCTCGTCATCGACCAGCTCCCAGGAGGAGGACGCGAAGGTCGCCCGGCTCGAAGCCGCGGCCGGGCGCGAGCGGGAGCGTGCCCGGCGAGCCAAGGACGAAGCGACCCGCGCCAAGGAGGAGGCGCGCCGGGCCAAAGACGAGGCGCGCCGGGCGGTGTCCGAGGAACGCTCGAAGGTGATGGAGCTGTCCAAGGAGGTGTCCCGGCTCGAAGGGGAGCTGACCGCCGCCACACGGGCGTCGGAGGGGGCGGCCGGGGCCGCCTCCCGGGCCGAGCGGGGGCGTGAGCGAGCCGAACGAAGGGCGCGCACCTCGGTCGCCAAGGCCCAGGTCGAGCGTGATGCGTCCGTTCGGGAGGGGCGTCTGGCGCGCCGGGAGGCGGCCGCTGCCCTGTCGAGGGCCGAACGGCTCGAGGCCGAGCTCCAGGCCGCCCGCGGCGGCGCGCCGAAGGTCAAGACGAAGACAACCCGGGCCGGGCCGCCGAAGCCTCCGGAGCGCCGGAGCCCCCTTCCGGTGCCCAGGGGCCGCTTTGATGACGATCCCGAGACCCTCAGCGAGTGGCTCGGCGTGCCGGACGTTGTGCTCCTCGTAGACGGCTACAACGTGACCAAGGCCGAGGGCGGCTTCCGCGAGCTGTCGCTCGAGCTGCAGCGCGACCGCCTCGTGGAGGGGGTCAGCACGCTGCAGCTGAAAACGAAGGTCGGTGCGACCATCGTGTTCGACGGCTCCGCCATGCCGCCCGGGATCGGGAGGCCCAGAAAGCGGCGCGTGAAGGTCGTCTACTCCAAGGAGGGCGAAACCGCCGACGACCGCATCGTTGGCCTGATCGAAGAGCTCGCCCCGCACCCCGTGGTGCTGACCACCAACGACAAGGAGCTTCAGAGGCGCGCCGGAGCGCTCGGTGCAACGGTGGCGACCTCGAACCAGCTGCTGGCTCTCCTGCGCTGACTGGTCGGGGCCGCTCGACGCGCCGAGGAAAGGGCCATGCCGCTCCTGGGCGCCGAGCCCGACGGCCGGGACTACCAGCGCCACCTCGGCGCCCCGAAGTCGGCCTCGTAGTAGGGGACAACGGCGCGCCCGGGGGGAGCGACCTCGTCGATGCGGGCACGATCCTTGTCGCTGATTTCGACCTCCGCAGCGCCGAGATTGTCCTCGAGCTGGGACATTGTCCGGGGACCGATGATCGGGCTGGTCACGCCGGGCTGCTGGGCGCACCACGCGAGCGCCACCTGGCTCGGGGTCGCGTCCTTCTCGCCGGCAATCGCCTCGACCGTCTCGAGCACATCGAAGGCCGGATCGGTGAGGTGCTTGTCGCCCCACTCGTGACTGTCGCCGAAACGGGTGCCCTCGGCGGGCGACTCACCCCGCTTGTACTTCCCGGTGAGGAAGCCGCCCGCCAGCGGCGACCAGGGAATGAGTCCGATCCCGTAGCTCTCGGCCACGGGGATGAGCTCGCGCTCGATGCGCCGGTCGAGGATGTGGTACGGGGACTGCTCGGTCGAGACCCGGTTGAGGCCCAGCTCCTTCGACGCCCACAGCGACTCGACCACCTGCCACGCGCCGAAGGTGCTGAAGCCGAAATAGCGGATCTTTCCACTCCGGACCAGATCGTCGAGCGCCCTGAGCGTCTCGTCGATGGGCACCTCCGAGCTCGGGCGGTGAATCTGGTAGAGGTCGAGATAGTCCGTCTGAAGACGTTTGAGAGATGCCTCGCAGCCTTGGATGATATTCCGCCGATGGTTGCCTTCGGCGTTGGGATCGTCGTCGTCCATTGCTCCGTGCACCTTGGTGGCGAGCACGACCCGGTCGCGCCGGCCGTTCCTCTTGAACGCTTTGCCGACGGATTCCTCGCTCAGGCCCCGGCTGTAGACGTTGGCCGTGTCGACGAAGTTGATGCCGGCATCGAGCGCACGGTCGATGATGTCGGCCGAATCCGAGTCGTCCGTGGGTCCGCCGAACATCATGCAGCCGAGACACAGGGGGCTGATCTTGACCCCGGTCCTGCCCAGCGAGCGGTATTCCATATCCTGCCCCTTCCAGTTGTCTTTTTCGTTCTTTCGTCAGGTGCGTTACCCCAAACTTGTCACACCGCCTCACTAGCTTGATCCACAGCAACTCAACGAGAGCCGGGATCGCAAGCTCAGCCGCACCCGCTCTCTGCGATGGGAAGCCGTAGTCAAGGAGGAGAGGCCATGAGAATCGACTGCACCGAATGCGCGATGTACCAGTCTGAGCACTGCGACGACTGCCTCGTGACTGCGCTGCTTCACCCTCCCAACGGCGCAGTCGAGATCGACGATGTCATGGAGCCACCCCTGGTCGCGTTGTCGGGTGCGGGGCTGCTGCCCGTGCTCAAGTTCCAATCCAGGCCACCCGACCGACCCGGGGTGCCGGCATCTGGCTCGGGTGGCGTCGCTGACGAGCGCTCCGCCTGAACTGTTGCGACCCGAACCCTTGCAGCCACTAACCTGCCTCCATGAGCCTTATGCGCGCAGCGGTGATCGTGTTGGCGTTGTCAATCGGTAGCGCCGCGACGGTGGCGTTGGTGTCGAGGACGCCGGCGCAGGTACGCAGGGCCGCGCCGGGGCGGGCGGCCAACAGCCCTTCCAGAGGAGCCCACTTCAGCCCCGACGAAGTCGCTCGCCACGCCGCCTACCGTGGGCCCGGCTATCTCGCCTTTTTCCTGGGCCTCGCTCTGCAAATCACACTCCTCGTGATCCTGGCCCGTGGCCCCTTCGGCCGGCTCGTCGAACAGGTGCAGCGCCTCCCTGGGGGATGGATCGTCCACGCCGCAACTCTGGGGGTGGTGGTCGTGGCGATAGCGACCGTTGTGTCCCTGCCGCTGGGGTACGTGCGTGGTTACGCGCTGCAGGACGCCTGGCACCTCTCGACCCAGACCGTGGGCTCGTGGTTCGCCGATCAGGGACGTTCGCTCCTTGTCGGAGCGGTGACGGCGGCGGTTACGGCCGTTGCCTTCTACGGGGTGGTGCGGTGGCAGCCGCGCACCTGGTGGTTGTGGGGTTGGGCGGTCTTCACGGCGCTGACCGCCCTGTTGGTCTTCATCTATCCCGTCGTAATCACGCCCTTGTTCAACAAATTCACCCCCCTGGGTGATTACGGGCTCAGGGCGCGGGTGGAGAAGCTGGCCGATAGCGCGGGAGTTGACATCGCCGAGGTATTCGTAGCCGATGCCAGTCGCAGGACCACAGCGGAGAACGCCTACGTCGCAGGGCTCGGGAGCACCAAGAGGCTCGTGCTCTACGACACGCTGTTGCGATCAGGAACCGAGGACGAAACCATCCTCGTCGTCGCTCACGAGCTGGGCCACAGGATGGAGGGCCACATATGGAAGAACGTCGCGATCGGCTCCGTGGGTCTGCTTGCCGGCTTCGGGGCGCTTGCATTCCTTGCGCGGCAAGCCGGGGTGTGGGTCTGGGCGGGGGCCTCGGGGATCGCGGATCTCAGAGCGATACCTCTTCTTCTCCTCTTCGCCCTGCTGGCCGGTTTGTTGGTTCTCCCGATCGAGAACACCATCTCCCGCAGCTTCGAGGCTCGCGCCGATGCCATTGCGGTTGAATTGAGCGATAGCCCGAGCACCGCAGTGCGGGTCTTCCGGAGGCTCGGCTACGCGAACCTGGCGGACCTGAAGCCACCTGCGCCCCTCGTGTGGGCGTTGTTCAGCCACCCTCCGATTCCCGAACGCATCGAGGCCGTACTGTCCCGGAGCTCGGCCGCACCCTAGACTGACCTGAATCATTTGAAGAAACGGGTCACCGAAGGGAATCGTTGTGGCGGCCGAGACAATCGTCGAGAAGTTGTGGGAGCGGGTCGAGCGCACCCCCGGTGAGGTTGCCCTGCGGCACAAGGTGGGGGGACGGTGGGAGGACATCACCTGGGCGGACTACGGCAGGACGGTCCGGCGCGCCGCCCGGGGCTGGCGCGCTCTTGGCCTTGAGCCGGGGGACCGGATGAGCCTCCTGTCCAGGAACTGCCCCGAATGGCATTTCGCCGATCTCGCCTGCATGTCCATGGGAGGAGTCACGGTGCCCGTCTACTCCACCAACTCGCCAGAGCAGGTCGCCCACATCGTGGGGCATTCAGTTTCCAAGGTGATTGTTTGTCAAGACCACGATCAGTTGGCGAAGGTGATCGAGGTGCGCGCCGAGCTTCCGCATCTCGTGAAGGCGGTTGTCATCGAAGGTGATGTGCCCTCCGATGATTTCGCCATGTCCTGGTCCGAGTTGCTCGATGCGGGTGATGACGCCGCCCAGGTCGGCCCGCGCCCGGACGATCTTGCAACGCTGATCTACACCTCGGGCACCACGGGGACACCGAAAGCGGTGATGTTGACGCATGCCAACCTGTGGTGGACATGCGGCGCGACGGAGGACCTGTTGGCGGCGCGCATGACCGGCGCCCGCACGATTTCATACCTTCCGCTGTCCCACATAGCAGAGAGGATGCTTTCTCATCTGCTGCAGATCTATTACGGGTCCCAGACCTGGTTCGCAGAGTCGATCGACACGCTCGTGGACGACATGAAGGAATGCAAACCCACCTACTTCTTCGGTGTCCCGCGCGTGTGGGAGAAGTTCCATAGTCGCATCGAACAGCGGCTTGCCGAAGCAGATCCCAACGACCGGAAGACGAAGCTTGCACGCCGGGCACTGGACGTCGGCCGCCGTGTGGTGGAAGCCGAGCAGGACACGGTGGAGCGCGGCGGAGTGCTCGCCGACGCAAAGACCCCGCTTGGCACGAAGGTTCAGCACGCCCTTCTGGATCGGCTCGTGCTCCACAAGATACGCGCAGCCTTGGGCCTCGAAAGTTGCCATACGGTGCTGTCGGCGTCTGCGCCATTACAACCGGAACTCGTGTGGTTCTTTCACTCTCTTGGATTGGGAGTCGCCGAAGGGTACGGACAGTCGGAGGACAATGGCCCGACCTCCTGGAACGATCCCGGGGCGGTGAAGATCGGCACCGTCGGGAGGCCACTCTCCGGTGTGGCGGTGAAGATCGCCGACGACGGAGAGGTCCTCGTGCGCGGAGGCAACGTCACCTCCGGTTACTACAACGACGAGGACTCGACCAGGGAGTTGCTCGATGACGACGGCTGGATGCACTCGGGCGACATCGGCCATATCGACGACACCGGTTACCTGACCGTTACCGACAGGAAGAAGGACCTGATCATCACCGCGGGCGGCAAGAACATAGCGCCGCAGGAGATTGAAGGCATGATCCAGATCAGCCCTCTGATCTCGCAGGTCCTGGTCACCGGCGATCGGAAGCCATATCTCACCGCATTGATCACACTGGATCCAGACCGAGCGTCCGCGTGGGCGAAAGAGCGTGGTGTCGACGGGAGCGTGGCCGACATCGCCGGTCATGATCTGACGCTCAAGGAGATCGAGATCCATGTGGCAGTGTCCAACAGCAAGCTGTCGCGCGCCGAGGGCGTCAAGAGGTTCCGGGTCCTCGACCGCGATTTTGAGTTGGGTCTGGACGAGATAACCCCGACGATGAAGGTGAAGCGCCGGCGCATCAACGCTCTCTATAAAGATGTCATCGAAGAGATGTACGGGGACGGCGCGCCGGAGGCCGCCGCTGCAAGAGCCCCAGAGCCCGGGTAACCACCTCCACGACGCGGCCGCAACCTTCGCCACGGGGGTCGCACCTTTTCGGCGGCGCGGGCGTATGCTTGTGATGCCTGCGGCTACCTCAAAGGAGGCGACAGTGCCTGTAACGATCATGGATGTGCGCGCGTTCAAGCAGCGGGGCGAACGCTTCGCAATGCTCACCGCTTACGACGCGCCCTCGGCGCGCCTTCTCGACGAGGCTGGGATTCCGATCATCCTGGTGGGAGACACTCTCGGCATGGTGGTTCTCGGCCATCCGACAACCCTCCCCGTCACGATGGACGACATGGTGCATCACACCGCTGCGGTCGCACGCGGGGCCAAGAACGCTCTGGTGGTCGGTGACATGCCGTTCATGAGCTACCAGGCGTCGGCCGAAGACGCCGTCCGGAACGCCGGACGCCTCCTCAAAGAAGGAGGGGCCGGAGCCGTCAAGCTCGAGGGCGCGGGCCGTAATGTCGAGGTCGTGGCGCGTTTGACCGAGGCCGGCATCCCCGTGATGGGACACCTGGGGCTGACACCGCAGTCGGTGAAGCAGCTGAGTGGCCACCGGGTCCAGGGCAAGACCGAGGAGGCCGCCGCCCAGCTCCGGTCGGGCGCCAAGGAGCTAGAGGCCGCGGGTGCCTTCGCGGTCGTGCTCGAGGCGGTCCCTTCCGCCGTTGCGCAGGAGGTGACCTCCGGCCTCGCCATCCCTACGATCGGGATCGGCGCGGGCCCCCATTGCGATGCGCAGGTGCTGGTATGGCACGACTTCCTGGGCATCACCGAGGGACGGCTTCCACGCTTCGTCAAGTCGTACGCCTCCCTGGGGGATGAGATCCGAGCCGCCGCCGGCGCCTTCGCCCGAGAGGTAGCCGACGGTACCTACCCGGCCCCCGAGCACACCTACTGAGGGGCAAAGGCACGCTCGGGGGGCTAAATGCTGCTAGAAGGCGACGTAGCCTGGAGCCAATTGGCCCTTCCTACAGCTCGAGGAGAAAGGACCTTTCGATGGGAGAGACGGTTCGGCAGATCAGTGACCTTCTTCACGAGGCCGGGGAAACGCACCACCAGGTCTACCGAATTGTGGACGGTGACGACCCCGATTGGGCCTCGTGGTATGCGGAGTGGTTGCTGAACCTGTCCGAGCTGCCGCAACTCCTGGGTGAGAATCCCGTAAGAAGCGAGCTCGTGTACATGCTGGTGAGGCTCGACAAGGACTACACCGAGCAAGCGCCCCGAGAGCGATGGGAAGACTTTTACGCCTCCGAGCTCGCGTCTCGATTCTCGAGCTGACCATCCGGTCGCTCCCGACGGGAGGCCTGGGCCAAGGAATCGGCGAAAGGCCGACACAATGTCTCGCGCTGGAAGCCAAGCTGCGGATGAGCGGCACTCCGGTCTAACCCGGCCCTGGGCGAACCCTTCAGTTGGCCGGGTGGCTGGTCGATACGCGGGCGTGAGTACCGAGACCTCCACCAGGTGCCCCGCGTGTGGAGGACTGAACCGATCCGACTCCGAGTGGTGTGGCCAGTGCTTTGCCTCCCTGATCCCTCCAAAGAGCGTTCCTGCGCCCACGGCCACGGCCCCACCGGACTCCAGCAGCGAGCCGGGTAGCCGGCGCGGCGAGGCAACCCAACCGCTTCCCGACCTCGGGGAACGGCGCGCCGAGCCGGGTCCCAGAGGCGGCGTCTTCAGGGTCGAGGAGGGGGGCGGCGTCAGTTGGCAGTGTTCTCAGTGCGCCACCACCAACTCGCTCGACGCCGACGCCTGCACCGCATGCGGCACTTCGTTCGTCACGACGATGAAGCCGGATGAGGCAATGGGGCCCGAACGTGACCCCGGAACCGCCGCCATGCTCTCGCTTTTCATGCCGGGTGCGGGGCACGGCTATCTGGGGCTATGGGGTCAGGCCGTGTCCCGGGCGATCCTCGGCCTGTGGGTCTCAGGGATCGTCTTGCTGGCGGGCCTTCAGGACGGAGCGGGCTCGGGGCTCATAGCCATCGTGTTCGGCGCCGCGTCCTTTTGCCTCTGGATCGTGACCGCGCATGATGCCTACCGGGAGGCCAGTCACGACCCCGGCGCCGTCATCCTCAAGGGCAGGACGTTCCTTTTTACGGTGCTGGGTCTGCTGCTGATGCTCCTCGGCATGTTGGTGGTTTCGGGCCTGCGCGCAAGCGCCGCATGACCAGATCGCACGACACGCGCCTTGGTTCGTCCGCCCTCCCACGCGCCGGGCGCCATGTGATCGCCGCAACCGCGCACGCCTTCGAGCCCGGCTAACTTCCGGGCCGGTGCGCCCACCGGCCCTTGAACCAAGCCTCGAAAGAATCCTCAGCGACGTTGCGACTAACCAACTGGGTGTCTTCTCTCGACGGCAGGCCAAAGAATGCGGCATCTCAGACGGTGTCATCAGCCACGCCGTGAAGGCCGGTCGAGTCGAGCGCATCTATAGAGGCACTTACCGGATGACAACCTCCCCTTCGAGTTGGCAACAATCCCTTATCGCTGCTTGCCTGTCACCCGGTGAAGGCACCTTCGCCTCCCACAGAGCAGCAGCGCGCCTCTGGGCAATGGAAGGCATGAATGAAACCGTGCTTGAGATTTCGACGACTCGCGACGTGCGTCAAATGTCCGGCGTCGTGGTTCATCGCGTCACCTCGTGGCCCCATGCGACATCGAGCGTCGCGTCCTCCCTCTTACCAAGCCTGAACGGACCCTGTTGGATCTTGCTGCGGCCATTCCCGCGAACCGACTCGAGGTGGCGCTCGATGATGCTCTGCGACGGCGTATCACCTCAGTGCGAAAGTTGCGGCGGCGTCTAGATGAGGTGGGCACCCAGGGGAAATCGCATAGCCACGTACTCATGCGGCTGCTTGCCGAGCGACCGGGTGGCGCGGCGGTCCCCGAGAGTGGACTGGAGACCCGCCTCCTTCGGCTGATTGCAACCGCTGGACTTTCACTGCCTGAAAGGCAGTACGTGATCCGCTCCGGTAGGAACTTCGTTGCAAGGGTCGACTTCGCATACCCCGAAACAAGGGGTGGCGATCGAGGCGGACGGCTACCGCTATCACTCTGGCCGGCAGGTTTGGGAACGCGATCTGGCCCGCCGCAATGCGCTTCAAAGCCTTGGGTGGGTCGTGCTTCACTTCAACCATTACCAGGTGGTTTCTCGGAAGGAGGAGATCGTGACCATGATCAAGGCGGCGCTCGAACGAGCGACCTTTGGGGGTTAACTCCGGGGGCGCAGTTAATCCCCAAAGGTAGGTCAAATCAGGGGAGGCGCGCCGGGGTCAGCGGGCCCTCCGGGCCCTCCACCGCCCAGGAACCACCCCGGAAGGCCGCACCGACCCGTCCCGCTCCGTCAAGCGCGAGCAGACCGGCCTCGAGGGGCCTGACACCTCCGAGATACACGATGACCCTCTCGCACGCGTTCTGGGGGTCGAGTCCGTCCTCCACCAACGCTCCGGCGCGAAAGCACGCCAGCGTTTCCAGAAACAGCTCGCCCACCCCGGTGCCCACTACGGCCACCTTCGGCGAGGCGTAGATGCCCGCTCCGAAGATCGGCGAGTCCCCGACGCGGCCCGGCATCTGGCCGAACACCCCTCCCGTGGATGACCCGGCGGCGATGTGGCCGGCGCCGTCCAGGACTACCGCGCCCACCGTGTCGACGTGCTCGGAGTCGCCGTAGCGATCGAGCGCCAGCTCGCCCGAAGCCTCCGCCCGGGCCCATCGATCGTGCTGTTCGGGTGTCGAGCCCTCGAGCCGTTCCAGGCCTCCTCCGACCTCGTGAGCCGCCTCGCCGATCAGGAGCACGTGGGGAGTGTTCTCGAGCACCCGGCGCGCCAGCGATATCGGATGGCGCACCGCCACACTCGCCACCCCTGCGAAGCGTCCGGCGGTTCCGTCCGCCAGGCCCGCATCGAGCTCGATCTGGCCACGGCGGTTCAGCACCGAGCCGAGCCCGGCGTTCAACGCCGGATCGTCCTCCAGGCTCCGCACGGAGGCCTCCACCGCATCGAGCGCGCCGCCCGCTCCCAGACCGGCGCGGCGGCTACCCGCCAGGGACGGGACCTCCTCCCGCCTGCGCCCCGAGACGCCGCCGTGCACGTAGATCAGATTCAAAGCGGCGCCTCCCGTCTCCCTTAGGTGCCCGTGGCCGTAGCATCCGCCCATGCCGATACATATTGTCTCCGACCTCCACGGAGCCTCCGACGCCCTGAGGAAGGCGGTCCCGGAGGGGTCGACGCTGGTGCTCCTCGGAGATCTCATCAACTTTCTGGACTACACCTCCATGACCGGGATCCTCACCGAGGTCTTCGCCGTCGAGACCGTCGCCGAGGTCGTTCGGCTGCGCACCGAGGGGCGCGCTGTGGAGGCGAGAGAGATCATGAACCGGCGCTCCGAGGGGCGTGAGGAAGAGATCCGGCGCGCCGTCGCCAAGCGAATGACGGCGCAGTACGAGGAAGTATTCAGCGCCCTCGTCGACCCCACCTATCTCATCCTGGGCAATGTGGATTCGCCCGAGACCGCCCACGATTTCGCCCGGCGGTTCGCGGGCGTCACCGAGGCCGACGGACGGGTATTCGTGCTTGAAGGCGAGCGGTTCGGTTTCGTGGGCGGGGCGCTTCCCTCTCCGCTCCACATCACTGGGGAGGTAACCCACGAGCAGATGCGGGCCAAGCTCGAGGGACTCGGAGAGGTGGACGTCCTGTGCTCCCACATTCCTCCCGCGGTCCCGGAGCTGTGCTTCGACACGCGCGCCGGAAGACTCGAACGAGGGAGCGAGGACATCCTCGGTTACATCGCCGACGTCCAGCCGCGCCGCGCCTACTTCGGGCACGTCCACCAGCCGCTGATCTCGATGCTGCATATCGGCCGGACCCTGTGCGTCAACACCGGATACTTCCGCGCCACGAAGAGGTCCTGGCCCCACCAGAGTGCGCCGGCAACATAACCTCAGGCTTTACAGGGGACTCGCCGGCAACCGGGCGGCGCGGCGCGCAGGGCCCCTCGACTCCATACCGGAGCGAAGCGGGACAACTCGCCCCTCCGCCCGTATCCTGCAGGGATGTCTGAGTCTCGCGCGGCGATCGGTGTCGACATCGGCGGCACCAAGGTGAAGGGTGGCATCGTTTCGAGCAAAGGAGCCCTACACAGCCGCGTCGAGCACGACACCGACGTGCATGCGGGCACCAAATCGATCATCGCCACCGTGCACGAGTTGCTCGAGCGGTCGGGCGAGCTCGGCGTTGCCATCGGGTGCATCGGCGTCGGCGCTGCGGGTTTCATCGATTCGAGGTCCGGTACGGTCATCTTCGCGGCCAACCTCGTCTACGACGACCCCAAGGTGGCCGAGGCGTTGAAGGCCCGGTTCGGTCTGCCGGTCGTCGTGGACAACGACGCCAACGCCGCGACCTGGGGCGAGAAGATCTTCGGGACGGCTCAGGGGGCGGCCAACCTGGCGCTGTTGACCATCGGCACCGGAATCGGGAGCGGCTTCATCGTCAACGGCGAGCTCCTGCGCGGCGCCACCGGCGCCGGCGCCGAGATGGGCCACACCATTGTCGACCCGAGCGGCCCACTCTGCGGATGCGGTCTGAAAGGGTGTTTCGAGCAGCTCGCCGCCGGGCGCGCGATCGCCCGGCTGGCCCGGGAGGGAGTCACCGAGAATCCCGAGAGCGCAATCATGGGCTTCGCAAGCTCGGTCGAGGACATCAGCGCGCGCGACGTCGCAAGAGCGGCCGCCGGGTTCGACGAGACTGCGTGCCGGGTCCTCCGGCGCGCCGGACAAGCCCTCGGTGTGGGCATGTCCAACGTCGTGAACATCTTCGATCCGGAGGTGATCGTGCTCGGCGGTGGAATCATCAAGGTGGGCGAGCCCTACCTGGGCCCGGCACGCGATCAGCTCGTGAAGATGACCATGTCACAACGCCGGAGACCCGTCCGGGTCGACGTGACCTCGCTCGGCGCAGAGTCGGGCATTATCGGAGCGGCCGCACTCGCCTTTGACCAGGCGGCTTAAGGGCTCGACGCTCGAGGGAGGCAAACGTGACGACTTCACATGACGGACCGGACGGACCGGACGGACAGGCCGGACAGGCCGGAATGGGCAGGCTCAAGGAGCTGTGGTTATTCCTGCCCCAGTTATTGAAGCTGTTGTACGCACTGTTGCGCGACCCGAGGGTGCCCCCGCGCAACAAAGCCATCGTCGCGGTGGTCGCGGGCTATCTCCTGCTGCCCTTTGACATCATTCCCGACTTCATTCCCCTCATCGGACAGGCAGACGATCTGGTGCTGGTGGCGTTTGCCCTCGACCAGATCCTCAACCGGATTCCGGAGGAGATCGTGCGCGAGCACTGGGAGGGCGGCGACGACGACGTGCTTGAAGTGGTGCGCGAGGTCCTGGAGGTGGCGACCGCTCCCCTGAGAGGACGCTGGCAACGCTTCATGCCCTTTTAGTGCCGGCAGAGCACTAGGACGGGCCCGGTGACTGAAGCGGTCGAACGCGCCCTGTGAGCGGCGCAGGCGCGGTGGTGGCGCTCGTCCTTCTCGAATGGGCCACGGGCTGGCTGGCCGTGGCCGCCTGGACACAGTCGTGGGCGGTGATTCGACGGGGGCATTTCCGCATCACGGCCTGGGCAACTCTGATACTGGGAAGCCTGGCGGCGGTGGCCTATAGCTCTGTCGGTCCGGGGGGCGCCGGAGGCCGGATGGTCGTGGGCTTCGTGGCCGCCATCGCGCTCTACATCGCGGTCCAGTACTCGCGTACCGACGTTCCCGGGACGGTCATGGGCGCGGTCGCAGCCACCTGTGGAGCTTTCGCCCTGGTCCTCTCGGCCGGGCTGATTGCGACATGGCCGCAGCCGTTGGCGAGCCTGCAGCTGCTGGCGGGGGCGGCGCTTCTGGGGGCGGTGAGCAACGGGATGATGCTGGGGCATTGGTATCTCAACCAGCCCGGATTGAAGACCTGGGCACTGGCGCGCCTGACTCTTCTTTGTCTGGTCGCCACCGGCGTGACCGGCGTCGCAGGAGCGCTGGGGGCCGGGCGTCTCTCCGGCGCATCCACGGCCGGAGCGGCTTTCGGCCTCCCCGGCGCGGGCGATTCTTTCGGGCGGGCCTTCTTCCTGATCTGGGTCGTCCTGCTCGCGTTCACCGGAATGGTCGTGTGGGCGGCGCGCCGGTGCGTGGCCATCCGCTCGATCCAGTCGGCCACCGGCCTCTACTACGTGGCCATCCTCACGGCGGGAGTATCCGAGTTCGTCGTCCGCTATCTCATGGTCAACGCAGCGTGACCCGGTTCCGCTATGGCAGGGACACCGGCAGCTCGGCCGATGCCCGCTACCCGATGGGTGCCGCAGTGTGAGCCGGGTCTGCCTGGGGGTGACCCTGCCCCAGTTCACCGGGGACCGGGCCGAGGTTCTGGCGGGTGTGCAGCGCGCCGAGGCCGCCGGCCTGGACTCGGTCTGGTTGTTCGACCACCTCTGGCCGCTCCCTCCGCAGCGGAAGGAGGGCGGCGCCCCCGTCGGAGCTTCGGCCCGGGGTGAGCCGCCCGACGCGCGCCGGACAATAGATGTGCCCGTCCTGGAGGCGTGGACGACCCTTGCCTATCTCGCGGCGGCCACGCGGCGCATCACGATCGGCACACTGGTCACCCGTTCGTCCCTCCGCCATCCGGCCGTGCTCGCCAAGATGGCGGCCACGGCCGTCGCCGTCGCCCCCGGGAGGATCATTCTCGGGGTCGGGAGCGGCGACCGCAAGAGCCGGGCCGAGAACGAGGCCTACGGGCTGCCCTACTGGTCCGGGGCGGCGCGCCGGGAGCAGCTCGTCTCAACCGTCGGGGCCCTGCGGGACTTCTTTGACGGCGCGACGACGTCCTCGGGGGCGGTTACCAGAGACGACGGGTTCGTCCGCCTCGAGGATCTGCCGCCGAGCCCACGGGTAACCGAGGCTCCGAAGCTGTGGGTGGGCGGCAACTCCCGGTGGGCGGCGGAGTTCGCGGGGCGCGCCGCCGACGGTTGGAACGCCTGGGGTCTCCCGGTGGAAACTTTCGCCGAGTTGGCGGCGAGGGCGGCGTCCGGCGCTGCGGGGCGCTCGTTGGAGCTCTCCTGGGCCGGCGGGGTCGTCCTGGGGACGTCCGAAAGGGACTCGCGCAAGCGATTGGGGGGCCGGAACCCGTCCCGGCTACTGGTCGGCGCGCCGGAGGCGATCGCCGACTCGCTGGGGACCCTCGCCGCGGCGGGGGCGGACCACCTGATTGCGTCGTTGCCGTCTCCGATCGACCCGGACTGCATCGAGCTTCTTGCCACCGAAGTGAAGCCCCGCCTCGACCGGGTTGGGGGCTGAGTGGAGGCGAGCGCCACCAAGCTCCTGATCGTCCGGCACGGAGTCACCGAGTGGAACCGCAAGGGTCTCGCTCAGGGAATGGCCGATATCGATCTCGACGACGAGGGACGCCGCCAGGCGGACGCCGTGGCCGCCACGCTGGCTTCCTTCGACATCGACGCAGTCCTCTCCAGCGACCTCAGCAGGGCCGTCCACACCGCTGCTCCCATCGCAGGACGGCATGGGCTGGAGGTCGTCGAGGATCCGGACTTCAGGGAGGTCGACCAGGGCGACTGGACCGGGCTCACAACCGATGAGATCCGGCGGCGGTGGCCAGACCTCTGGGGCCCCGCCCGCCACTATTCGGCTCGCCCCGGCGGCGAGTCTCCCGGCCAGGTACGCCGGCGCATGCTGCGGGGGGTGGCGCGCGCGGTCGGGTCCAATCCCGGGCAGACGGTGGTGATCGTCAGCCACGGCGCGGCGATCCGGTGGCTCAGCGCCGAGGCGCTCGGCTACGACGACCGGCGCGCTGCTCGCATTCGGGGACTGAGCAACGCAGGGGTGGTCTCGATGGATGCGCGCCTCGAGGACGGGCGGGTGGTGCTGGCCAACCTCGTCCGGCTGGATGGAGGTACCCCCGATCTCGATGATCCGAATAGCTGAAGCCGCCCCTGTAATACTGTAATCAGGTGGTGACGACGCCAGGTAAACCCACTCACGACCTCGAGCGTTGGTTTGGGCACCGCATCCCGACGGAGTGGTTTACCGTGACTCCCTACGTTCGAGCGGACCGGGACGAGATCCTGGTGATCGGGGAGTTGCCGCAGCCCGTATTCCCCGCCCGGGCCCGGGATCACGAGCGGGCACTGGCCGAAGCAGCCCTCATCGAGGACTTCAGGGCGGGGACGCGCGACGAGCGGGTCCGGATCGCCGCCGAGGGCGAGCATCTTTTCGGCCGGAGCGTCTCGTGGGGCGCCATTTGCGGGGGCACCACCGAGTTGTTCACCACTCTGAGCGTGCCGGTAATGACGAGACTGCGGATGGGGGAGCGAGGGATCCTCGACACGCTGGTAGAGGCAGGTGTGGCCCGAAGCCGGAGCGACGCGCTCGCCTGGTGCGTGCGCCTGGTAGCCCGCCACGAAAAAGACTGGATAACAGAACTACAACAAGCCCTGGTACAAGTAAAACAAGTCAAATCCAAAGGCCCCAACTGACTCGGGGGCTGCTTCCTTTCGGGTTAGCTGCTACGGAGCGCCCCTCCTTCCAGGGAGGGGGTGCCTCCGTGGCGCCTCCAAGAGCGACCACCCGGGGTGTGGCTGCTAGGTTGAAGCCATGGAATTCAGACGGATCGAGCGATTTCCGCCCTACGTCTTTTCCATAGTCAATGACCTGAAGCTTGCGGCGCGCCAAGCGGGGGAGGACGTCATCGACCTCGGGATGGGAAACCCCGATATCCCGACTCCCGATGCCGTGGTCGAAAAGCTCAAAGAGGCCGTCGACAACCCCCGTAACCACCGGTACTCGTCTTCGAAGGGCATCCCGAAGCTGCGCGGCGCGATCTGCGATCTGTATGAGCGGGCCTGGGGCGTGACCCTGGACCCGAACACCGAGGCCACCGCGACGATCGGCGCGAAAGAGGGCATCTCGCACCTTGCATGGGTGCTGCTCGAACCGGGTGACTCGGTGCTCGTGCCCGAGCCCACCTATCCAATCCATACCTACGCAATGATTCTCTCGGGCGCCAATGTCACGACGGTTCCGCTCGAGCTGGAATCCGACTTCTTCACCGATCTCGTAAAGGCTTACGAACGCTCTGAACCGAAGCCGCGCGTCGTGCTCTGCTCGTTCCCTCACAACCCGACGACCGCCGTAGTGGGTTTGGAATTCTTCGAGCAGCTGATCGACTTCGCCAAGTCGAGAGAAATGATGGTGGTGCACGATCTCGCCTACGCCGACCTCGTCTTCGATGCCGAACGTGCTCCGTCGATGATGCAGGTGCCGGGCGCTAAAGAGGTCGGTGTCGAGTTCTTCTCGATGTCGAAGTCGTACTCGATGCCGGGTTGGCGGCTTGCGTTCGCCGTCGGCAACCCCGAGATAATCGGCGCGCTCACGAAGCTCAAGTCGTACCTCGACTACGGTGTGTTTCAACCCATTCAGATCGCCGGGATCATTGCGCTCAACGAGTGCACCGAGGTCCCCAAACAGATTCGGGAGATATATCGGAGCCGGAGGGATGCACTGTGCGAAGGTCTGGGACGGATCGGCTGGGATATGCGTGAGCCGCCCGCAACGATGTTTGCCTGGGCGCCCATCCCGGAGCCCTTTGCGGATATGGGCTCGCTGGAGTTCGCAAAGTACTTGATCGCCGAGGCGAAGGTCGCCGTCTCTCCCGGCGTCGGATTTGGACACCTTGGGGACGGTTACGTGAGATTTGCCCTGGTCGAGAACGAGCAGCGCATCCGCCAGGCCGTGAGAGGGCTCCGCCGGGCGCTCGAAAGCGGGTCTTCCGGCAGATAGCCTCGTGTAGGCTGCCGCTCGACGATGTTGAGGGATCATGATCGAATCAGAGTGCTGCTCTTGGGCGCCGCCGGACGCGACTTCCACAACTTCAACGTCGCTTACCGGGATGACGACCGCTACGAGGTCATCGCTTTCACCGCGGCCCAGATACCAGGAATAGACGGCCGGCAGTATCCGCCAGAGTTGTCGGGGGCCCTGTATCCGGAGGGCATCCCGATATATCCCGAGGATGGCCTTGAAGATTTGATCGGAAAGTTCGAAATCGACGAAGTGGTCTTCAGCTACTCCGACATTTCGCACGAAGCCGTGATGCACCTCGGCTCGCGTGCCCTTGCCTCCGGAGCCGACTACCGTCTTCTTGGGCCCCGCTCGACGATGCTCGAGTCCAAAGCTCCGGTGGTTGCGGTGGCCGCAGTGCGCACCGGCTCGGGAAAGTCGCAGACGACGCGCGCGGTGGTGCGCATCCTGAAAGGCGCAGGGCAGAAGGTCGCAGTGGTGCGACACCCAATGCCCTACGGCGACCTCACGAAGCAGATCTGTCAGCGCTTCGAGACCTACGCCGACCTGCTCGCCGCCGACTGCACCATCGAGGAGCGTGAGGAGTACGAACCGCACCTGGAGCAGGGCTCGATCGTGTACTCGGGCATCGACTATGCCGAGATACTCAGAAACGCCGAACAGGAGGCCGACGTCGTCGTTTGGGACGGCGGTAACAACGATTTGCCGTTCTACCTCCCCAACGTGCAGATCACGGTCACAGATCCCCTGCGCGTCGGTCACGAGACAACTTTTCACCCGGGTGAGGCGAATCTGAGAATGGCCGAGATCGTGCTCATCAACAAGGTCGACTCGGCGCGCCCCGAAGATGTCGCGACGTTGCGTTCCACTATTGCGATGCTCAATCCGGACGCCACAGTTGTGGAGGCACGCTCACCGATAACGGTGCAAGACGATTTGTCATTGGAGGGCAAGAGGGTCTTGGCCGTCGAAGACGGACCGACGTTGACTCATGGTGGGATGACGTATGGCGCCGGGGTTGTCGCTGCGCAGCGCGCCGGTGCCGCAGAGCTCGTGGATCCTCGCCCGTGGGCGGCCGGCACCATCCGTGACGTGTTCAAGACCTATCCCGAGATTGGCACTTTGCTACCCGCTATGGGTTATTCAGAGAGCCAGCGCCAGGACCTGAGCGACACGATGAATGCATCCGATGCTGACGTGGTCCTGATCGCCACCCCCATCGATTTGCGTAAGGTCTGCGATATCCAAAAGCCGGCCGTCAAGGTTTCCTACGAGCTTGCCGAAGCCGGCGAGCCGACCCTTCAGCACACTCTTCTTCAACGGCTCGGCCTCTAGAGACTCCGGCGCGCCGGGTTGGCTGCGCGCCACGTGCATAACTGTGCACGTCGTGCTATAGCGACCGATGTTAGAGGGAGCTCGCTCTCGGGTACGGTACAAAGTTGGGAGGCAACCCGACAAGCGAAAGGATGTTCTGCATGCCTTGGACCGATCTCAAACCGCGGCAGTTTCCAGCATTTAGCAAGGAGCTCCGTGGCATCTCCAAGTCGACGATGGACAATCACTACAAGCTGTATGAGGGGTACGCGAAGAAGTCCAACGAATGTCGCAAGATCCTGAGGGATTTCGACTACAACGAGATCGAGGGTAACCAGGTCTATTCGCCCCTGCGATCGGTGTCGGTCGACTACACTTTCGCCCTTCTGGGCTTCAAGAACCACGAGCTCTATTTCGGGCACCTCGGCGGCGATGGCGGTGACCCCACGGGTGCGATCGCGGACTACATCGCTCAGGAGCTCGGCAGCGTCGACATGTGGAAGGCGGCGTTCCGCAAGGCTGCATCTTCAGCGCGCGGCTGGGTCATGCTCGGCTTCGACCTGAACGATGGATCGCTGTTCAACTACATCATGGACACCCAGAACCTGTGGGCCGTTTACAACATGGTTCCCGTACTCGCACTGGACGTCTACGAGCACGCCTACGTGGGCGACTTCGGAGCGACGCCCGACGGACGCAAGCAGTATGTCGAGGCGTTCTTCGACAACCTCGACTGGAACCACGTCAATCGCCAGCTCGCACAGGCTCAGGCGGCCAAGAAGGGCGCCGACGAGAGCGGCGCCAGCGAAGGCTAGAACCCTCAGTCTCGACCTGCCGAGTGGGTGTTGAGTGTGCATATTTCACACCTCTCACCCACTCGGCGGGCGGGTGTTCGGCTTGAGCCGTCCCTAACTCCTTAGCGCGGGGTACGCGCTCCCGCCACGCGGACCTCTTCGGCCCTGCCGGCCTTCCGGATTTCATCCGGCGCAAGCCTTTCGGCCAAGCCACTGATGAAGAGCCCGATGTCGGTGATAATCCCCATCGACTGCCACGAGCCCCGGTCCATCAGCTTGGTCACGGTCGCTTGGTTGATGTCGACGCACACCAGTGGGACCGATGCCGGAAGGCAGTTTCCGGTTGCGATCCCATGCAGCATCGTGCCCAATACGATGCAGAAGCCGATGGGTTCCTTGTCGCCGACTCCCCAGATGATCTCCCTCAAACGCCTCTGCACCTCGACCATGTCGGTAACGACATCGGGCAACGGCCCGTCATCCCTGACGCTGCCGCCGAAGAGATAGTCGGCGCCTTGCTTGATGAGGTGATAGACGATGCCGTCATCGAAGACTCCGGCGTCGATCGCTTGTTGGAAGGAACCGTGGCGCCTGACCTCATTGATCGCCCGGATGTGATGTTCGTGCCCGCTCTCCGCCGGAAGCCCCTCTGACATGTACACGCCCAGTGACGTCCCGTAGATGTTCGACTCGATGTCATGGGCTGCGACTCCGTTCCCTGCAAAGAAGGCATCGACATAGCCTGCACGAATCATCGCACTGACATCGGGGCCGGCGCCGGTGTGCACGACCGCCGGCCCCGCGACCCATAGCAGTCTCTGCCCTTCGGCCTTCGCAGCCCGCATTCGGTCCGCGACCTGATCTACGAGTAGCGTTTTTGGCTTCTCGCTGGACACGGTGGAGGTCATGAACTCGAACACCTGCCGGTCCTGAGCAGACGGCAGCTCCAGCGGCAGGACTCTGATGCCGAGCCCGGCCATCACGATCGACATCCCCGCGCGCACATCACTCATCGCAACCGTGCGGGCAACGCCCTCTTCGACTACAACGCCACAATCCATCTCGGGCTGTTGCACACGCCGCCAACCGCCGTCCAAACGTATCTCGGTCTCGAGATTGGTGGTGGAGTAGAAGCCGGGTGGAAAGCAACCGGCCCGGTCCGCCTCGACGATGGTTGCATCTTTGACGGTTTCGGGATTCGCCCCGTGCTGCCGGAGGCGCTCGATAAGCCGAAGCAGAAGGTCGTCCGAGTCGGCGGTGATCTTGATCTTCGCATAGGACGAGTCCTCGTGTCTGGTTCCGATGTTGAGGTCGATGATCTCGAATCCCGCCCCGAGCTCGATGATCTCGTCGAGGGCCCTGGGCAGAATGAGCGATTCGATGATGTGACCCTGCAGTACGACATTCTCAGAGGGCATATGCCTCACGCTTTCTTGGATCCTAGGTGGAAGTTCACGCCGATGCCGGGTGCGCCCTTCCTTGATTAATTTAGGGTAGTGGACACCGCGTCATCCGTGAGGCAGTCGTGGCGTGCGATGTGTGGAATGTGTTGAGCAACCGCAACCTATGTGCAGGAGGGACCATCGAAGAACGAGAGCGGGGTGGGGGCCCATTTTCCGCCTGACCGACCCGGCGACCGGGGGGTACGGGATCGAGCTCATGCGCAGGCTCATGGACGAGGTCTCGATCGAGATCGATACCGAAGGAACCACAGTAAAACCAACCAAGCGTCTAACCCCCACCCGAGCCCGCTGAGGGGCGTCCGCGGCCTGACTGTTCTTTGGCTATGGGTTATGCCTTTCCTCCAAGCGAGGAGAGCCCCGTTCCCGGAGGGGCACTTAAAGCTTGCGTGCCCTGAGGGAACGGGGCTCTCTGAGCGGTCACCTAAAGCTTGCGTGACCGGCGGGGTGGGGCTCTCTGAGCGCGCTACTACTCGGGTGGGAGGACTATCTCGGCCGATATCCAGGCCAGGCCTGTGAACCCAAGGACCTCGGCCGCCCCCTGACTGAGATCAAGGATCCGGTCCTCGATGTAGGGGCCTCGGTCGTTGACGAGCACGGTGACGCTCCTGTCGCCCCGGGTGACCCTCAACCAGGTCCCGAGAGGGAGATCCAGGCTGGCCGCGGTGAGGCCATCGGCGTGAAAGATGTCGCCGCTGGCAGTCGTCTGGCCCTCGAACCCCGGGCCGTACCACGAGGCGACGCCCTCGAAGGTGACCCCCGTACCGATGAATCCAGACTCGTCCAAACCCCTGGGGACCACCTCCTGCAGCCCGGGCCCCGACGGGGTGGCGGCGGACTCTTCGGGGGTCTGGGCGGCCTCGGCCCGGCGCACCTCCGCCTCCCGCTGGGCGGCCTCGCGCCGCGCCAGGGCCTCGAGATCGTCGATTCGATCTGTTAGCTCCACCAGGGCTGCCCGTCTGCCCGCAAGCGTGGCCCCGATCTCAGCCGTCACCTCCTCCACCCGGCTCTGCGCCTCGAGCAGCTGCGCCTTACGCTCCTCCGCTGCGTCCTCGGCTGAGGAGATGGAGCTGCGGGCCCGCTGCCATCTCCTCAGCGCCCGGGCGTCCTGGTCCGCCCCGGCTGCTGTTGCCTCTGCCAGCGTCAACATCTCGCTAACGCTCTTCGCCGACAGCAGAAGAGCCAAGCGCTCGTTGGCGCCATCCTTGTAGGCTTCGACCGCCCGTCGTGCGTACCGCTCCGAGGCGGCGTCGAAGGCAACCTGGGCGTCGTGCCTGGTGGACTCCAGGACCGCAAGCCGGCGTCCCGTGCGCTCGACCGAGGCGTCCAGGCGGATTCGCTCGGCCTCCAGGTCTGCGAGCGAGTGCTCCAGACCGGTCACCTCATCCGCGACCGCCTGGGCCTCATCCCGCATGGCCTCCAGGCCGGCGGCCCCGGCAACCGGAACCGCCGCCAGAGCCAGCGCAGCTGTGAGGGTGGCCGCTCCGAGGGCGCGCAGGTACCTGCGGTGCTTTAGGTTCACCTTCCCGTCTTCGGCGCCGAAGCAGGGCGTATTGAGGAGCACGTTGCAGGGCGCAATCTGGTAGGAAATGAGGACAAATGGCGCGATTTGGAATCCTTACCGGTGGGGGTGACTGTCCCGGGCTGAACGCCGTCATCAGGGCGGTGGTCCGAAAGGGCATCAACCGTTACGGGCATGCGATCGTCGGTTACAGGGACGGCTGGCGCGGGGTGCTCGACAACCGCGTCACCTATCTGACCCCGGACAACACCTCGGGGATCCTGCATCGTGGCGGGACGATCCTCGGGTCCTCCCGAACCAATCCGTTCAAGGAGGAAAAGGGCGTCGAACAGGTGAGGGAGAGCCTCGCCGCGGAGAACATCGAAGCGCTGATCGCAGTGGGCGGGGAGGACACACTCGGGGTCGCCGACAAGCTGCAGTCCGAGGGCGTGAACACCGTCGGTGTGCCGAAGACCATCGACAACGACCTGGCCGCCACCGATTTCACCTTCGGATTCAACACCGCGGTCGAGATCTGCACGGAGGCGGTCGATCGCCTCCACACCACGGCGGAATCGCACAACCGTGTGATCGTGCTCGAGGTCATGGGCCGTCATGCGGGCTGGATAGCCGCATACGCGGGAATCGCCGGGGGCGCCGACGCCATCCTGGTGCCGGAGGAGCCCTTCGATATCGAAGAGGTCTGCGACCACATCCGTCACCGACACCGGAAGGGCCGGACCTTCTCCATAGTGGTGGTGGCCGAGGGCGCCCGCCCGGCGGACAGTTCGGAGACGGCCCAACAGAGCGAAGTCGACGCCTTCGGCCACGTCCGGTTGGGGGGCATCGGTGTCGCCCTCGAGCACGAGATCGAGCAGCGTACCGGTTTCGAGACGCGCGCCACGATCCTGGGCCACCTCCAGCGCGGCGGCTCCCCGACCGCCTTCGACCGCATGCTGGCAACGCGTTTCGGGATCGCTGCGATCGATGCGGCCCATGAAGGGGATTTCGGAAAGATGGTGGCCCTCCAGGGCAACAACATCGTGCGGGTTCCGCTGCGCGAGGCCGTCGGAACGCTCAAGACCCTAGACCCGGCCCTCTACGAGGTCGCCGAGGTCTTCTTCGGATAACGGACGCTATCCTCGGATTATGCACGACGGTTTGATCGACCTCCGCTCCGACACCGTCACCAGGCCCACGCCCGCAATGCGGCGCGCTATGGCGGAGGCCGAGGTCGGCGACGATGTCTTCGGCGACGACCCCACCATAAACTCCCTCCAGGAGGCCGCAGCCGCCCGGCTGGGCAAGGAGGCCGGCCTGTACGTGCCGACCGGCTCGATGGGAAATCAGGTCGCGCTCGGCGCGCTAACCCGTCCGGGCGACGAGGTCCTGTGTCACACCGACGCGCATTTCCTCAATTACGAAGGCGGTTCTCCCGCAGTGCACTTCGGCCTCGTCATGCGGCAACTCTCCGGCGAGGGTGGGACCATCCGCGCCGATGATGTCGGCGCAGCGATTCGCGCCGGCAACGATCACAACCCCTGCACGGCCGTCGTGGCGATGGAGAACACCCACAACGCCGCTGGAGGGCGCATCTTTCCGATCGACGAGGCACGCAGCATCTCCAAGGTTTGCCGCGAACGGGAGGTGGGGGCCCATATCGACGGGGCCCGGATCTTCAACGCCGAGGTGGCCACCGGCACCCCTGCGGCCGAATGGGCAAGCTGCGCCGACACGGTGACCTTCTGCTTCTCCAAGGGTCTCGGCGCGCCGGTCGGCTCCATGGTGTGCTCCACCCGGGAGGTCATCACCGAAAGCCGCCGCCTCCGCAAGCGGCTCGGAGGGGGGATGCGCCAGGCCGGTGTGCTGGCCGCCGCAGCCCGGGTCGCCCTCGACACCGGGGTCGAGCGCCTGGCGGAGGATCATGCCAACGCCCGGCGGCTGGCGGAGGGCCTGCTCGAGCTGCATCCCGAGGCGGTCGATCTCGACTCGGTCGAGACGAACATGGTGTACCTCAACCTGAGCCCCTTTTCCAAGCCGGGCACTCAGGTCAGCGACGGTCTGCGCTCCAGGGGGATCTTGACGCTCGGGTCACCCGGGGGGGCGATGAGGCTGGTAACTCACCGGGATGTCGATGGCGACGACATCGAACGGGCTCTGGGGGCCCTGCGTACTGTGCTCGCGGAGAGTGACTAAGCGGCAACGAATGCGCGCTGTTCGTGACCAATTCCCCCCAGGGACGTTTCTCCACGAGGGCACGGGGAACCATACCTAGATGGAGGTCCGGTTAACCGTCTCATTGACAAGGGAGCCCCGGAGCGTCCCCTTGGCCCGACGCCTGTGCGCCCTCACCCTGTCGATGCTCGGCTGCGATTCCGGATCCGTCCGGGATATCAAGCTTGCGGTCACCGAGGCGTGCTCGAACGTTATCGAGCACGCACATGCGAGCGAGCACTACGAGCTGGAGTTTTCGGTCGAGGGAGACCTCTGCGAAATGCGCATCATCGACGCCGGAACCGGGTTCGAGCCGGCGGTCAACGGACAGTCGCCGCCACCGTCGGCCGCTGAGAACGGTCGGGGCCTCCACCTGATCGGCCAGCTTGTCGATGAGGCCACGTTCGACTCGACGCCTGAAAGGGGCACGGTTGTGCGTATGGTCAAGCGGCTCCATATGGTCGACGGGGCGTTCGCGGGACCGGGTCGAGAGACCCCTAACGCAGAGCGGTCCGGCTCACCCGAGGGCTGAAACCATAACCACAGGCCTGGTCCTGTTCTCGCGCCCGTGGATGCCGGCATGAGACAACTGCGGGCAGAAGGGTGGATGCACAACCGGGCCCGGCTCATAACTGCGTCTTTCCTGGTCAAGGATCTCTACTTGGACTGGCGCCTCGGTGCGCAGCATTTCTGGAGCCTGCGGGTCGACGGCGACATGGCCAACAACTCGGGGAACTGGCAGTGGGTCGCGGGCACCGGCAACGACACGCGTCCGAATCGGGTCTTCAATCCCCTCCGGCAGGCGGATCGCTTGCATCCGAGAGGGGACTATGTGAGACGCTACGTACCGGAGCTGGCGGGTATCGAGGGACCGAGGGTGCACCGGCCGTGGGACCTTGGGCCGGAGCGCATCACCATCGACTACCCGGAGCCGATCGTGGACCATGCCGAGGCGGCGGCGGAGTTCCGCCGGAGACGTTCGCCCGGCTCGGGGGACTGAGCCGCCGGAAGGAAAGAGAAAACGCCGTTGCTCTACGTCGGGACCTCTGGTTGGGCTTATCGCCATTGGGCAGAGCGTTTCTATCCCGGGGGGATTCCCCAGGGCGCCTGGCTCGAGCATTATGCGGAGCGCTTCCAGACCGTTGAAGTGAACAACGCCTTCTACCGCCTGCCGGAACCGGGCACCTTCGCAGCCTGGGCGCAGCGCACTCCGGCCGATTTCGTGGTCGGGGTCAAGGCCAGCCGCTACCTCACCCACATCAAACGCCTGCGCGAGCCTCAGGAACCGGTCGAACGCTTCTTGTCCCACGCGGCTCATCTGGGGCCGAAGCTGGGACCCGTGCTGCTGCAGCTGCCGCCCAACTTCAAATGCGACGTGAGCCTGTTGCAGGAGACCCTTGGTTGCTTCGGCCGGCGCGCCCGGATCGCCGTCGAATTCCGCCATCCCTCCTGGTACACGGATCGAATCCACTCCGTCCTCGCCGAGCACGACGCGGCGCTGTGTCTTGCCGACCGGGACTCGAGGTGCATCACCCCGTTGTGGCGCACCGCCGGGTGGGGTTATGTCCGCTGGCATTCGGGCCGGGCCGCGCCGGCCCCCTGCTACGGGCGGGACTCCATGAGATCGTGGGCCGAGCGCATCGCCGGTCTGTGGAACCGGGAAGAAGTCGTCTTCGCATACTTCAACAACGACCCGCAGGGGTGTGCGCCGAGGGACGCAGGCGTGTTTGCGCATGCTGCGCAAGAGGCAGGGCTGCAACCCACGCGTGTACCTGCGCGCCGCGAGGTGCGTGTCGGGTGACACTGGGAGGATGAGCGACATTCTGGTCGGCACCTCTGCGTGGACCGACAAGACGCTGCTCCAAACCGACTGGTATCCCAAGGAGGCAAAGTCGGCGGAGGATCGTCTGCGCTACTACGCATCGCAATTCCCCATTACCGAGGTGGACTCGAGCTACTACTTCCCTCCGAGCGAAAAGAACTCCGAGCTGTGGGTCGAACGCACTCCGAAGAGCTTCACTTTCAACGTCAAGGCGTTTTCATCGATGACCGGGCATCCCACCAAAGCGGACGCGATCTACAAGGACCTCGAAGTACCCGTCGCAAAGAAAAATCTCTACCCGGAGGATCTGAAACCAGAGGTCATCGATGCCATCTGGGAGCGCTTCACCTCGGCCCTCTGGCCCCTGCACGAGGCGGGGAAGCTCGGGGCGCTCCTGTTTCAGTTCCCACCCTGGTTCGTGATCGGTAAGAAGAACCGCAACTACATCCTTGACTGCGCTCGGCGCGCCGCGCCCATGCGGATCTGCGTCGAGTTCAGAAACAAGACGTGGATGAGCCAAGACAACCGGGACGAGACCCTCAGCTTTCTGGAAGGGCACGGCCTCGCCTACGTCTGCGTCGACATGCCGCAGGGCTTCACCAGCTCCATCCCTCCCGTCGTGGCGGCCACAACCGACCTTGCGGTGGTGCGGATGCACGGCCGAAACGA
>JACDCD010000035.1 GCA_013694625.1 Actinomycetota bacterium | reverse complement strand
ATGAGGTCCCCCTCGCGGGCATTCGATGCGCCGACCAGACCGGCGCGCTCGCCGTCACTCAGGAACTTGTCCATCGGAGACTTGAGGCCGTCGGGGGTGACGGCCGCCCATACCAGTCCCCCCGCGCCGAGTTGCTTGGCCTCCTCCACCAAACCATCGAGCTCCTTGCGCGTGAGCCGCCCGCCGTCCGAAACGACGACGCAGTTGACCGCCCCTCCGTTATCGAGAGCCGACCTGAAAACGCGTGCTTCGGTGGCGGCGAGCACCATGTCCAGATCGGCGAGCTCCATCCCGAAGCGCACATCTGGTTTGTCGACTCCGAACCGGTGCATCGACTCGTCGTAGGTGAGGCGAACGAAGTCGGGAAGCGTGACGCCGAGAACCTCGGCCCACACCGCCTTGAACATCTCCTCGGTCAGATCCAGGACATCTTCCACACCGACGAACGACATCTCGACATCGAGTTGGGTGAACTCCGGCTGTCGGTCCGCCCGGAGGTCTTCATCCCTGAAGCACTTCACGATTTGGTAGTAGCGGTCGAGCCCCGCGACCATGAACAGCTGCTTGAAGAGCTGCGGCGATTGCGGGAGGGCGAAGAACTTCCCCGGATGCACGCGCGATGGGACGAGGTAGTCGCGCGCTCCCTCCGGAGTGGAACGGGTCATCATGGGTGTTTCGATCTCGACGAACCCATGCGCATCGTAGAAGCGCCGGATTGCGCCCACGATGCCATGGCGCAGATCGAGGTTGTCCTGCATGTGGTTGCGCCTCAGGTCGAGATAACGATAGCGCAGACGCAGGCCCTCCTCGGTGTCCTGATGGCCGTCGATCGGGAAAGGTGGAGTCTCCGCCTCCGAGAACACCTCGACGGCTTCGGCTGCAACCTCTATTTCGCCGGTCGGGAGGCGGGGGTTGAACGTCCCTTCCTTCCGGCTCTGCACCACACCCGTGACCTTGATGCAGAACTCGGCGCGCAAAGTCTGCGCAACGTCGTGCGCCCGCGCGCCCGCGCCCGGGGAAAACACAACCTGTACCAGGCCCGCTCTGTCACGCAGGTCGATGAACGTGACACCTCCGTGGTCGCGCCTCGAATTGACCCACCCGCACAGCTCGACGGTGTCGCCGGCATGATCGGCGCGCAGGTCGCCACAGCGGTGGGAGCGCATCATGGCTCGAGCCGGCTCACGAGCTCGGCGAACGCAACGGTCTCCTGTTCGCCCGTGCTGAGGTCCTTGAGCGTGACGTTATTGCGGGCGATCTCTTCGTCTCCGACGATGACGGCCCAGCGGCACCCGGAACGGGCTGCGTCCTTCATCTGGCCCTTCACGCTCCGGTCCAAGAAGTCGAGGTCAGCGCCGATCCCCGCCGCACGAAGGCGCGTGGCAATGGCAAGCGCTTGTTCGACGGCGGCGGTCCCGATCGCAACCACGTATGCCGCCACCGGGCCCGATTGATCCTTCGACCCGAAGCCGGACAACAGGATCCGGTCCAACCCCAGTGCGAAACCGATGCCGGGAAGGTGCTGTCCCCCCAGGGACTCGGCGAGACCGTCGTAGCGGCCGCCGCCCCCTACTGCGTTCTGGGACCCGAGCCCGCCGGCGGTGAACTCGAATGCGGTGCGAGTGTAGTAATCGAGTCCCCGCACGAGGTGCGGGTCGAGCGTATAGCTCACCTCGAGCTTCATGAGGTGGCTTTGCACCGCCTCGAAGTGACTGCGGCAGTCGTCACAGAGGTGGTCCGTGATCAGAGGGGCGCGCCGCATCACCTCGATGGTCCTGCTCTCTTTCGAGTCGAAGGTCCGCAAAGGGTTGAGGCTTATGCGCTCGATATCGACCGGGGCAAGTGACGACTGGTTGGCCACGAGGTACTCGGTCAAATGCTCGAGGTAACCGGTGCGGCAGCCGGGGTCGAGGTGCCCGATCGAATTGAGCAACAGCGTGGGTTCGACCCCCGCCTCTCTGAGGTAACGATCCCCCACCTCTATGACCTCGGCGTCGATGGCCGGAGACATGGAGCCGATCGCCTCGATCCCGACCTGGGAAAACTGCCGGTAGCGCCCCTTCTGGGGCCGCTCCTGACGGAACATTGGGCCCGCGTAGGCAAGCTTTACGGGAAGGCGCGCGCGGTGAAGGTTATGCCCGAGCACGGCGCGCATCACCGGGGCGGTGAGCTCCGGCCGCAGGGTAAGCGATCGCCCTCCCCGGTCGGGGAAGGTGTACATCTCTTTACCGACGACCTCGCTCCCGGCCCCCACGCCGCGTTCGAACACCTCCGTGTGCTCGAAGATGGGCGTCTCGATCGGCGCGTAGCCCGCGATCGCAAAGGAGTCCATCGCGAGGCGCGTCGCGGCCTGCCGGCGCCACGATTCGGGGGGCAGGATGTCGCCTGTGCCACGCGGTGGCGCAAGCTCGGTGGGGCCGGGGGGCTCGGCGGGGTTCGGCGCGCGTTCGGTTCCGTCCTCGGCCGGCGGGATTGGCGCCGCTGCGTCTGTGGGATCGTGGGGCCGTGGCTCGGCCGGCTGCGAGGATCCAGGGCCACCTGTCTGATCCGGTCTCTTGCGAGGGACCCGCTCGGTTGATTCCGCAGGCACCGGTTGATCGCTCATTCAGGGCATCCTACGGGAGGCTATCCCCACTCCGGGAGGCTACGCACCTCTCACCCGTGTGGTTGGATGGGTGTCACAACGTCCGAGGAGCTCAAGGGGAGGTTCGATGCTCGAGGCTCGAACAGAGGAGCGGTCCGAGATCGAAGAGATCGCCCGCCGCATTCGGAGAGACATAGTCACCTCCACCACAGCCGCCGGCTCGGGACACCCGTCGACGTCGCTCTCGATGGTCGAGGTTGTCACACGCCTCTACTTCGGCGGTGTGCTGCGCTACGA
>JACDCD010000029.1 GCA_013694625.1 Actinomycetota bacterium | reverse complement strand
CCGCAGTCGTCTTCCCCGACCCCTGCAGCCCGGCGATCAGCAACACCCTCGGGGGGCGGGGCGCAGGTTCGAGACCCACCGTCGCGCGCCCCAGGACATCGATAAGCGCTGCGTGGACCAGCTTTATTACCTGTTGGGCAGGCGTCAGGCTCTTATGGATGGCCGCATCGGCGGCTCGCTCCCTTACGTCGGCGATGAAGGTCTTGACCACCTTCAGGGAGACATCGGCCTCCAGGAGCGCGAGCCGGATCTCGCGGAGAACCTCTTCGATCTGCTTCTCCGACAGTCGTCCACGCGATCTCAGCCGGGTGAAGATATCGTCGAGGCGGCCGCTGAGGGAATCGAACATAGGTCCAGCGTAACTACAGCCGGCGGGAGCCCACGACGCAGGATGAAAGCGCCGGGAGCCGACATTGGTCGAAAATGTGCACTCAAGCGCGCTTTTCGACCTGAGTTCGGCGGTGACGGCCGATGCCGGCCCTCGGGAGCCCCGGTGGGTGCGGTTCGGGCCCTCCCTAAGGAACGAGGTAGCGCTCGAGCCCGACCCTCAGCGGCACGGGATGGACTTCGAGCACCTTCTCGAGCAGGCTCGTGTCGACGACGCCGTCCTGGACGGCGAACTCGATCCCCTGCGGCGTCATGGGGGGCCTCGGGAGCAACTTGAGCGGAGCCGTCCCCAGCTTGGCCAGGACCACGGGGATCGGAACCACGAGCCGCCGGAGCCCCATCACGTCCAGAAGGGTGTGAAGCACGGCGTTCATCGTCATGATGTCGGGACCCCCGATCTCGAAGGTCTTGTCCCACGCGACTTCGAGCAGCTCGAAGCTACGCCGCACGGCCAATCCGACGTCGTCAGCATGGACGGGCTGAATCCGCTGGGTGCGAACCCCCAACTGCGGTAACACCGGGGAGAGCCGGGCGATGGAGGCGAACTTGCTCATGGCCTGATCTCCGGGCCCATAGGCCCACGAAGGACGCAGGATGACGTACCGCAGCCCCGAGTGGCGCAGGCTCTCCTCGGCGCGTCCCTTGGCCCGGTACCAGACCAAGTCGCTGGCCGGGTCGGCGCCCGCGCCGCTGAGATAGAAGAAGCGGTTGACCCCGGAGTCCTGTGCCTCGCGGATCAGATTCTCGGTCCCGAGCCGGTCGAAACGGTCGTAGGTCAGGCCCTTGCGCTCTACTTCGATGGGATGGTTGGGAAACTGCACCGCGCAGACGACCGCGTCGGCCCCGGCCAACGTTCCCCTGAGCGAGGGAGCGTCGGTGACATCGCCGCGCCTGGCGTCCGCCCCGGCAAGCCGCGGAATGGTGCGCACCCGGTCCGGGTTGCGTGTCAGCACGGTCACTGCGTGGCCGGAGTCGAGCAGGCTTCCCGCCGCGGCCCGGCCGAGAAAACCGGTCCCCCCGGCAACGACGATCTTCACGACAGCAACGCGTCCACGAAGGTCTTGGGGTCGAACGGCTCGAGGTCGTCGATGCCCTCGCCCACGCCGATGATCTTGATGGGAATGCCGAGGGTGGTCTCGATCGCCAGAGCGATCCCGCCCTTGGCGGTGCCGTCCAGCTTGGTGAGGGCGACTCCCGTCACCCCGACAGAGTCTGCAAACTCCCTCGCCTGCACAAGGCCGTTCTGGCCCGCAGTAGCGTCGATCACGAGCAGCGCCTCGTGTACCTGACCCTGTCGCTCGATCACCCGTCTGACCTTCCCCAGCTCGTCCATGAGGGGCGTCTTCGTGTGCAACCGTCCCGCCGTGTCCACGAGAAGGACGTCGATGCCGCGCGCCTTTGCATGAGCGTAGGCGTCGAAGGCGACCGCCCCCGGGTCGGCGCCCGGTTGATGCTTGATCAGCGTCGCCCCCGAGCGCTCGGCCCAGATGCCGAGCTGTTCGTCTGCGGCGGCCCTGAAGGTGTCCCCTGCGGCAAGGGCCACGGTCCGGCCACGGTGGGCAAGGTCGGACGTCAGCTTTCCGATCGTCGTGGTCTTCCCCGTGCCGTTGACCCCGACGACCAACCACACGGTCGGGGGCTCGGGTCCGAAGGCGAGCGCCCTGTCGTGAGTGGCATCGAACAGGGACACCAGCTCATCGGCGAGCAGCGCCCGTATCTCGGCGGCGTCGCCCAGCCTGCGTTCGCGCGCCCGGGCCCTGAGATCTTCGGTGATCCTCCTTGCCGTGGCGACGCCGATGTCGGCCTGGATCAGGACCGCCTCGATGTCGTCCCAGGTGTCCTCGTCCAGGCCCCCTCCGAGGGTCTCGGCCAGCCGGTCTCCGAAGAAGCGCCGGCTCTTGCCTAAGCGGTCTCGCAGGGACGGCCGCGCCTCGGCCGGCGCAGCGGCCTGCTCCCTCGGCGACTCGGTGACCACGGGAGGACTCTGTGGCCGGGTGACCCGAGCGCCCCGGGCGGGCCGCTGCGCCGGGGCGGATGGGCGCCGCCGGGTCCCTATCACCAGACCCGCGACCAGAGCGACGACGAACAGAACGGCGATGAGCGGAATGATGAGATCAGACATGGACGCAGGCTAAGGGCAAAGCCCTGCGTACCTCGCCGCACGGGCACTACCCGGCGGCACCCTGCCCCGCCACCCGCTGCTCGAGGCGTTTCGCAACGACGCGCGAGACGCCCTCGGGCCCCATCGAAACGCCGTAGAGGACATCAGCGGCCTCCATCGTGCGCTTCTGATGGGTCACGATGAGCACCTGCGCACCCTCTTTGAGGTCGGCCACCAGGCCGAGAAATCGGCTGAGGTTGACATCATCCAGCGCCGCCTCCACCTCATCGAGCAGGTAGAAGGGCGACGGCCGTGCCCTGAAGATCGAGAACAGGAATGCAAGAGCGACCAGCGACCGCTCGCCCCCGGAGAGCAGCGACAACTTGTTCACCCTCTTCCCGGCGGGGCGGGCCTCGATCTCGATCCCACTCGCCAGTGGGTCGTCGGGGTCGGCCAGGGTCATCCTGGCCCGGCCACCCGGGAACAGCCGTTCGAAGACCCCTTCGAACTCATGCGCAACGTCGGCGAAGGCCGAGGAGAATTCGGTGACGATTGTTGCGTCCACCTCGCGCACAATCGCCATGAGGTCGCGGCGCGACGCCCGTAGGTCGCCCATCTGCTCCTGCAGAAACCCGGCGCGCTCGTCGAGCTCGGTGAACTCCTCCTGAGCCATCGGGTTGATCCCGCCAAGGGAGCGCATGCGTCGTTCGAGCGCCGCCACGCGCTCGTTTGCGCCGGCCTGCTCACCTTCGGGGAACGGCTCCATGGCGCCGAGATCGGAGCGCGTATAGCCCCAGTCCTCCATCGCCCTCGCGCAGAGCCCGTCTATCCGGGCGCGCGCCTCGGCCTGCCGGACCTCCGCCTCACCCCGGGCGCGGTTGACCGCTTCCAACCGCTGCTCGAGCTCGGCCTGCCTGTCCCTCATCGATCCGGCCCGGGCGTCGCGTTCGGCGGCCTCGGCGCGGGTCGCCCCGGCCCGGGCGTCACTCCCCTCCCCCCACCGGCGGGCTATCGTGGAGGCGAGGCCCGCGATCCGGGCGACATCCTCGGCGCGCCGGCGCGCCGAGGACAACACCGAGCGATGTTCCTCCAGCCCCGCCAGCGCAGTCTGAGCGTCGCCAATGCCGGCAAGCGCCTCTTCGAGCCTCAGCTGTGCCGCCAGCACCCGCTCCTCGGCGCTCCGGGCGTCGAGCCCGGTCTGGGTCGCGGCGGTGCGTTCGACAGCCGTCTCCAGGCGGGCCGCCTCGGCCGCCGCCTCGGCGCCGGCGCGCTCGAAGCCCGCCTGTTCCAGGACGGCCCGCCGCGCCGGGAGAGCAGCACGATCTTCGGTGGCGGCACGCTCGGTCGCCGCCAGGGCCGTCCTGGCGCGGGCGAGCTCCTCGTTGAGTGCGGCAAGCTCGGTCTCGCGCATCGCTGTGTCCCGACGGGCCCCTTCCAGCCGCTCGGTGGCGCCCGACATGCGTGTCTTCAGGTGTCGAAGGGCCCCATCGCACCGGGCGACCTCGACCCAGCGGTCCTCGATGGCTGCCTCCACCCCGGCGACGATCCCGGCGGCATCGTCCTCGCTCGCCGATGCGAGGCGAACGGCCTCGCCCGCATCGGCCATCAGGGGTCCGAGACGGGTCAGGACGTCATCCCGTCCACGGAATAACCCGGCCACCTCTTCGAGGGTCGCCGCCCGCGCCTCCGCCGCCGCCAGCTCGATCCGGCTCACGCCGAGCCGTTGTCTCAGGCTCTCGGCGCGGTCCCGTTCCTCCTCGTGACGGGACTCCGCCTCAGCGGCCGCAGCGACCCCCGAGGACAGATCCATCCCGAGCGCCGCCACCTCGGTCTCGGCCTCCCCCACGGCCCGGGCCGCCGTGTGGAGGGCCCCCTCCGCCACCTCACCACGCTCGAGGGCGGCTCGTGCCTGGGCGTCCAGCGCGCTGAGGCTGGTCCGTCCCGCTGCCTCGGCCCCTTCGGCGCGCACGAGCTCCTGGGCGGCCAGCGTTTCAGCCGACCGCGTTTCGGCGAGCGCCGCCTCTGCCCGCTCGGACGTTCTGATCGCGGTGGCGGCGCGCTCTTCTTGCGCAACGGCGACACGGTGGGCCTCTGTGGCGGCGCGTACTTCATCGGCAGCGGCCTGGTCCCAGCGCTCCCGTTCGCCCTCCAGAAGCCGGATCCGCTCCTGGTAACGCTCCTCGGTCTCCGCCTCGAGCTGTGCGGCGATACGCTGGACCCGCTCGAGCGCCAGCCGTCCGGTGCCGGCGAGTCGGTCCGCGGCGCGCACGATCCCGGTGGCGAGCGCGAGCTGCCTCTGCGCCTGTCGATCGAGCTCCACACGCTCACCCGCGACGCGTCCGAGCGCCGCACGGACGTGCTCCAGCTCCTCCCGCAGCAGCCCGGCGCGCCGCTCCTCGCCGGCTGGATCCCAGCGTGCCTCGGCCTCGGCGAGCTCGGCGAGCTCCGCGGCGCTCAGGCGCTGCCTGAGAGTCCTGTGCTCCTCCATGAGCTCGGAGTACTGCGCTGCGGCCAACGCCTGGCGCTTGAGCGGGCGGATCGCCCGCTTGAGCTCCGACATAACGTCGCCCAGCCGCATGAGGTTGTCGTCGACCCGTTCGATTTTTCGCACCGAGCGCTCCTTCCGGCGCCGGAACTTGCCGATTTGGGCAGCCTCCTCGATCAGCGTGCGCCGGTCTTCGGGGCGCGCCTGAAGGATCACGTCGAGCTGACCCTGGCCGACCACGGTGTGGAGGTTGCGGCCGATCCCGGTGTCGGACAGCAGCTCCGCCACGTCGAGCAGCCGGCACGGCACCCCGTTGATCCTGTATCCGGACATGCCGGTGCGGTCGGTCGAGCGGCTGATGGTGATCTCTGCAAGGTCAAGGGGCATGTCGCCGAACGAGCCCTCGAGGGTGAGCTCGACCTCCGCAACCCCCAGGCGCTCCCGGCGCTGCGATCCCGCGAAGATGACATCTTCCATCGATCCCGACCGCAAACTCGAGGGCGCTTGTGAGCCCAGAACCCACGCCACGGCGTCTGCGATGTTGGACTTGCCCGAGCCGTTGGGGCCGATGATCGCGTTGGCCCCGGGCTTCCACTCGAAGACGACCGGGTCGCCGAAGGACTTGAAACCCGCGACGCGCAAAGACCTCACATGCATGCCGCCACGCTAGCAGCGAGGGGTGCGGCCCCCCCGGATCTATTTCAGTCTGAAGGACTTCTCGTTCTTCGGCGGCTCCCGGTCGACCTGCACGCCCGACACCTGGGCGCCCTGGGGACCGGCTCGGCACAAGCCGACGACCCTGTACACATCGTCGCGCGGCCCTTCCAACACAGCCTCGATGCGGCCGTCCGGCAGGTTCTTGACCCATCCGGTGACATCGAGCTCGTTCGCTTTGTCCAGCACCGCCTGGCGAAATCCCACGCCCTGGACCGTGCCGGAGACGAACACATGGACGCGGGTCCTATCTTCCAATCTCGATCCTCCCAATGACAAAGCCCAGACAGGTCATGCCTGGCACTGCGGACAAAAGTAGGCGTAGCCCCCGTCTATTTTCTCTCTTACGACGAGGTGCCGGCAACGCCGGCATGGCTCACCGGCGCGTTCGTAAACCTTCAGCTCGAGCTGGTAGGTGCCGGCGACACCCTGCAGGTCGACCCAGATGTGACCTCCGGCCGAGCTCGTCCCCCGTGCCTTGAGAGCATCTTGGAGGGTTTCACTCAGACCCCTGTACAGTCGCCTGACGTCCTGCGACGACAGTTTGTTGGAGAGGTGGCCGTGGCGCAGGCCCGCCGCCCACAGGATCTCGTCGGTGTAGATGTCGCCCAGTCCGCAGATGAACGACTCGTCCATGAAAAGGTCCTTCAGTCGCTGCTCCCTCTGGCTCAGGAGCAGAGAGAAGCGCTGCCACGTGAGCGGGCTCTCGAATGGGTCGATGGCTCCGTTGCATCCCACGGTCTTCAGCTCATCGAGTGGGAGAACGTAGACCTCGCCCGACTTCTGCGGGTCGATGTAACGAAGCTGACCGCCGATAGTGAAGCCGATCACCACGTGGGTATGGGGGTTGATCCCGTCAGACGCGCTCGTCTTGAGCACTTGTCCGGCCGGGCCAGGGTGAATCACAAGGGCGTGCCCGTTGTCGAGCTCGAGGACCAGGTGGGTGCCGATACGCCCCGCCCGGTCGATCCTGGCACCGGTCAGCAGGCCTTGGAAATCCTTGCGGCGCCCGTGGTGCCGGATGATCTTCATGGCGTTGCTGCCGGGGCGCACCTCGGCCTCTTTGACGCGGCGACCGACCACCTCGCGCTCGAGGTCGCGCCTCAGCACCTCGACCTCAGGAAGCAAAAGCGTCCCGCCCCCCGCCTCGGCCGTGGACCGCCCCCGGCGTGGGTCCCGAATCCGGCCCGGGCGCAGACCCGGCCGGATTCGTCATCCGTCCGAGCGCCGCCCGCGCCGCATTCTGCTCGGCCTCCTTCTTGCTGCGACCCTGTCCGGTCCCGGCCAGGATGCCGTCAACCACCACCTCCGCCGCAAACCGCTTGGCGTGATCGGGCCCCGACGCGGTTACCCGGTACGAGGGTACCTGCGCAGAATCGCGCACCGCCACCTCCTGGAGGGCGTTCTTGGCGTCATAACGCTCGCCCCCTGCAACGAGATCGGACAGCTTGGCGGCGAACATCGGTCTGAGAACCGAAGTCACGTGCTCCATCCCCCGGTCGAGGTAAAGGGCTCCGACGAGCGCCTCGAAGGTGTTGGCGAGAAGTGAAGGCTTGGCCCGCCCCCCCGTCGCCTCCTCGCCCCGCCCCAGGCGGAGATGGTCACCGATCCCCAGGTCGCACGCCAGCTCGGCCAGTGCAAGGGTGTTTACGACCGAAGAGCGCAGCCGGGCCATGTCGCCCTCGGGCAATTCCGGATAGTCCTGATACAGCAGGGTCGTGACCACGGCCCCCAGGATTGCGTCACCGAGGAATTCGAGCCGCTCGTTGTGGATGGCCGGGCCCGGTCCCGGGGCGGGTTGCTCAAAGGCGTGGGAGCGGTGCGTCAGCGCGAGCTCGTAGAGCGGGCCGCCGCCGGGCGGAATCCCGAGGACCTGGAGGGCCGATTCCCTATTCAGTCTCTACGGCCTGTCGGCCTGCGTAATGGCCACAGTTCGAGCAGACCCGGTGCGGCAGCTTGGGTTCGCGGCACTGAGGGCAGGAAGAGTAGGTGGGCGGCGACACACGCCAGTGCGCTCTCCTCATTCGCATCTTGGAACGGGTCTTGCGACGTTTGGGTACGGCCATCTCGACTCCTCCTAGTTGCTCAGTTTGTCGCGCAGGGAGCCCAGGCCGGCCCAGCGGGGATCGAGCTCCTCGTGAACACACCCACAGGGCCCTTCGTTGAGATCATGTCCACAGCTTCCGCACAATCCGGCGCACGCCTCCCGGCACAGTGGCCGCAGGGGCAATGCGAGCGTCAACGCGTCCCGCAGCATCGGCTCGAGATTGATGACCTCACCCTCGACCGCATAGGCGTCCGCTTCGGCCACTTGCAGGGGGCCGTCGGCGAACAGTTCGCACACCGGCACGCTCACCCCGGAAGAGAAGGCGCGTAGGCACCGGGCGCATTGCAGACGTGTCCCTGCCTCCACGGACCCGCTGACGAGGATGCCTTCGACCACGCTGTCGGCTCGCAGACGCGCGTCGACCGGCGTTTCGGCCACCGAGGCAAGCACCGTCTCAACTCCCTCGAGGGGCCGGGACAGGTGGATGGCCCGGCTGGCGCCGGGCCGGCCGAGTAACTGAGCCACCGAAATCAATGCGTCTTGCACGCGCGCGTCCCGATCCCTCTAGCTTGGTTTCAGGTTCTCCGTGGGGTCGAAAACCCACATCTTTCCTTCCCCAACGATACCAGCCGGTCGAGCGGATCCGGGCTAACGCGTCCGTTCCGATCGGGCGTCGGGGTCAGACGGAGCCGCCGCCCAACTGCGCTGCGTCGAAAGGGGCCACCGTCGTCCGCTCGTCCAGCACCACTTCCGTGGGGGGGGTCGGCCGCTTCTCGGCCTCGAGCTGCGCCCGGCCCCGCTCGACCGCCGCAAGCGTCTTGTTGAGCCACAACTCGAACGCGTTGAGGCGTCCATCGATGTACTCGTCGGCGTCGGCGGAGAGATGCGCGGCGTGGTCCCGCGCCGCCTGGGTGATGCGCTCGGCTTCACGCTGGGCGTCCTGCATTATCTGTGTCTGGGACAACAGGCGATCTCTCTGAGCGCGCGCTTCGGCGATTATTCGCTCGGCCTCCTTATAGGCGCGGGCCAACAGGTCATCCCGGTCCCGGGTCATCCAGCGAGCTTGACGGACCTCGTCGGGGATTTGTTGCTTGAGCTGGGCCAGCAGCTCGAGCAACTCTTCCCGGTTGACCACCGCGTTGTTCGACAGAGGCACCGCCTTGGCCTCTTCGATCACCAGTTGTAGCTCGTCGATCCCTTCTATGAGATCCATCTCCGTCACCTTTCCCGGCCGTAGCGTTCGCTAAGGGCCGTCGCCACCCCCGGGGGCACGAGCCCCTCGACGGAGCCGCCATATCGGGCCACTTCCTTCACGAGGCTAGAGGATAAAAAGGCCCATGACGGCTTCGCAGTCATGAACATCGTGTCGAGGCCCGGCGCCAGGGTCGTATTCATCTGAGCCATTTGCAACTCGTACTCGAAGTCCGACACCGCACGGAGTCCCTTCACGGCCAAGGTAATGCCCTTGGAGCGGGCGAAGTCAACAAGGAGGCCGTCGAACGACGCGATCTCGACGTTCTCTACGTGGGCGAGGGCATCGGCAAGCAGGCTTCTCCTCTCCTGCACGCTGAAGAGCGGCTCCTTGGAGGGATTGGCGATCACCGCGACGACGACTCCCTCGAAGTACCGGGAGGCGCGCTCGACCACGTCGACGTGACCCCTGGTGGGGGGGTCAAACGACCCGGGGCACATGGCAACCGGCATCAAGGTTCATTCGCTTCATGGCTGTAGATGATCAGCTGGGACTGTCCTATTGCACGCTCCCACACCACCTGCAGCCCCAGTGGCTTGAGAGCGGATTCGCGCGCGGGCCGGTGAACCACGATACGGCCATCGTCTGTCAGGAACCCTCCGGTGACAAGCTCCTCGAGGTCCTCCTGAACACCCGTTTTCGACATCGAGTACGGCGGGTCGATGAAGATGAGGTCGAGCCTCTCGGTGGCGCCCTGCGCCAGCGTCGATTCGACGTCGGCCCACAGAACCCTGGCGCGATCGCCGAAACCGGTGACGGCCACGTTCTCCTCGAGCTTGAGGATCGCATCGCGGGCGCTCTCGACGAAGGTGGCGGTGGCCGCGCCGCGCGACAGCGCCTCGAGCCCCAGCGCCCCGGAGCCTGCGTAGAGGTCCAGAACGGTCGTGCCCATGACATCCCCCAGCGACGAGAACAGGGCCTCCTTCATGCGGTCGGTCATGGGACGGGTTCCCATTCCGACCGTTTTCAGCCGCCGGCCCTTCGCCTCTCCTGCAGTGACTCTCATGAAGACAAGTTAACTAGACGAATGGCACCCCGCCAACCGCACGCCGTCCGGCTCATCCCGATTGCACCACATCGAGCTCCCGTGCGCCCCAGCGGGAGCGCATCTCCCGGCCGAGATTGATGTTGGCGAAGTGGGTGACCTCCGGATCGTCGGTCAGCAGTGAGACGGCAAGGCGACGGGCCATGGCCACGACGTCCTGGTGCTCGAGCACCCGCGCCAGCTTGAGCTGTGGCACGCCCGACTGCCGTGCACCGAAGAGCTCGCCCTCCCCTCGGTAGCGGAGGTCTGCGAGCGCAAGCTTGAACCCGTCCGCCGTGGAGGCCACCGCCTTGAGGCGATCGTGGGCAAGTGCAACCGCCGGCTCCGAGTCGTCGCGTTCGAGCGGCAGGTTGGTGGCGAGGACGCAGTGGGAGCCGTGGCGACCTCGTCCTATGCGACCCCTCAGCTGATGAAGTTGTGCCAGCCCGAAGCGTTCGGCGTCCTCGATCAGCATGACGCTCGCGTTGGGAACGTCCACGCCGACCTCCACTACCGTGGTCGCCACCAGCACCTGGGTCGCACCGTCCCTGAAGGCGGCCATGGCGGTCTCTTTGTCGGCGCTCGCCATGTCGCCGTGGACGAGACCCACCTGGAGATCAGGAAATACCTCCGCCGCCAGCCGTTTAGCCTCCGCCTTGGCGCTCCTCAGCTCTGTCTTGGCCGAGTCCTCGCGCAGGGCATAGACCACGAACGCCTGTCGGCCCGCCGCCACCTCGGATCGGATCAGGCCGTAGGCCTGCCGGCGCCCCGCATCCCCCGCTGCAATGGTGGTGTGTATCGGCTTCCGGCCGCGTGGTAGCTCGTCCAGGACCGAGACATCGAGGTCGCCGTAGATGGTGACCGCCAGGGTGCGCGGTATGGGAGTGGCGGTCATCACGAGGATGTCTGGCTCGCCCCCCTGACGCTCCCCGCCATCTGTCCCTCCTCCGCCGTCCGGGCGCTCCCCGCCGTCTGTCCCTCCTCCGCCGTCTGTCCCTCCTCCGGCCTTCGCCCTCAGTTTCTTGCGCTGGTGCACACCGAAGCGGTGCTGCTCGTCCACGACGGCTATCCCAAGGCGGGCGAACCTCACCGAGTCCTGTATCAGCGCATGGGTGCCGATCAGCAGATCGACGCCGCCGTCGGCGGTCGCCGTGAGGATCTCCTCTCGCCGGCGCGCCGGCGTAGAACCGGTCAGGAGCCGCACCACGGGTCGCCTCGAGGTGGCGGCAAACAGGTTGCTCGCCTCTTCGGAGCCGAACGCGCGGGTCAAGAGCTCGTCGACCGTGCCGTGGTGTTGCTCGGCAAGCACCTCCGTCGGGGCCATGAAGGCCGCCTGATGACCGCCTCCAACCGCCACCAGACAGGCGTAGAGGGCCACGACGGTCTTGCCCGAGCCAACCTCGCCTTCGATGAGCCGGTGCATCGGAAAGCGGCGGCCCATGTCGCTCTCCACCTCGTCGCAGGCGCGACGTTGAACCCCGGTGAGCTCGAAGGGCAGGGCCTCGATGAAGCTGCTCGCAAGCGCTCCGGCCCCCGGAGCGGGATGCGGGATCCCCTGCACCGTGCGCTCGAGCTTTCGCTTGCGGTATACGAGGCCGAGCTGCAGCGTGAACACCTCATCGAACACGATCCGTCTCCGAGCTGCGACCACCTGGTCCTTGTCTTCGGGGAAGTGGATGGCCCTCAGGGCATCACCTCTCGGGATGAGGCCGAGCCTGCGGCGGAGGTCGACGGGAAGCGGGTCCAGTATGGGTCCGACGCTCTCGAGCGTGTTCCACATCACCCTGCGGAGCTGGTCGGTCGACAGCTCGGCAGTGGCAGGGTAGACCGGCACGATCCGGCCGACGTTGAAGGGTTCCTTGCCGGTCCTCACGACCTCGAAGCGGGGGGCGGTCAGCTGCGGCCGTCCCCGGAACAGACCCAACCTGCCGTAGAAGAACGCCTCGGTGCCGGGTGTGAGAGCCCGGGCCACCCAGTCCTGGTTGAACCACGTAACGGCCAGGGACCCCGTCTCGTCGCCGATCCGGCCGGTGATCATGCGCCGGCCCTTCCGGGTGCTGATGCGCGTGACCTTGAGGACGCGAGCGTGCACCTGAACCTCCCCCGGCGGAAGGCCCTCGGGGGACCGAACGAGCTCGGCGATTGTCTTGAGCCGGGTGCGATCCACATGGTACCGGGGATAGTGCTGCAGCAGGCTCTGCACGGTGCTGATCCCGAGCTTGTCCCACCCGGGAGCCGAGGAGCGCGGCACCTTCAGTGGCGACTGCAGAGCAGCCGGAGCGAACAGCTCGAGGCCCCGTTCGAGAGCAACAACCATTTCGGCCATACGTTGAGACTAAGTGCGCGCCGGGGCCGGCCCGGGCATTTGGTAGGCTTTGCGGCGTTATGGCATCGGTATGCGACATTTGCGGCAAGTCCCCACAGTTCGGGAACAACATCTCGCACTCACATCGGCGCACACGACGGCGTTGGAACCCGAACGTGCAGAAGCTGCGCGTCCGGGTGAACGGCACACCCAAACGCATGAGGGTCTGCACGCAATGCCTCAAGGCCAACAAGGTGTCCCGGGTCGGCTGAGCACGCTCCTTCGAGTCACAAATGACGAATTGCCGGGTGCATCCCCGGCGTCGAGCTCTCTTCCTTTCTCGACGGCCACCGTCCTGGTAGCTTCAGGGCAAGCGGTGCGGCGCACTGAGCAGGGCTGGCGCGCCGCAAGAAGGGGTGGTCTCGGCCCCGTGGGACGGACAGGGAGCAGGACTAGGGAGGGGTTGTGACAGACAAACCTATGGACCGGACGCCGCCACCGAGCGAAGGGCCCGGGTCCGAATCGAGCTCGGCGCGAGCCGGCGCCGTAGCCTCGGGGGCAAGCTCGCCGAATTCACCCACCGGCAGTGCCACCCCCACCGGCAGTGACACCTCCACGAGCCGCCCGGAAGCGTCCGGCGACGGCGGAGCCGCCCGCCCGGGAGCGTTTTCTTCCTTCGTGAGCTCGAGACGGTCCAACAAGTCGGCCGGGCAGCTCATGAAGGAAGTCAGCGAGGACTTCTCGACCCTGTTCCGCAAGGAGATCGAGCTGGCTAAGCTCGAGCTGACCGAGTCGATCTCGGCCAAGGCCAAGGGTGCAGCGATCATCGCGATCGCAGCGGTGTTCGGGTTCTTCGCCCTGATCTTCCTCCTGCTTGGACTGCGCGACGGTCTGGACACCTTCTTGTGGAGATGGGTGGCCGACCTGATCACCGCTCTCATTCTGCTCCTGCTCGGCGGTGTCGGGGCGATGATGGCGCGCCGCCTCCTGGGAACGCCGATCAAGACCGACATGACCAAGAAAACAATTAGAGAGGACGTCGAATGGGCCAAGACCCTCGGCAAACGCTAGAAGATATCGAGGCAACCCGTGAGGACCTTGGCAGGAAGGTCGACGAGCTGGTCGACCGAGCCAAGGTCGAAGCCGGTGAGCTCGGGAAGAAACTCAGCGTGGGGGCTGCAGGCATGGCAGTCGTCGCACTGCTCGGCTATATCGCAAAAAGACGCGTGAGGTAGGACCCTTGCGTTCCGAGCCCGCACCGACCGGCATGGATGCTTACGGACTTCCGGCCGAGCTTCGGTTCTCGGGCATCGTCGCTGCTTCCTGGCGCCTCTACCGGTCCCACTTCGGGGCCCTCCTTCGCCTCTACCTTGCAATCTTTCTGCCTCTGGCATTTCTTCGCGTCGGGATACAGGTGTTGTTAAGCGTGACGGCTTCCGCTCTGGCCGCGCAGGTTGTACTTACGCTGAGCTCGATGGCGCTGGTCGCTCTAGCGGGAAGCTTTGCCCTCCAATGTGCCACGGTGATCCTGGCCGACGGCGTAAGTGGCCGGAGTACTTCGCCGGGAGCGGCGGCGCGCTCGCTCCGCAACCAGGTGAGAGATCTCGTTAGCGCCGGCCTTCTCGTGGGGATGCTTTCGATAGCCGCCCTGTTCCTGCCGTTCGGCCCCCTGGGTTCGATGGTGATCGTCCCGATGCTCCTGGGTCCGCCCATCCTCGCCCACGTGATCGCAGTCGAGGTGAAGTCATTTCCGGAAGCGGTTGCTCGAGCCCGCATGCTCCTGGGCGGCAACTGGGGCCGGGGGCTGGTCACTCTGCTCAATGTCGCTTTTGTCCTCGGGATTCTGCAACTGGTGTTGTTGAGCTTCTCCGTCGCCCTGCTGGCCGACGCCGGAGGACTCGCGTTGCTCGTATTGACGTTCATCCAGACGCTCATCGCGGCGCTGGCTCTCCCCTACCTAGCGGCGACTACCTTCGTGACCTACCTCGACCTTCGGGTCCGCAACGAAGACCTCGCCTGGGAGGGCCTGGCCGCGGAACGCGCCCGCGCGGTCGCCTGACTAGGGGTCTCCCGTTCTGTGGACGAGACGCCAGCCCGGGTTGACAGGGCCGAAGCCGCCGCCAAGCCGCAGTGAATGCTCGATTGCCCCCGACACGAACTCTTTCGCTGCGGTGAGGGCAGTCAGCAGATCGTCCCCCCAAGCCAGGCGCGCGGTGACCGCTGCGGCGAGCGTGTCGCCCGTTCCGTGCGTGTCCTCTGTCGCCCAGCGCGGGGCGGCGAGCTCGACCATCTCACCGCCGTCGTAGAAAACGTCCACCGCCGTCGCTCCCTGGAGATGACCCCCTTTGACCACGACGCCGTGCGGCCCCATGGCGTACAGCGAACGCGCCGCTGCCCTCATGTCTCCCAGAGAGGTGATCGGCGCGTCGAGCAAGACGCCGGCTTCCTCCAGGTTGGGGGTAATGAGTGCCGCCAGTGGGAACAGCCGCTCGATGAGGGTCTCGACGGCGTCACCCGACAGCAAGCGGTGACCGCTTTTGGACACGAACACTGGATCAACGACCAGCCGGGTGATCCCGTGAACCTGTACGGACCTGGCTACGGCTTCGACGATCGGTACAGAGGCGAGCATCCCGGTCTTGGCCGCGTCGATTCCGATGTCGTCGGCGACCGCAGCAATCTGAGCGTCGACGAAGTCCGCGGGCACCTCGTGGATCGCCTGCACCCCGAGAGTGTTCTGGGCGGTGAGCGCTGTGAACGCGCTCATACCGTGACATCCGAGCGCGAAGAACACCTTCAGGTCCGCCTGCACGCCGGCCCCGCCGCCCGAATCCGAGCCTGCGATCGTGAGTGTTCGCGGCATCCCCGTCACCGGGCGCGAAGGTGATCCCATCCAACCTCCTTCGCGGCGCTCAGCGGCCTGTCACCCAGGAAGCGGCTTCCTTCCTGAGTGGCTCCGATCCGGGTGACGGGTGTTCCCAGCTCGGCAAGAGACGCCCGGGCTTGTGGGACCGTGTCGTCGGCGAGTGTGAACAACAACTCGAAGTCCTCACCTCCGGTCAGCGCCGCCTCGATAGGATCCAGGACCTCCCGGAGCGGGATGAGGTCGGGATCGACGGGCACCTCTTCCGGAACCACGACGCAGCCCGTCTCGCTGGCATCCAGCAGGTGCAGGAGGTCACCGATGAGCCCGTCTGACACATCGATCATGGCGGTCGCCCCAAGCGCCGCAAGCCGCCTGCCTTCCTCTAGACGCGCTTCGGGCCTGAGCTGCCGGGCGACCAGCCGCCGGCGCGCGGATGCCTCCACCGCAGCGTCGCCCCTCAACAGCGCCAGACCCCCGGCCGCGCCACCGAGGGCGCCGGTGACGCAGATCGCATCACCCGGGCGCGCCCCCGAACGGCGAACGGGTTCCGCCTCGGCCACCCCGATGAGCGCAACGTAGAGAACGAGAGCGCTTGCCCTGCTGATGTCACCGCCCACGAGTTGAACATCCCACCGGGAGGCGGCGGCCAGCAAGCCGTCGAGAATCCCATCCGCCGTTTCGACGAGACAATCGTCCCCTAGACCCAGGCCCACGACCGCGTGATGGGGGCGCCCACCCATGGCCGCGACATCGGACACGTTCACGGCCAGTGCCTTCCAACCGATGTCGGCGCCGGACGCGTAGCCCATGTCGAAGTCGACCGCTTCGACGAGCAGGTCGGTCGTGTACAACAACGTCGAACCCGGTGATCTCAGCACTGCGGCATCGTCCCCTGCCCACGTCTCGCCCTTGGGCGACGCGCCGATCCGAGCCGCGAACCGTTCTATGAGTCCGAATTCACCGATGTTGGAAACCTTCTGTCTCTCCTTCAACGCAAAACCGACACTACCCGGCCCCAATCAGCCTCCCTGCTAGACTTCGGATTTTCCTAGGACCGGGTGCCTTCCGCTCGAACAAGGCTCGGTCGGAGAGCCAGACAAGGAGGGATCGTGGCTGACGTTCAGTCCTACATCCTGATTCAGACCGAGGTCGGTAAGGCGGCGCAGGTTGCATTGGAGGTGCGCAACATCGAGGGCGTTGACGCCGCCGAGGATGTCACCGGGCCTTATGACGTCATTGTCCGGGCAAGCGCACCCAACGTAGACGACCTCGGCAAGCTCGTGGTTGCAAAAATCCAAGCGGTCGAAGGGATCACCCGAACACTTACCTGCCCGGTGGTCCATCTCTAGAGAACCCCCCGCCCGAGGGTCGCGAGCGTTCGAGACGCGCGCCGTTCATCCTCCCGCGCCGTCCCGGCAAGAGGGATTGCCCATGGCGCCTCTGCTTGATTCCTCGTCGACCTACTCCTTCTCGGACACAGCCACATTTGCGCGCGCGAGCCGCGCCAAGACCGGGGCCGGTTACGTCTACTCACGGTGGGCCAATCCGACGGTGGACGCTTTCGAGGCTGCGCTGGCAGACCTCGAAGGCACCGAGGCGGCCGAGGCATTCGCCAGTGGAATGGGAGCCATCTCATCGGTCTTCCTGGCGCTCTGTTCCTCGGGCGATCGGGTTGTGGCGACCCGCCAGCTCTACGGCAATACCTACTCTCTCCTGCAAGAGCGCCTGCCGCGCTACGGCATCACCGCGACCTTCTGCGATCACGACGACCACACCGCCATAGCCGCAGCGCTTAGAGGTGCGAAGTTGCTGTACTGCGAGACGATCGGCAATCCCAAGGTGCAGGTGGCGGATCTTCCCCATCTGGCAGCCCTGGCGAGTGAGGCGGGCATTCCTCTGGTGGTGGACAACACCTTCGCAAGCCCCGCGCTCTGCCGCCCGATCGCACACGGCGCCAGCATCGTGATTCATTCGGCAACCAAATTCATCGGCGGGCATCACGACTTGTTGGGTGGAGTTGTGTGCGCGTCCGCGCAAATGCTTGAGCCGGTGGCAGAGGTGGCGCGGGACCTCGGCCCCACCCTGGCGCCGTTCAATGCCTGGTTGGGCCTGAGGGGCATCGCAACACTCCCCCTGAGGGTGGAACGGTCGAGCACGACTGCTCTGAAGGTAGCCCGCGCCCTGCAGCGTTATGACGGCATAGAGGCGGTCTACTACCCCAGCCTCGAGTCGAGTCCCTCCTACAGGTTGGCCGGCGCGCTAATGGGGGGCCGCGGCGGAGGCACGCTCGCGTTCGAGGTCCGTGGCGGGCGGGAGCGCGCGGGCGCGTTCCAGGACGCACTCGAGCTGATACTTCCTGCGGCGTCTCTGGGCGGCACCCACTCACTCATCGTTCATGCGGCGGGCGTGACCCACACTCAACTGGGACCGGACGAGCTCGTGTCGGCGGGGATATCGGAGGGTCTCTGTCGCCTGTCGGTGGGCCTCGAGGACCCGGGCGACCTGATCGCCGACCTGACCGCGGCACTCGCGGCAACGGGCTGAACTGCCCGTTATTCTCCCGCGCTCAGCGCCACGACCAACTCCCTGCAGAAGTCGGGGATGTCATCCACCACGCGCCCCCACACGATGTTGCCATCTCTGAACGCCGGCCTATCGATCCACTCGGCGCCTGCATTAACGAGATCGTCCTTGATGCCAAGGCTTCCGGTGGCCCTCGAGCCCTTGACGATCCCTGCTGAGATTCCCACCAGCCCTGCATGACAGATGAGCCCGATGATCTTGCCCTCAGAGTGGGCCCGGCTCACGAGCTCGGTCATGGCCGTGTGACGCCGCATCTTGTCGGGTGCCCAGCCGCCGGGCACGACCACCGCGTCGAAGTCCTCCGCGGACACGGAGCCCGCCGCGACGTCGCTGGACGCCGTCAGGCAGTGCTTGCCGCGTGCGGTCACCTCCGCTTCGGTTCCCACCACCCTCACCACTGCGCCCTCTTCCCGGAGACGCATCACAGGCACCCAGAACTCGAGATCCTCGAAGCCGTCCTCGAGCAGTACCGCAACCCTCACGCCGCGGAGCCGCCCTCCGGAGTCGCTCATGTACCCCTCTCGCGACGCCCGTCGGGGTCGGCCTCGTGCGGTCTGTCGTCCATGCCGGTGCTGAATTCACCTTCCTTGATCTCGTCCGGATCGTCCGGAGTCAGTGCCTGACCCTCGGCGAAGGTCCCGACCTCTTCCTTCTCGGCCGTCTCGCCGGTCGCCTCCTGTCCCTCGCTGAACCTCTCCTTGTCGTCATCGCTGCCTACTCCCTCAGCGTTCTCCTCGCCACCCCCGTACTGGCCCGCGGTGTCGTCGTCCGATCTCGACGGATGGCGGTGCGCCGAATCTTCTTTCCGGTTGGGATCGTCGTGTGAAGTCATCATGCTCCCTCCCTCCTTAAGAAAGTCACCAATGCAGGAGCCGTGCCGGCCCCGAACCTGACCCTAACTCTCGCAGGCCCTGGGCGGCGTCGGCCCTGCATGGAATAGGCTCTCGCCCTGTGAGGGAGGCAGGTTGCGATTTCGAGGGTGGGGCGGCCGAGTGAAGGACAAGGGCGCAAGCTACGACACCGAGTGGGCGCGTCGTCCTGCGGCCCGGACCGTCCGCGAGGTAATCCTGACAAGGGTGCTGGGCCCGGCCATCGACCACTACACCGAGACTCAGATTTCTGGGGCCGAGGTGTTCGGCACGGTGGCGCCCCCCGTGCTCCTGGTTTCGAATCACTCGAGCCATCTGGACACCCCAATCATCCTGAAATCGCTTCCGGGAAATTGGCGCCGGCGCACCGCAGTTGTTGCTGCAGCCGACTACTTCTATAAAACCCGGGCGGTTGCATTGCTCGTGTCGCTTGCGTTCGGAACCATTCCCATCGAGCGGGCCCGCCTATCACGAGACTCCGCCGAGCTCATAGACCGGCTCATAGGCGAGGACTGGAACCTGCTCATGTACCCCGAGGGCACTCGGTCGCGCGATGGAAACATGAGCAGGCTTCGATCCGGCGCCGCCTTTCTGGCGGTTGAACACGCAATCCCCGTACTGCCCCTCTATGTGGAAGGAACACACGAAGCGATGCCACCGGGCCGGGGCTGGCCGAAGCATCACCGGGTCACTCTTCATGTCGGCTCTCCGCTGCGCCCCATGGCCGGAGAGGACCATCGCGCCTTTACAAAGCGTTTGCAGCAGTCGCTTGACGCCATGGTCATGCGAGCGCGACCGCCACCCGAGGCAAACGTCCGTTAACTTGTAGCCGGTGTCGTTGGATCAGATAGCGCCATGGGGGCGACGTAGCAGCACAAGACTGGGAGGTGGCATGAGTATATTCACTGCCGAGCTCATCGGCACAGCGATACTGATTCTGTTGGGCGACGGAGTGGTAGCGGCGGTTCTGCTCAACGAGTCGAAGGCACAGAACGGTGGCTGGATTGTTATCACTTTGGGTTGGGGATTGGCAGTCGCCGTAGCAGTCTTCGCCGTCGTCGCGTTTACCGGGGCGCACATTAATCCCGCGGTGACGATCGGTTTCGCAAGCATCGGCTTGACTCCGTGGGGAGATGTCCCGCTCTACATCGGGGGTCAGTTCGCCGGAGCCATCATCGGCGCTTGCCTTGTCTACCTCGCCTACCTCCCCCACTGGGGCGTCACCGAGGACCCCGGGCTCAAGCTCGCGGTTTTCTCGACCGGGCCTGCGATCCGCAAGTACGGCGCCAACGTGATCACGGAGGTTATCGGCACCTTCATGCTCGTCTTGGGAGTGCTCGCAGTTACGTCAGATCCGGGCTTGGCGGCCAGCGGGCTCGGTCCGCTTCTTGTTGGTTTCTTGGTTGTCGCCATCGGACTTTCTCTTGGTGGCCCCACGGGTTATGCCATCAACCCGGCCCGCGACCTCGGCCCTCGCATCGCTCATGCGCTCCTGCCTATCGCCGGTAAAGGCGAATCCGACTGGGGCTACGCTTGGGTACCGGTGTTGGGCCCGATCATTGGCGGGGTGCTGGGCGCAGCTTTCTGGTACAACGTCTTCCCGCAGTAGCCGGACCCGCCCTCGCGGATCGGCGCACCGGAAGGAAAGTGAGGCAAGATGAAGAAACTCATCAACAATCCCGAGGACGTCGTACCTGACGCTCTTCAGGGAATGCAAGCCGCCCATGGCGACGTGCTGAGGGTCATGATCGATCCCCATTACCTCTGCCGTGCGGACGCGCCGGTGCAAGGCAAAGTTGCTCTGGTGTCGGGTGGCGGCTCGGGGCATGAGCCTATGCACGGCGGCTTCGTCGGCCCGGGAATGCTCGACGCCGCCTGCCCCGGCGAGGTGTTCACCTCTCCAACGCCCGACCAGATGCTCGAAGCGACCAAGGCCGTGGACGGAGGGGCCGGCGTGCTCCACATCGTCAAGAACTACACCGGCGATGTTCTCAACTTCGAGATGGCGGCCGATCTCGCTCGAGAAGAGAACATCGAGGTCGAAGCCGTCGTCATCGATGACGACGTGGCCGTTCAGGACAGCCTCTACACCGCCGGGCGACGCGGCGTCGGGGCCACAGTTCTAGCCGAAAAGGTCTGCGGAGGGGCCGCAGAGGAAAAGCGATCGTTGAAGGAAGTCGCGGACCTGTGCAGGAAGGTCAACGGGAACGGGCGTAGCATGGGAATGGCGCTGACATCGTGCATCGTTCCGGCAGCCGGGGCTCCGACGTTCGATTTGGGCGAGGACGAGATGGAGATCGGCATAGGCATCCACGGGGAGCCTGGCCGCGAGCGAATCTCTCTAGCGCCGGCCCGGGAAGTCGTGGAGCGTCTTGCGGGACCGATCGTCGAGGACCTGTCTCTGCAACAAGGTGACAACGTGCTGGCCTTCGTCAACAGCATGGGCGGCACGCCTTTGATCGAGCTCTATATCGTGTTCAATGAGCTCAAGAAGCTGCTGTCGGGTCGCGGCGTCAACATCGCTCGAAATCTGATAGGGCCCTACATCACGTCGCTCGAGATGGCCGGGTGCTCCATCACGCTGCTGAAGCTGGACGATGAGTTGACGAGGTTGTGGGACGCTCCTGTGTCCACTCCCGGGCTCACATGGGGGGCATGATCACAGTCGAAGCAACCCAGAGGCAGGTTCTTTAGCGATGCCCGTGCAATACGACGACGTGGTCGCGTGGGTGAAGGCATTTGCCTCTGCGATCGAGGAGAACAAGGCTTACCTGACTCAGCTCGATTCGGCCATTGGTGACGCCGACCACGGCACTAACATGCAGCGCGGCTTTCAAGCCGCCGTTCAAAAGCTCGAGGAATCCCCAGGCGACGACATCGGGGCCGCTCTGAAGGGCGTCGGTATGACCCTCGTATCCAAGATAGGAGGAGCCGGCGGGCCGCTGTACGGCACCTTTTTCATGCAGATGGGGACCGCGTTGGCGGGCAAGTCCGAGTTGGAAGCAGACGACTGGGCAACGGCGCTCGAGGCCGGAGTCGAAGGGGTCCAGACACGAGGCAAGGCGGAGCTGGAAGAGGCGACAATGCTCGATGCGTTGCTCCCGGCCGTCCAGGCGCTCAAGGAGTCTGTCGGTGCCGGGTCCTCATTGGAGGCCGCGCTCGTCAAGGCCACCGAAGCAGCCCAGGGAGGTATGAAGGCAACTATCCCGCTGATTGCCCGCAAGGGCCGTGCAAGCTACCTGGGCGAGCGCAGCGTCGGCCATCAGGATCCCGGAGCAACCTCCTCTTACCTGCTGATGAAAGCGGCTTCAGACGTGTTGGCAACAAAGAAGGCCTCATGAGCAGCCGGCGGTTGGCCAAAAGCTCACGGGGTTGGTCAAGACAGCGTCATAGAGGGCGCGAAAGGGAGGGTATGTAATGGCGGACTACGTCGCAGCGATAGACCAAGGGACGACCAGCACACGATGCATGGTGTTCGACCACAGTGGACAGGCTGTGAGTGCGGACCAGAAAGAGCATGAGCAGATCTACCCGAAGGCGGGCTGGGTCGAGCACGACGCCACTGAGATCTGGGAGCGCACCCAGGAAGTCGTGCGAGGCGCGCTTGACAAGAAGGGGCTTGGACCGGACGACATCGCCGCTCTCGGCATCACCAATCAACGAGAGACGACTGTTGTCTGGGATAAGAGCACCGGCGAGCCCGTTATGAACGCAATCGTGTGGCAGGACACGCGTACAGATAAGATCTGCCAGGAGCTCAGCAAGGACGGAGGAGACGACCGCTTTCGCCCCAAGACCGGGCTGCCCCTTGCTACCTATTTCTCGGGGCCCAAGGTCAAATGGATTCTCGACAACGTCGACGGCGCACGCGAGAAGGCGGAAAACGGGGATGTCCTCTTTGGAAACCTGGATGCATTCCTGATCTGGAAGCTCACCGGAGGTCCCGACGGCGGGGTGCACCTAACCGATGTCACCAACGCGAGCCGCACTTTGATGATGGATCTGGAGACCCTGGAGTGGGATGACGAGATTCTTTCCACGCTGGGCGTCCCGCGCGCGATGCTCCCGGAGATTCACAGCTCGAGCGAGGTGTACGGAGAAGCGGGTGACTTCGGTGGTTTGCAGATCGGCGGAGCGCTCGGCGACCAGCAGGCGGCCGTGTTCGGCCAGACCTGCTTCTCGGTGGGCGAGGCTAAGAACACTTATGGAACGGGTAACTTCCTGTTGCTCAACACAGGGAACGAAGCCGTGCAGTCCAAGAACGGCCTGCTGACGACTCTCGGCTACAAGATCGGCGATGAAGCACCCGTCTATGCCCTGGAGGGTGCGATCGCAATCACGGGAGCACTCGTCCAGTGGGTGAGAGACAACCTTGGGATGATCAGCGCGGCGCCGGAGATCGAAGACCTGGCGAAATCCGTCGAGGACAACGGCGGCTGCTACTTCGTGCCCGCGTTCTCGGGTCTGTTTGCTCCTTACTGGAAGGGCAGCGCACGTGGTGTGATTGCAGGACTCACGCGTTATGTGAACAAGGGACACATTGCGCGGGCCGTCCTCGAGGCAACCGCCTGGCAGTCGAAAGAGGTGGTGGACGCGATGAACGCCGATTCCGGGGTCGACCTCACCGCACTCAAAGTCGACGGGGGCATGGTTGCCAATGAGACGTTGATGCAGTTCCAGGCCGACGTGCTCGGTGTACCCGTAATACGGCCCACCGTTCCCGAGACGACGGCACTGGGCTCCGCCTACGCGGCAGGACTTGCCGTGGGCTTCTGGAGCGAGCTCGACGAGCTTCGGGACAACTGGGGCAAGGACAAGGAGTGGGAGCCGCAGATGGAAGAAGACGAGCGCGCCAAGCAGTACGCGATGTGGAAAAAAGCTGTCACCCGGACGTTTGACTGGCTCGAGTAGTTTGCTCCGAGACGGCCCCCTCCTCCAGATCACGCAGGCCTTAAGTGATCGTTCCGGAGGGGGCCGTCTCTCCGCCCCTGAGCCGGCCAGACAAAGGTAAGCCCGTGTCTGCGCGGGAGAAACAAGGCTAGAGGGCCGCTGACTGGTCGATCGGAGAGTTGGGGTTGGTGGAGGCTGAGGTTCTTGTTATTGGCGGGGGGGCTACCGGCGCTGGGGTTGCGCGGGATGCGGCTATGCGCGGATTCAGTACCGTTCTGGTCGACCGCGACGATCTCGCCATGGGGACGACGGGACGCTTCCATGGCTTGCTGCACTCCGGCGGGAGGTATGCGGTAAAGGACCCGCCTTCGGCGGCTGAATGCATGGAGGAGAACCGGGCGCTCCGGCGCATCGCCGCCGACGCCATCGAGGACACGGGCGGCCTCTTTGTGTCGACCCCCTGGGATGATCCCGCATATCCCGACCTCTTCCACTCGGGCTGCATCGAGGCGGGAATCCCTGTCGAGATACTGTCAACCGCCGAAATCCTCAGGCGGGAGCCGCGCCTCAACCCGCGCATCTCCGGTGGTTTTGCGGTTCCCGATGGTGCAATCGACGCCTGGAAGACCGTTTGGGGCTGCGCACTTTCCGCCAAGGAGTACGGAGCAACAATTCTCAACTACCATCGAATCACGGCGGTCCATCGGTCAGATGGTGTAGTGACCGGAGCGACTGCAGTCAATGCCATCAGCGGAGAAGAGGTAGCCATCTCGGCTGGTTTCGTCGTGAACGCCAGTGGGGTGTGGGCGGGCGACGTTGCAAATCTCGCAGGGTGCGAGGGCGTAACCGTCCTGCCCGGCAAGGGCATCATGATCGCCATGAGTCATCGTCTCGTCCATACCGTTGTCAACCGGTGCAAGAAACCCGCCGACGGAGACATCCTGGTCCCCATCCGCACCGTATCGGTGATCGGTACGACCGACACCGAAGCCGATGGTCCCGACGATGTGGCAATTCCGCAGGACGAGATACAACTGCTTCTCGAGGAGGGCGAGAAGTTGGTGCCGGGCTTCCGCCGCGCCCGGGCGTTGCGCGTCTGGGCAGGCTCCCGTCCGTTGGTCAAGGATGACAAGGCGGACGATGCAGATACGCGCGAGATGAGCCGCGCCTTTGCACTCATCGACCACAAGGAGCGAGACGGCGTCGAGCACTTCCTGACTATCACGGGTGGGAAGTTCACCACCTTTCGCAAGATGGCCGAAGTCACGGTCGACAGGATGTGCGAGCACCTGGGAACCGCTCGAAGTTGCACCACCGCCGAGGAGGCCCTGCCGGACTCCGGGCACCATCGCTTCTACTGGCTCGGGGCGAGGTTGGCGCGCCGGGAGGAGACGCTCAACGACGACCAGCTCATATGCGAGTGCGAGCTCATCTCGAGGCGCCGGCTCGAGAGCGCAATGGAGCAACGCCACACGCAGAACCTCGACGACATCCGCCGGACACTGCGTTTGGCCATGGGACCGTGCCAAGGTGGTTTTTGCATCTACAGGGCGACGGGCATACTGCATTCCGTAGAGCGGCTGGACTACAGCGCAGCAAACTCTGCGTTGCTGCGTTTCCTGCAGGAGCGATGGAAGGGTGTGAGACCCATCCTCTACGGTGACCAACTGCGGCAGGCTCGGCTCGACGACTGGATCTTCCAGGGACTCCTCGACGTCGAGCACCTGACATGACCGCTGCGGGCCCGGGCCGTGTCTATGACGCTCTCGTGGTTGGCGTCGGAACTGCCGGCCTCGTGACCGCTCTTCGGCTCGCCAAGCAGGGTGCCGACGTATTGGTAACGGCGAAGGGTGTCGGAGCCACACATCTCACGAGCGGGACTGTGGACGTCCTCGGCTATACGCCGGAGCGCGTCGTCAATCCCGCTGCGGCGCTTCCCGATTTCGTCCGGGATCATCCCGAGCATCCCTACGCCAGGGCCGGGCTGCAGGCAGTCGGTGATGCCCTCGACTGGATCAAATTGCAGTTGCCGGACGGAGCACTCGTGGGAAGCCTCGAGGCCAACTTCCTGCTCCCGACGGCCGTGGGCGTTCCCAAACCATCAGCCCTGGCGCCGGAGACCATGGCCCCGGGCGACCTTCGGAATGGCGGAAGGTTCACCATAGTCGGGCTGGCCGGCCTCAAAGACTTCTATCCCGCTTACCTCGCCGACAACCTGAGCCGGGCCCGCCTGGGGCAAGAAGACAACGGCCGGGTCGAGGCACGAGCCGTTACGATTTCGCCTCCTACCGGTGGTGTCGCCGACGTCACCCCCATGGGGTGGGCACGCCGGTTCGAGGACACCGAGTTCCGGAAGACGGTTATAGCCGAGCTCGAGCCCTCTCTGGATGGAGGCGCCGTGGGCTTCCCCGCCGTGCTGGGCCTCGACTCGGCCCGCACAGTGTGGCAGGAGCTCAACGACGCCCTGGGGGTCCCCGTGTTCGAGATCCCGACCCTGCCGCCGTCGGTGCCCGGAAACCGCATGGCGCGCGCTTTGCGAGCAGCACTGACCCGCGCCGGAGGACGGGTTGTTATGGGTGGCCGGGTCATCGGCGTGCGCGGAGCAGGTGAACGCCTGGAGGAGGTGGTCGTGGACGCAGCGGCGCGCCCCAAGACCTACCGGGCGAGGGACTACGTCCTTGCAACGGGCGGCTTCGCCTCCCGGGGCCTCGAGATGGATTCATATGGGATGGTGCGAGAGGCCGCTTTCGACCTTCCCGTCACGGGCATGCCACCAAACGCCGAAGCGCGCTGGGCGGACGAGTACCTGGCCGCCCACCCCGCTGCTCGCGTGGGGATAGGGGTCGACGACGAGCTGAGGCCGCTCGATTCGGGGCATGGGGTCGTGTACGAAAATGTCCGCGTGGCGGGCGCCGCCCTGGCCGGCGCCGAACCGTGGCGGGAGAAGTCCGGCGAAGGGATAAGTCTGGCAACCGGGTTGCGCGCCGCGGAGCTGATACTCGAACGGAGGGGGGGTTGAACGGGTGAGCATGATCGATGACCTGATTGAGCCTCTCGAGGAAGACACCATACGCGGTTCGCTCGATCACTGCATCAAGTGCACTATCTGCGAAACCTATTGTCCCTTCGCGAACGCCACCCCGCTGTTCCCCGGCCCCAAGTATGTCGGTCCCCAAGCCGAACGCTTCCGGGACGGGGGTGACCACTCTCCCGACATGTCGCTCGATTATTGCTCCGGATGCGGCATCTGCACACAGGTATGTCCCCAGGGCGTCAAGATCGCCGAGATCAACTCCAAGGCCAGAGCGAAGCTGTGGGACGAGCGGGGGATTCCGCTCCGAAACAAGATTTTGGCCAGGCCCACTCTCGGAGGGCGCCTCGCCACGCCCTTTGCCGGGCCGGTCAACTGGGCTCTCGGCAATCGTCTCGTTCGCGGTCTGATCGAGAGGGTTGCCGGCGTCCACCGAAAGGCGCCGCTCCCCCGGTTTGCAGGGCGCACTTTCCAGAGTTGGGCGCGCCATCATCCTTCTCCACTGACGGACAAGACCGTCGTGTACTTCCACGGATGCAGCACCAATTACTTCGAGCCGCGCCTGGGCGAGATGGCAGTGGCTGTGCTTGAGCACAACGGCTTCCGGGTGATAGTTCCGCGTCAGGATTGTTGCGGATTACCGCTTCAGTCCAACGGCTCCTTTGATGCGGCGCGCAAGTACGTGCGCCGCCTCGCCGGCGCTCTTGCTCCCTATGCACGCCGTGGTCATCCCATCGTGGCGACCTCCACGAGTTGCAGTCTGATGCTCAAGCGTGAGGCGAGGGAGATTCTCGACGTCACCGATCCGGAGGTCGAGGAGGTCGGCCGGCAGACTTACGACATCTGCGAGTTTCTCCTCGATCTACACGATCGCGGCGAGCTCGAGGTCGACTTCGACCCCCTGCCGATGGCCGTCCCCTACCATGCACCCTGTCAACAGCGCGGACACGGGATGGGAAAACCCGCACTCGATCTATTCGGCCTCATCCCGGAGTTGCGCATCGAGGAGATCGACGTCGACTGCTGCGGCATCGCCGGCACGTACGGGTTGAAGAAGGAGAAATACGACATCTCGATGAGTGTGGGTGACCGGCTGTTCAAGACCATCGAAAAGCTGGAACCGGAGGTCGCCGCGTGCGACAGTGAAACCTGCCGCTGGCAGATAACCCATGGCTCAGGCGTCGTGTCTGTCCATCCGATAGAGCTGCTGTACCGCTCCTACGGGCTCTAGAGAATTGGTTGGCATCGTGGTTGTGTCGCACAGCGCCACCCTGGCCGAGGGCGCAGCCGAGCTCGCCCGCGAAATGGGCGGCGATGCGCCAATCGAGGCGGCGGGCGGCTTGGACCAGCCAGACGGGCCTCTGGGCACCGATGCGGCGTTCGTGCTCGCAGCCATCGAGCGCGCCTATTCCGACGACGGAGTCCTCGTACTCATGGATCTCGGCAGCGCAATCATGAGCGCCGAGATGGCCATAGCGATGCTCGATCCCGCCCGGCAGGCTCACGTCAGGCTGTCGGCGGCCCCACTAGTTGAGGGGGCGGTCGCCGCGGCTGCAACCGCCGGGGCCGGCGCGACGTTGGAAGCGGTGTCGCAGGAAGCCCAGAGGGGCCTCGAAGCCAAAGTCGAGCACCTACGGGGAGACCGGGGCGGCCCAGAAGAGGTAAACGGTGAGGAGAAGGACCGCCTCGACGAGCAGCAGGAAGGAAGCGTCGTCCTGCAACTGGTCATCCACAACCCGACCGGGCTGCATGCGCGCCCGGCGGCGCGCTTTGTCAAAACTGCAAGTGCTTTCGGGGCTGAGGTGTCGCTCACGAACCTGACCAAAGACAAAGGCCCGGTGAACGCCCGAAGCCTCGTTTCGGTTACGACACTTGGCGTGACCTGCGGCGACGCCATCAGGATCGAGGCTCGCGGCGAGGGCGCCAGGGAGGTCATATCCGCCCTTGAGGCTCTTGCCGGGCGCAACTTCGACGAGTAGGAGGCGTGAGGCACGTCTGGCCCTCTCTCACGTTCTCGGTAAGCGGTAGGGTCGCTCAAGTCCCGAGTCCAGTGGAGGTTGTCGCCGTGCAAAGAACCCAGAGCACCTCGGGGACGGCCTCGACTTCATGAGAACCGTGAACCGGGGAACTGTATCGCTCCTCAGCGGCATCACCTATACGCGCATGGCCCTGGTGCCGGTCGTGATGGCATTCATCCTCGCCGAGGCCTTCGTGCCGGCGGCTGCGCTCTTCGTGTTCGCCGCCTCGACCGATTGGCTCGACGGGTTTCTTGCGCGTCGATGGGACACGGCAACGACCCTTGGTTCGTTCCTTGACACGACGGCCGACAAACTGCTGGTGTCTGGTGCGCTCATCGCGTTGGTTGCCGTGGGGCGTGCCTCTCCCTGGATCGCGACAATCATCGTCGGACGCGAGCTCCTGATATTGGGGCTGCGCGGCGCCGTTGCAATGATGGATGGCTTCGCCTTCAAGCCGTCCATCTGGGGCAAGCTGAAAGCCAATGTGCAGTTCGCGGCGATCGTGTTAGCCATACTCCGCTACCCGGTGCGCCTCGGACCCTTTCTCCTTGATGAGTGGGCGATGCTGGTCGCGGCGTCCATAACGGTGATATCTGCGATCGAGTATGTCGTCCGCTTCTCATCGGTCTTCGCCCCGCGAGCAGGCGATCATTGAGATGACGGACCGTGTTTTCATGACCGGCGCGAGTGGCTTTCTCGGGCGGGCGATCTGCACCCGGCTGGTAGAGCAGGAGCGGGACGTCATTGCCTTGGCGCGCAGCGACGACGCCGCCAAAGTGGTTACGGGCTTGGGGGCACGCGTCCACCGGGGCGACATCTTGGACGACGACTCTCTCTCGGGGGCAATGGAAGGATGCGGCGTCGTTTACCACGTCGCCGGAGTGAACGCCTTTTGCCTCGCCGACCCGGCACCCCTGTACAGAGGCAACGTGCTCGGCTCGCACAACGTGGTAGCGGCGGCTCACCAGGCCGGGGTTACACGGATGGTCTACACGTCGTCGGCCGCGACAATCGGTGAGCCGAAGGGAACGATCGGCTCCGAAACCTCCGCCCACCGGGGGTTCTGGCTGTCCCAGTACGAGCGGTCCAAGTTCGAGGCCGAAGCGGCGGTCTTCCTTACCGCCGACCGCGCGGGTATCGACGTCGTCTCGGTAAACCCCGCGTCGGTTCAGGGGCCGGGCAGGACATCGGGAACGGCCCGTTTGCTTATCGATTATGCAAACGGGCAGCTCAAGGTTGCGCTCGACACGACCATGAGCATCGTCGATGTGGCCGACTGCGCGCAGGGCCACATCCTCGCCGAAACTCACGGCGCGCCGGGCGCTCGCTACATCTTGAGCGGCGCAACGCTGAAAGTATCCGAGGCAATTGCCCTGATGGCGGAGATCACGGGGATTAACAACTCGCCGGTCATGCTGCCATCCATCGCCGCGCGGGCCGCAGCTTACGGGACAGAGATTTGGGGGCGCCTCCAACGGCGCAACCCTTCCTATTGCCGGGAGGTGATCAGCACTCTGCTGCACGGCCATGCGTACGATGCCTCGTTGTCCCAACGGGAGTTGGGGCTCGTTTACGCGCCCGTCGAGACCAGCGTCGCAACCACGGTCGCGTGGTATCGCAGCGAAGGCTTTATAGCGTGAACCGTCAGGATGCCATCGACTTCCGCCTCGATTGGCGGGTGTAGGGCAGGGCAGGCCGAAGGCCGGCGACCAGCGCGGAGATCCGATCCATGAGCTCGACGCCGGTGACACGCCATTCCTCAGGAGTATCACAGTGTCCCGTCATGTCCATAGGCTCGCCCACGCGCACACAGAGATCCTGTTTCGGCCACCATTTCGTCTTGTAGTCCTTGAAATGGCGCGGCAGTACGTTGGCGGTGCCCCATATCCCGGCGGGAATCAACGGCGCGCCGGAGCGGATTGCGAGCCGGACCGCCCCGGTCTTGGCAGGCATGGGCCGAAGGTCGCGGTCGAACGTGACCGTTCCTTCCGGAAAGATGACGATGATCTCGCCTCGAGCCAGGGCAATCAGGGCCTGCTCCAGGGCCAACGGCGCAGAAGGCGTACCTCTTCTGACCTCGATCTGATGGGTCCCTCTCATGATCCAGCCGGTCCAGGGGTTCTCGAACAACTCCGACTTCGCAAGAAAGCGAGGTCGCCTTCCTGCCTTGTCCACTGCGTAGGCGGCGGCAAACGGGTCAAGATAAGAGATGTGGTTGAAGGCAACTATCGCCGGGCCCTCTTTGGGAATGCCTTCGAGCCCCTCCAGCGACCACCGAAACCATAGCCGGCAGGCTGGAATGACGACGTTTCGGATTCCGACGAAAACTGGTTCCATGCCACTATCATACGAAGCTAATGCCAGGGTCTCGGCTCACCATCGCTCAAGTCTCGGATATCCACTGCGGTCATGTGATGTTCGACGGGGAGCTGCTCACACATGCGGTGGATGAGATTGTCGAATTGGGCCCCGATCTCGTGGTGGTTGCCGGTGACCTGACCTCCGAGGGCTATGCCCCGCAGTTTCGTCAGGCCAAGAGGTTCCTAGACCGCTTGGGGGACCTCGAGAGGGTGGTGATTCCGGGTAATCACGACCTCATGAACGTGGGGTTCCTGCACTTCAGAGACTCCTTCGGCCAATCCGACAGAGTCGTACGAGTTCCCTTTTCAAACCAGAACGGTTCTGAACCCGAGAAATTCGCCACGGTTACCGCCATCAACTCCGCCAAACCCGACCTGGCCGAAGGCGAGATTGGTCAAGGCAAGTACGATTGGATAAGAGCATCCTACAAGTGGCCGGACGATTACAGGATCTTCATCCTCCACCACCACCTCGTCCCCGTCCCCGGCACCGGCAGAGAGCGCAACATCGTGTGGGATGCGGGTGACGTCCTGGCGCTTCTCGACGAGCTCAAGGTCAACCTCGTTCTCGCCGGACACAAACACGTGCCCAACGTGTGGCAGGTGGGCGAGATGCTGTTGATCAACTCGGGGACCGCCTCGACCCACAGAGTGCGCGGCTACACGAGACCCAGCTTCAATGTCATCGAGGTAACCGAGGATAGAGTCCGCATCGTGCATCGCTACCCTGGTTTGGGGGAGATAGTGGCGGCCACCTACCAGCGGGGAGAACGTCGCCTGTCGCTCAATCCTCAACTTGCCGGCATGTGGAACCGGGGGGCGTGGAACGTTTGAGCCCGTCGGATCGAGGCGCCAGGGGGACACAATGATCATCCGGATCTTCGACACGGCCATCGACCCGCAGGAGACGGACAGAGCCAGACGGATTCATCGCGAAGTCATCGTCCCTGCCTTCGCACGCTTCGCGGGATGTGGCGGCATCGAGATGGGCCTCAGCCTCGAGGAGCACTCACGCGATCTCGTGCTTTTGGTCGCGATCTCGCGATGGGATTCCGTGGCGGCCATCGAACAGGCGACCGCGAGCCCCGAATACGCCGACGCGGTTTCGGAGCTGAGGGAGCTCTTCCAGGAGAATCCCATCGTTCGCCACTTCGAGCTGACCGACTGATTACCCGGACGAACCCTTTTTGGGCCCTAGAAAGGTCAATTTCAGGTCGGTTGACGTTGTTGGCTACAATGGCGGTATGCGAAAAATCAGTGACCCGGAAGCACATCTAGCCAGAACCGACATCCTCGAAGGCCGCTACCCCGAGGGCATGAGCGCTCGATGCTCGTGGTGCGGTGAGGTGAGGCCTGTGATCGAAGGCGATTTCGTGCCTGTCAAAGGGTGGGGAACAGGGCCCTCCAGGGCGTTCAAATGCTCGGGCTGCGAAAGGGACAGCGCAGCCTAGACCACGCCTTTTCACCCGGCCTCAGTGTGGTTCACCCTACTCTGGGGGCATGGATGCCGGTCTTTTGCCCGTGAAGCGGTTCAGCCGCGCCAAAGCACGGCTGGGAGCCGAACTCGAGCCCGAGGAAAGGGTTCTGGTGGCGCGCGCCCTCTGGGAGGACGCCCTCGACCTCTGTGAAGGAGCAGATTTCCTTGAGTGGTGGGTGGTCACCGACGACCCCGAGCTGTCGGCGGAGGCCTTCGGCCGGGGTTTCGCCGCCGTCCGGGATCGTGGCGAAGGCCTCAATGCCGCCCTGCAAGAGGGTGTCGAGGCGGTGAGGGCTGCGGGTGCCGCGTCGGTCACCGTACTGCCCTGTGACGTGCCGTTGACCACTGGAAGCGATCTGCGTGACCTCCTCGACACCGGCGCGACCTCCGATGTCGTGGTGGTTCCTTCGGGGCAGGACGGAGGGACCAACGGGCTCTATATGGCCCCTCCAGATCTCTTCCGACCGCAGTTTGGCCCGGCGAGCCTTCAGGCCCATCTGATGCTCGCCCGCCGGCGGGGACACCGCTGCTCGATCTTGCCCCTTCCCCGCCTCGCCCTCGATATCGATACACCCGCGGACGTCCGGGCCCTTCTGGAGCGCCCCCCGGGAGAGGATGGCCGGACGGCCACGCTTCTGCGGGGGCTGCGTGCGTGGACCTCCGGGGCAGAACCGCCCTCGGGAGACTGAGGCCTTCACTCGGACCCGGCAGCCGTCACACGGAGTCTCCCTTCGGCGCTTCCCCGGCGCGTGACACCGCAGCCGCCTCGGCGCGCCCGGCCAACTCCTCGAGGCGCGCCGGGGTCGGGATGCGGACATCACCGGGGCCTTGCAAAGACACCGCAGCGCCCAGCGAGCCGGCGCCCAGTGCGGCCAGCACAAGCGTTTGGGTAAGCGGCGGCGGAGTCGCCGCTCCCAGGTCGCCGGCGCGCCGGCCAGACCTGGATCCACTGGCCACACCCAGGGTATAGCCCGCGTAGACGAGGAGGCCCGCTCCGAGGAGCACCATCAGCATTTGGACGAGGCGGATGGCCCTGCGTTGGCGCGTCGGGGCCACCGGGCCCCTGTGGGCCCCTCCCCCCATGCTCCTCTTCATGCTCGCACGATACCCGGGCCGGAATGGAAGAGACCCCGGGGCATCCGCGCCCGGGGTCTCAGTTTCGATCCGGAACGACTTGGTTACTTCTTCTTCGCTCCGGATACGTAGCTCTTGAACGCCGAACCCGGCTTGAACCCGGGCACCTTGGCGGCCTTGACCTTGATCGCCTCACCGGTCTGCGGGTTGCGGGCGGTCCGGGCAGCGCGTTGACGGCGGGAGAAGGTGCCGAAACCCGGGAGCGTAACCTTGTCGCCCTTTTTGACCTGGCGCTGAATGCGGTCGACGGTGGCGTCGACTACATCCTGGACACTCCTCTTGCTGTGCCCGGTGTCCTTGGCGACCGAGTCAATCAGCTCTTTCTTGTTCAAGGCATTACCCCCTTAAGAAAGGATGCCTCCTCAAGGAGGAGGTCTAACGAAGGAAGCCTATAGTCCGGGCTTTGCACGATTGTGGCATTCGGCAAAATTTGTTGTCCTGCAAGGGTTTCCGGACCACCGCGCAACGCAACCGCCCCGGGATGGTCAGCCCACCCGCCGGGGAGGCTCTCCCCGCGCTCCGGGCGGTCTCGAGCTGCTCCGGATCTGCCGTTTCACGCGCCCCAGGATCCCCGACATACCCTGCCCGGGCATCCGGTCAGGCCCCCCGCTTGGCTAGTCCACCGGCTCGGCTTCCGCCTCGGCCGCGACCTCAATGCTCCGCAGACCGATGAGCGCCAGAAAACTCGTATCCATGCGGCCTGCCAACCTTACGCGCAAGCCACCTGTGTCGGCTGCAACCGCGGCCTCGGCGGGAAGGCTCCGGCGCGCCAGCCACTCCAACGCGGCGCGACGGGCTGCCAGTGGCTCGAGGATAACTTCGCGCCCCGCCGTTCTGTAGTAGGCGTGAACGTCCACCTCACCTGCGCCGGCGAGTGCCGAGCCGTCCGCTGCATTCTGCAGCGACCTTCGAAGCAAGAAGGCGCGCGTTCCATCCACGGCGACTCCCGCAACTGCGAAGAGAAGCATTGCGAGGCCGAGCACGAGGACAGAAAGCTGCCCCGACTGGGCGGCGAGTGTTCGCCTCATTCGCGGCTCATGTAGGGGTCGATGCGAGCGACGTGGCGTGCCTTCACCCAGACGCGCGATTCGGAGACGCCGCCCATGAAGGGCAGCTGTAACACTTCGATCGGGTATGCCACCTCGACCTCGATCACTCCACCGCGATCAAGCCCCGGCGCCCCGGTCCACCTGACATCGGCGCTCCGGGCGTCGATGCCGTGGTCGGAGAAGGCCACGTCGACGGCGGCGTCGACAACCAGATCGGCCTGCGCGGCGCTGCCCGACCGGGCCGCCTCGAACCCTGCTTCGCGCGCGGCCGCACTGACGGCAAGCGCACCACGATGCAGATCAGACAGCACGCCCAACACACCAATCAACGGGACTATGAAGACGACGGCAACGAGGAGGGTTTCAACCAATGCCATTCCGGCCTCGCCGGCAACGCGCTGCGGACCGGCCATCAACTCCGACCCGGGATCGCCGTACGCGACACCGTCGCCGCCGACTTCACCGGGATCGGAATGGGAATCGGTCCCCAGGGTGCCAGAATCGCTCTTACTTCCACGCGTACAAGTGAACGGCCGTCCAGCGTTTGCGTCCATACTCCAACATCGAGCTCGTCCACCAACCCTCCGGCGCTCCGTTCGATCGAGCGGGTGGCGATTGTCACGGCGTCAGATGAGCTGCGCCCCAACTCGAGTGCCGCTCGCGCTCCCTCGTGGGCCGATGACATCAGGACGTTCCTCCCGTAGAGCGCCCACACAACTTCGATTACGCCCAGTACCAGCACCAACAAGAGGGCGATGGCGAAAACCGCCTCGAGCGGAGCAGAGCCTCGCTCCGTAACGCTCAACATCCCAAACTGCCGCAGACCGTGTTGAGCGCCGTCTCTACGATTGCAACGAGTCTCCCGCGTGCCACTCCCCAGATTGCCACTACCAACGCACTGGTCATCAGCATGATCAAAACCCAACCGGGAACATCGCCCCGTTCCTCATCCATCATCGAAACCAACCACACGCAGATGCGCAAACCCATAGCGGGCCTCCCTTTCATGTCTAAGGCACCAACAGATCCAGCGCCACCAATCCCGGATAGAGGGCAAAGGCAATAAGTCCGAAAAGGG
>JACDCD010000133.1 GCA_013694625.1 Actinomycetota bacterium | reverse complement strand
TTCGAGGTCGCCCGGCCCCTCGGCGTGGGATCTGAGCACCTGGAGGTGAGGCCTACAGGATCAGCAGTATGCCCAGGGCCACGAGAACGATGGAGAGGTAGCGCTCGAATCTGGCGGGGTCGGTGCGCCGCACCAGTTTCTCTCCCAGGAGCATCGCCAGTCCGAGGGAGGGGATCGAGAAAGCAAACAAGGTCAGCACCCTGCCGGTCCAAAGCCCGCCGAGACCCTGTATCAGTGCAATCACGATGCTCGCAGGCAGGAAGCCTCCATGCAGCGTTGCGCGGAAGCGGGCGGGAGGCCATCGGCGCATTGCTCCGTACAGAACGATGGGGGGGCCACCGATGTTGTAGGCGCCGCCGAGACACCCGGATAAGAAGCCGAATGGAAACGCCCATCTGCGATCCCGCAACTCCGGCATACGCGGCGAGCTGAGCATATAGAGGCCGAATACGATCACCGAAGCCCCCAGGCCAAGCCGTAGCAACTGCTCCTCCACGCGTTTGAGCAGCAACACCCCCACTGGTATGCCCACCATGCTACCCACGAGCAGACGCTTGATTGCTGCCATATCGAGGTGGCGCCGGGAGAGGACAAGTGCACCCACGGCGACCATTAGCGAAACCAAACCCATCACCGGGGTTGCAGAGCCAACCCCGATGACGAGCGACATGAGCGGCATCGCAAACAATGCATCGCCGAAACCGAACGTCGATCTGATCAACGTTCCGCCGAAGAGAATAAGGGCAACCAAGACGATGTCCTGGATACTCGTGGTCATAGGGGTTGCACCCTAGAGCGGGCTCGGAGGGAGTCAGGCGTCCCAACCGTGTCAAAACATATCCGTCCGCACGACCACCAACTCCGCCGTTGCGGGCGAGGTGGCCAAATGGGAAACAGGAAGTTGGAGGCGGATGCTGGCTGGGGGTCGGAGACTAGCTCTGAGACACCCCTTCTGCCGAGCGCAACCGCTTGCACACTCCAAGGAGCAGCTTCTTGGTGATTACAGGATCGTCCAGGAGGGGTTGAAAGTCCCACGAGGTCATTGACAGCGTCCGCACCGGAGTGTCGGAGCGAACCGTGGCAGAGCGGGGTTGTCCGTCGATAAGGGACATCTCACCGAAGTAGTCGCCTGGGCCCAGCCACCCGCGACTCTGCTCGTGCACGAGCACCTGTGCATGCCCTTCCAGGATCAGATGAAATCCAACTCCACCCCGGCCCTCTGTCACGATCTTGTGACCGGCCGAGTGCTCTACTTCTGATGCCCTTCCGATCAGCGCCTTCAGATCCTTCTCGGAAAGGCCCTCGAAGAGGTACACGGAGCCGAGTTGGTCGATCAGTTCCTTTTCCGTGGGCACCTTGGCTAGTCCTTCCCCCTCGATCACGACAGTGGGCCAATCATATAGGCCCAGCCGAGATGGCAACCGGTTCCATCGGCACCCAGGGCCCCGATCGCTGCATGTGTTGGGGTGGGATGGACGGGCAGGCCAGGCCCCTGACGCCCTTGATCGGAGCGCCGGACAATGCCCGTCCTCCAAGTGGCTTCCGGTTACCGTTGGCCCCATCTAGCGGCTGTATGGCAATGGAAGGAGACCAATGCGGTTGTTCCTCGGCGGCGTGAGAGGTTCCACACCGGCCCCGGGGCCCGAGTTCGTGCGTTACGGGGGGCACACATCATGTGTTGCCCTCGCCCACGACGACGAACCTCCAAGGTTGCTCTTGGACGCGGGAACGGGTCTGCGCCAAGTCACCCCATTACTGGACGGCGCGCCGTTCGTAGGAACCCTTCTTCTCGGGCATCTTCATTGGGATCACATGCAGGGTCTCCCGTTCTTTTCCGCAGGGGACAACGAAGACGCACGGGTCGATCTGTTCATGCCTGCCCAGGGCGACCCGATCGAGGTGTTGGAGCGCATGGTGTCGCCACCCTTTTTCCCGATTAGTCCCGTTGAGCTCCGGGGAAAGTGGAGTTTTGGCGCCCTCCAGCCAGGCAACCACGAGTTCGAAGGATTCTCGGTCGCAGCCCTGGAGATCCCTCACAAGGGCGGCCGCACTTTCGGCTATCGGATCTCGGATGGCACGGCGACCATCACGTACATGTCAGATCACAGCCCCATTGCTTTTGGAGGTGGGGGGGCGGGGTTGGGTGAGTATCACGAGGCAGCTCGCGCTCTGGTAACGAAGACGGACCTGCTCATCCACGACAGTCAACACACCGCCAAAGAGTTCGCTGAGCTGTCCTTCTTGGGCCACTCTGCGGCCGAGTATGCGCTCGGGCTGGGAGAAGCCTGCGGCGCAGGCAAAGTGCTGTTGTTCCACCACGCCCCGAACCGAACCGACGAGCAGATGGACGAGATCCTGCGGTCTTGTCAGGTGGACTACGGGTTCCCGATCGAGGCGGCAAGGGACGGCGGGATTATCGATCTCCCCGGGATCGGCTAATCCGCGTCACCCAAGGGCAGCGCCTTCTGGTGCCCTAGCTTAATCGCAGCGTTACTCCCATGAAATGTCTCTCGGTCGGCAGCGGCTGGAGCAGGTCGCCGACCCGCTGCGGCTTGTCGGGTTCCCGGGTTCGAGAACATGGGGGCAAGCCGTACTCGTCTGTACGCCCGGCATTGCGTCACGTGAGGCATGCGGCGCACTGAAGAGTTCATTGGTTGGCGGCGTGCGCGAGCGCCGAGGGCGTCTGGCGGCCGACGATCGCCGGGGCCTCGTGGACGAGCTCGTCGTTCTCGAGGGCCTCCACCATGAACAGGGCAAAGTCCACGCGGCGCGTGATGTTGCTCTCGAGAATGGGGTCGCCCACGTGCCGGCTCCACACGGGCAGGCCCTGGCTCTCGCCCTCCTCGAGGTCGCTCCCGCGC